>NZ_CP114976.1:437500-737500 GCF_027498055.1 Denitrificimonas caeni
CGAAATTCCTTGTCGGGTAAGTTCCGACCTGCACGAATGGCGTAACGATGGCGGCGCTGTCTCCACCAGAGACTCAGTGAAATTGAAATCGCTGTGAAGATGCAGTGTATCCGCGGCAAGACGGAAAGACCCCGTGAACCTTTACTATAGCTTTGCACTGGACTTTGAAGTTGTTTGTGTAGGATAGGTGGGAGGCTTTGAAACTGTGACGCTAGTTGCAGTGGAGCCAACCTTGAAATACCACCCTGGCAACTTTGAGGTTCTAACTCAGGTCCGTTATCCGGATCGAGGACAGTGTATGGTGGGTAGTTTGACTGGGGCGGTCTCCTCCTAAAGAGTAACGGAGGAGTACGAAGGTGCGCTCAGGCCGGTCGGAAATCGGTCGTAGAGTATAAAGGCAAAAGCGCGCTTAACTGCGAGACCAACAAGTCGAGCAGGTACGAAAGTAGGTCTTAGTGATCCGGTGGTTCTGTATGGAAGGGCCATCGCTCAACGGATAAAAGGTACTCCGGGGATAACAGGCTGATACCGCCCAAGAGTTCATATCGACGGCGGTGTTTGGCACCTCGATGTCGGCTCATCACATCCTGGGGCTGAAGCCGGTCCCAAGGGTATGGCTGTTCGCCATTTAAAGTGGTACGCGAGCTGGGTTTAGAACGTCGTGAGACAGTTCGGTCCCTATCTGTCGTGGACGTTTGAGATTTGAGAGGGGCTGCTCCTAGTACGAGAGGACCGGAGTGGACGAACCTCTGGTGTTCCGGTTGTCACGCCAGTGGCATTGCCGGGTAGCTATGTTCGGAAGGGATAACCGCTGAAAGCATCTAAGCGGGAAGCCTGCCTCAAGATGAGATCTCACTAGAGCTTTAAGCTCTCTAAAGGGCCCTTGAAGACTACAAGGTTGATAGGTTGGGTGTGTAAGTGCTGTGAGGCATTGAGCTAACCAATACTAATTGCCCGTGAGGCTTGACCATATAACACCCAAACAATTTGGGAAGACGAATTGTGATCCGAAAGTTCGCAAAACGCACAAATTATGCTACTATCACAAACCTAATTCGAGGTAACGAAGCACTCTAAGTGCTACGCGACTTCAAAAAGAATTGCTTGACGAACATAGAGCATTGGAACCACCTGATCCCATCCCGAACTCAGAAGTGAAACGATGCATCGCCGATGGTAGTGTGGGGTCTCCCCATGTGAGAGTAGGTCACTGTCAAGCTTGAACAGTAAAACCCCAGATCAGCAATGGTCTGGGGTTTTTTTATGCCTAAAGAAAATAGACTCCAGTCTGGCGCAATAAGCCAGCCCTTGCCCAGCCCAGCCCCGTATGAGTGGGCCATGCCAGCGGCAGCCTTGAGCTTTAAAGATCCTTCCGCGCGAGCAGGCACCGGTAATGAATAATGAGTAATGCATAAGGTCTGCGGCTTGCAGGGGCGTTCATTGATTGGATTGCTAACGTTGCGCATGCCGCACTGCGCTGCAACTGTTCTCCCGTCGACGAACCCATCCAGGGTTCAACGCCGGCGCTACGTCATCCCTGACTGCGCTTGTCACAGCTGCAGCGCAGTGCTCATTGATCAGCGGCGCTGTCTGCTAGATAGTAAGTGCGTGTGTTCGTGTATCACTAAGAGTTTATTATCAGTTTTAGTGAGTTGGTTTGCCGGTGGCTACAGTTGCAGGCTGATTAAGCCGTGGCTCTAAAAGCCTGCATTGTAATATTCTCAAAAATCAGAATGCTTTGAATGAAACTTGCATAAATAGAGCAGGCAACACAAAAGATTAACGAGTATCTCCCTTGTGCAGCGGCAAGCGCAGTGCTCACTGATAAAAGGTTTTATTAGCGGCTACACAGCAGATATGACGGCTAAATGCATAATCAAAAACGGCCAGCATATGCTGACCGCTATTTGTACTTAGGCATTAAAGCCGTCTGGATTACTTTGTTGCCAGCGCCAAGTGTCACGCATCATATCGTCTAAGCTATGCAATGCTTGCCAATCCAACTCTGCGGCTGCTTTATTAGGATCGGCCCAGCACTCGGCAATATCACCACTGCGGCGATCTACTATTTTATAAGGCACCTTCACTTTGGCTGCTTGCTCAAAAGCTGTAATCATTTGCAGTACGCTATAACCCTGCCCTGTACCCAGGTTCCAAATATGTACACCTTGCGATTTAGCAATGGCAGCTAAAGCTTTTAAGTGACCATCAGCCAAATCGACCACATGGATATAATCACGTACCCCAGTGCCATCTACGGTTGGATAATCGTCACCGTAGACAGACAACTGTTGCAGTTTGCCCACAGCAACCTGACTGATATAAGGCAAGAGGTTGTTAGGGATACCATTGGGGTCTTCACCTATCAGGCCACTGTGATGTGCGCCAACTGGATTAAAGTAACGCAGTAGCGCAATACTCCAGCGCTGCTCAGAGATAGCCAGATCACGCAGTATCTCTTCAATCATCAGCTTGGAGCGGCCATAGGGATTGGTTGGCGTACCAGTAGGGCAGTCTTCACTAATTGGCATCTGCTTAGGTTCGCCATAGACAGTAGCGGATGAGCTAAACACCAGATTAAACACGCCCGCTGCAGCCATTGCTTGAAACAGCACCACACTGCCGCTGACGTTATTCTCATAGTAAGCCAGTGGTTGCTCTACGCTTTCACCCACCGCTTTTAAGCCTGCAAAATGCAAGACTGCTTGAATGGAGTGGCGCACAAAAATTGAATCTAACAGAGCACGGTCGCGAATATCGCCTTCAATAAAGGTAGCCGCTCTACCGCAAATACGCTCAACGCGGCGCAATGACTCCAGTGAGCTGTTAGCTAGGTTGTCTAGCACGATGACATTATGGCCGGCTTCGAGCAGTGCCAAGGTGGTGTGCGAACCAATATAACCTGCACCACCGGTAACTAAAATTGAGTGTTTCATACTGTTTTAAAAAGTCCTATTAATCAGTGCGCTGCTTGCGGGTCGCTGGTTTTAAGTTGTGGCTTAATGAGGCGCTTTCTGCGCCATTGTAAGGCGCAGACAGCCAATAGCAGCAGTAAGCCTGGAATCCACATGATCTCTTTACGCATACGATCGGTTGGTGCGCGCACTAAGACAATTTCCTGATCAAACTCTAAGCCTAAATCTGCAGCTTCACTGGCAAAGGCAACGTTATCAATTAGCGTTTTGCCATCTTCTTCGATCAACGTTAAGCCCAAAGCGTGCAAACGCGCTTCGCCACTTTCGCCCGCTGGTACGGGAAGTAAAATAACAAACTCCTGTGGCTCACCGAGGTCATCTTCACCTTGGATACGTAAACGTAATTGACTGCCTTCATCAACTTGGCCTAAGGCTTGAACCATTTGGCTGGGAGGGATGTCTTGGTAAGGATCATGCACTATATCCATCCAGAAGCCGGGGCGGAATAAGGTAAAGGCGACCAACAGCAGTAGGATACTTTCGTACCAACGACTGCGGGTGATAAACCAGCCTTGAGTACCCGCTGCGAAAATTAACATGGCTACAGTGGCGACAATAAAGATCAAAATACCGTGCATAAAGCTAACGTTAATCAGCAGTAAGTCAGTATTAAAGATGAACAAAAATGGCAGTAATGCCGTTCGCAAGCTGTAATAGAAAGCCTGTATACCTGTTTTAATCGGGTCGCCTTTAGATACAGCTGCTGCAGCAAAGGATGCCAAGCCTACAGGCGGTGTCACATCAGCCATAATGCCAAAGTAGAAAACAAACAGATGCACGGCAATTAGGGGCACAATTAAACCGTTTTGCTGGCCGAGCGCTACCACGACAGGTGCTAATAAGCTGGAGACAACAATATAGTTGGCTGTGGTCGGTAGGCCCATACCAAGAATTAAACTGAATACGGCAGTGAGTATTAGCATCAAGAGCAAGTTACCCATTGAGAGCAGTTCCACTAGGTCAGCCAAAACCAAGCCAACGCCGGTTTGTGATACTGCACCAACAATCATGCCGGCTGCTGCTGTAGCGATACCAATGCCGATCATATTGCGCGCACCGGCAATCATGCCTTCACGTAGATCAAGCGCACCATCGAGCCAGCCACCGTGATTATAGCTGCGGTCACTGCGCATCCAGGTCAGGATTGGACGCTGGGTCAACAGGATAAAAATCAGCATCACGCTGCCCCAGAATGCTGAAAGCCCAGGAGATAAACGCTCAATCATCAAACACCAAACCAGAACGATCACCGGCAAAATAAAGTGCAAGCCGGATAGGAGTACGGTACGGGTTTTTGGTAGTTCTTCTAAGGGTTTATCAGGGTCTTCTATGGGCAGTGGTGGATTGCTTGCAGCAATTTTAAGCAGGCCTAAATAGGTGATAGCGAGCAAAATACCAATACCTAACAGTGCGTGCTCACCCAGTGCCGGTTTAAGCCAGCCTAAACCGTAATACACCAATAAAGAGATGCCTGAAATAAGCGCAGTACCAAAAGCAAAACCCACTAAACGGCGCAGCCAAGGCTTGGCTTGCTGGGTGCCGATGGGTTGCATGCCTAGTTTAAGCGCTTCTAAGTGGACGATATAGAGTAGCGCAATATAGGAAATTGCAGCCGGTAAAAAAGCATGCTTAATAATTTCCAAATAGGAAATACCAACGTATTCCACCATTAAAAACGCCGCTGCGCCCATTACTGGCGGCATGATTTGTCCGTTAACCGATGACGCTACTTCAACTGCGCCGGCTTTCTCTGACGAAAAACCAACCTTTTTCATCATTGGAATAGTGAAAGTACCGGTGGTGACTACGTTGGCAATGGATGAGCCAGAGATCATGCCAGTTAGGCCTGAGGCCACCACTGCAGCTTTAGCTGGGCCGCCGCGCATATGGCCGAGCAAGCTAAAAGCCAATTGAATAAAATAGTTACCGGCACCGGCACGCTCTAATAAAGCACCAAACAGGACAAACAAGAAAACAAAGCTGGTGGAGACACCAAGAGCAATACCAAATACACCTTCAGTGGTGATCCATTGGTGATTTGCCAACGCAGTAAAGCTGACACCGCGATGTGCCAGCATGCTTGGCATATAGGGACCGGCGACACTGTAAACTAAAAAAAGTAAGGCGATGATTGCCAGTGGTGGCCCTAAAGTACGCCGCGTGGCCTCCAGTAGCATTGGAATACCAATGCAAGCAACGACCAAGTCAGTAGTGATTAAACTACCGGGGCGCAAAGCCAGTTGCTGATAAAAAACAAATAAGTATGCAGAGCAAGAAGCCGCTAGCAAACCTAGGGCTATATCCATTAAAGGCACACGGTTGCGTGGTGAGCGCTTAAAGGCTGGATAGGCTAAAAAAGCTAAAAGTAAGGCAAAGGTTAAGTGAATTGAGCGGGTTTCAGTGTCGTTAAATACACCAATGCGCAGCATAAATGGCAGTGGTGAGGCAATCCAGAGTTGAAACAGTGACCAGAGTAAAGCCAAACCAGCGATAACTTGCGCCATGATGCCCTCAGGCAAACGCGCACCTGAATCTTGGGCAATCAGTTCTTCAGCGGAAAGGTGTTTATCGGACATGGCAGTGAACCTGCTTAGAGTCTTGGAGAGTCAATACACCAGTGCAGGGTGGGGCACTGGTGTATTGAGTATTTATTACAGTTTAACTGTCAGCTATTACATCCAGCCTTGTTCTTTATAATAACGTACAGCCCCTTCATGTAGCGGCGCTGATAAACCTACTTCAATCATTTCTTCTGCTTTTAAATCTTTAAAGGCAGGGTGCAAACGCTTGAAGCGATCAAGGTTATCAAAGACTGATTTAACCATTTGATAAACCAGTTCAGGGCTAGTATTGCTGCTGGTTGAGAGCACTGCTTTACCACCAATTGATGGTGTGGGCAGGTCATTACCGGTGTACATACCACCTGGAATCTCAGCTTTGGTGTAGTAGCTTTTTTCTTCTAACAGCGTATCAATTTCAGGACCAGTGACTGGAACTAAAACCGCATCTACTGTGGTGGTCGCTTCTTGGATAGCACCGTTGGGGTGGCCGACAAAGTAAGTCATTGCATCAATGTTGTTGTCATTGAGGGCGCTAGCTTGTTCGGCTGGTTTTAGTTCAGCAGCTAAAGCAAAGGTTTTGCGATCCCAGCCTTTCTTATCCATAATTTCTTCAAGGGTGTCGCGTTGACCTGAGCCAGGGTTGCCGATATTGACGCGCTTACCTTTTAAGTCATCGAAGTTGGCAATGTGTGAGTCACGACGAGCTAGGATAGTGAAAACTTCACTTTGCAGTGAAAATAGCGCGCGCATATCTTCCATTGGACCTTCAGCTGCGAAAGGTGGTAGACCTTCCATCGCTTTGTACTGGTGGTCGGACTGCATTACCCCAAAGTTAAATTCGCCGCTGCGAATACCATTCACGTTGGCTACGCCACCGCCACTGGCCGGTGCATTACAGCGAATGCCACTGGTTTTGCTGTCACGGTTAACAAAACGGCATATGGATTGACCTGCCACATAGTAAACACCGGTTTGTCCTCCGGTACCGATGGTGATGTACTTCTCTTCGGCCTGTGCAGTTCCGCTCAAGGTCATGCCTGCGAGGGTCATGGACAGGGCCCATGCTAGGGTTTTGCCTTTAATCATGGGAGTTCTCCTTAATTATTATAAACGCAGCAAACCAAGTGAATGGTTGAGAGTTGCGCTGTAGGTTGCTGTGCTACTTAATGAGCTTGGCAACATATTTGCACTCTAATAGCTTTCACGGTGAAAAACTATTAGCTTAAGGTTTTGCGAAAAACCTTAGAGTTACGTTGGAAGTTATACAGTGATGCTTTGGCGCTGGGAAGTTGCTCAAGAGCGCAGGCTTGAAACCCACGCTCTTGAAACCAGTGTGCAGTGCGTGTAGTAAGAACAAAGAGTGAGCTTAGCTGTAAGGCTCGCGCTCGCTGCTCAATACGTTCAAGCAGCACATCACCGCGACCGCCGTGGCGATAATCAGGGTGCACTGCTAGGCAGGCCAACTCGCCTGTGGCTTGCTCTGGGAAAGGATAGAGCGCTGCGCAAGCAATGATTAAACCGTCACGCTCAACAATACTAAACTGAGTTATCTCGCGTTCAATTAAATCCCGTGAGCGACGTACTAAAGCGCCTTGCTCCTCAAGCGGGCGGATTAACTCAAGTAAACCGCCCACATCTTCAATTTGCGCTTCACGTACCTGTTCAAACTGACCTTGGTCGACTAAGGTGCCGCAACCATCGCGGGTAAACATTTCTGAGAGCAGGGCGCCATCAAGGTGGTAGCTAATAATGTGACAGCGTGGCACGCCGCCGCCGCAGGCGTTAACGGCAGCTGTGAGCAACTCACGTTGTTCAAGTTGCTTACTGTTTTTAAGCCGTTGCAAATGGTGCTCTGCTTGTTGTGCTGGCAGCTCGCGAATCAATTGACCGGAACTATCCATTAATCCTTGCTCTGAGCTGAACAGCAGTAATTTATCTGCTTGCAACTCAATGGCTGTGCGGGTTGCAATGTCCTCACAGGCAAGGTTAAAAGTTTCACCGGTGGGCGAGTACCCTATGGGTGGTAGTAAAACAATAGTGCGGTCATCGAGTAAGCGGTTAATTCCTTTGCAGTCGATACGGCGAACTTCACCAGTGTGCTGGTAGTCAATCCCATCAATCACGCCTAATGGCCGTGCTGTAACAAAGTTACCGCCCGCCACTCGTAAGCGCGCCCCATGCATGGGGGAAGCAGCCATATCCATCGATAAACGCGCCTCAATAAAAGCACGTAACTGGCCTACTGCGTCCAGCACACAGCTTAAGGTTGCCGCGTCAGTGATACGCAAGTCCTGATGGTAATGGGATTGTGCGCCCTGCGCGGCTAAACGCGCTTCAATTTGCGGACGTGAGCCAAACGCTAAAACTAAACGTACACCTAGGCTGTGCAATAGCACTAAGTCATGGACGGTATTGCCAAAATTTTCATGCTCAATACTTTCGCCGGGCAGCATAACCACAAAGGTGCGCTCACGGTGGGCATTAATATACGGCAGAGAGTGGCGGAGCGAGTTAACGTAATCGAGCATGACAGCGTCCAATCATGGCGACAGCTAAAAAAATGATAAGTATCTACAGTGGCTGGCGGTCACTGAGTAGAAACAGTGCCGTTTTTTCAGGCAATACGCAATCACGTAAAGCCTGAAAAATCAGTATTAAAATTAGAGGAAGATCAATTTTAAAATACTAAAGAATACGATCGCGAGGAACGCACCAGCAGGCAAGGTAATGGCCCATGACATGAAGATTGAGCCAATCACACGCAGGTTTAATGCGCTGATACCACGGGCTAGACCAATCCCCAAAACTGCGCCAACTAGAGTGTGCGTAGTGGAAACGGGCAAACCGATCGCGGAAGCACCGACGACAGTCGAAGCTGTGGCTAATTCGGCGGCAAAACCACGGCTTGGCGTCAGCTCAGTAATACCGCGGCCGACAGTTGCAATGATTTTATAGCCGTAGGTGGCTAAACCAACCACAATCCCCACCGCACCCAGCAATAAAACCCAAGTGGGTACTGCAGATTTAGCAGTAAGCTCACCAACACCGTGGTTTTGAATCACGCCGGCAATCGCAGCCAAAGGTCCTACCGCATTAGCTACATCATTAGCACCGTGAGCGAAAGCCATGGAACAGGCAGTAAAAATCATTAGAGTGGCAAAGACTTTTTCTACACTGGCAAAGTAGGTGCTGCGGTCGGCGTCAGGCGCAATCTGTACGCGGCGTAACAGAGCAATACCCAGTAGCATCACTAAAATACCAGCCCCCACAGCCAGCAGTACACTTTGCTCGCTATTGATATCAAGGCCAACATGCTTAAGGCCTTTGGATAAGGTCATTAACGCGACCATAAAGCCGGTTATAAACATATAAATAGGCACATAACGCTTGGCATTATCAAAAGGATTATCGGTATTGATAATCAGCTTTTGCACACTGACGAACAAACCAAAGGCTAAAACACCGGAAAGGAAAGGTGTGACTACCCAGCTGGCAGTGATTGGTAAAATGGCGCTCCAGTGCACTGCATCAAAAGAGACACCGAAGGCAGCAAAACCAACGACAGCACCAATAATGGTGTGCGTAGTCGATACTGGCCAGCCTCGATTGGTGGCAATTAACAACCATGTTCCGGAGGCTAAAAGAGCTGACATCATGCCCAGCACCAGTAGGTCGGCGGTCATTACATCGATGTCGACAATGCCATTTTTGATGGTTTCAGTAACCTCACCACCAGCTAAATAAGCACCGCAGAACTCAAATACCATTGCTATAACAATGGCTTGTTTAATGGTCAGTGCGCGTGAGCCCACTGAAGTACCCATGGCATTGGCAACGTCATTGGCACCAACGCCCCAAGCCATGAAAAAACCAAAGAGACAGGCCAATACTAAAAGTATAAAGCCGTAGTCTGTTAAAAGTTCCATAAAAAATCCGCGTGTTCCAGGTTGGGCGAGCTATAAATTAGCGCGCAAGTAATTGTTCCAGTCGGTTGCCAATGCGCTCTGCGCGGTCGGCGACATCACCAATCCATTCGATAATGGTATAGAGAAACATAACGTCAACAGGCGGCAGATCTTTTTCCAATTTAAAGAGTGTGCGGCGCACTTCAATTTGCATGCGATCGGTGTCGTGCTCAATATCTTCAAGCACTTCGATCATGGCGGTGACTCGGTTTACTTCGCGGTTCCCAAAACCTGTTTCTAGAATTTCATCCAGCTCGTTCATCGCTGTCAGCGCTTGCTCGCTGGCATCAACAACACGTTGCACAAAAGCTAGAATCATCGGCTGCATAGGTTGCGGGATAGTCATTTGCCGGCCTAGCATTAGGCCTGCGATGTCTTTTGCGCGGTTGGCAACTTTGTCCTGTACACTGAGCAGCTCAAGTAAGTCTGAGCGTGGCACAGGTAAAAACAAGCTTTTAGGTAAGTGGATACGCACATTGCGTTTGAGTTTATCGGCTTCTTTTTCCAGTCGAGACATCTCTTGCTGCACGAGTTCTACCCGTGACCAATCTTCCGCAATGACGGCTTGAAAAAAAGGCACTAAATTTGAGGCACATTCGTGTGCTTTGGCTATATGTTGTTGCATTGGCCCAATGGGCGAACGACCAAACAAACTTACAAACGGGTTTATCGACATATTAGAGCTGCGCTCGGTTTCCAATAACAGCCTAGATTATACGTTGCTGTTGTAGGGTTCGACCAGCATAGCGATGAACTAGCAACAATTTGAATTGAGAATGAGATGGCTAAAGAAACCGAAATAAAGCTGCGTGTCAGCCCTGAAAGCCTTGCTACGCTGTGTGAGCACCCAGTTTTCGCAACGCGTAATGTTGGTACTTGGCAGACCCGTGAGCTGCTCAATCGGTATTACGATACGGACGATTTTGCCCTAGCAAATGGCCAAGTCGCGTTACGAATACGTCGCGATGGCGAACAATTGATCCAAACCTTGAAAAGTAAAGGCGCGAGTGTCGCTGGATTATCAGAGCGCAACGAGTGGGATTGGTACTTAAAAAGTAATCGTTTAGTGCTCAGCCACTTGGATGACAGCTGCTGGCCAGAGAGTTTGCGTGAACTGGATAAAAAACAGCTTAAAGCTGTGTTCAGTACCGACTTTAAACGCCAGTTTGCTGAGTTGCGCTGGCAGCGTGAGGGTGTTGAAACCGTGGTTGAGGTCGCACTTGATCAAGGCGTGGTGATTGCTGATAAAAAGCAGGAAGCAATTTGCGAAGTGGAGTTGGAGTTACGTGCTGGCGACCCAGTTGCATTATTTGAGCTGGCCCTAGAGCTAGCAGCAGACACGGCACTGATGCCTTGTGATATCAGTAAAGCTGAGCGTGGTTATCGTTTGTTTGATGCCAATAGCTACAGTGTTGCGGCAGAGCCTGCGCAACTCACTGCACAAACACCCTTAGATGAAGCCTTTGCGGCAATTGCTTGGCAACTGCTGGGCAACAGTCAGCGCTTGGCAGAGCAATACCGTTTTAATGGGCACTGGAAGCTATTAGAGCAATGGTTTCAACAGTTAGTTGGTTTGCGCGCTTTGTTGGCCAGCCTTGGACATGCAGTGCCGCGCGCAGCGAGCAGTGCTTTGCGTGGGCAGTTGGATGCGTTGATTGAAAGCTGGCGTGAGCGGGTGACTGAGGGGGCTGAAGAGCAAGCTGTGCGTGATGCTGCACCACAAGCCTTTGCACAAGAGTTGGCTGATACTCGTTGGGGTGTGTTTTCCCTGCAGTTGGCGCTGTGGCTGCAAGATAAACAGTGGCAGAAAAAGCGTACAGCACGTGGTACCCGTCAGGGTGCGGCCGTCTTGCAAAATTGGTTATTGCAGTTTTTGCAAGACGAAGCGACAGCCTTGCAAGTCAATCGTTATATGCGTCAGCCAGAAGACTTGGCTGAGCAAGCTCCGCGCCTTGAACGACTCTTGGTCTGGTTGCAACTGGCCCGTGATGTGACGGACTTACCAGACAGTGACCGTTTATTCGGTGCTTTACGTGAACTGCACAAGCTTGCATTGCAACCTATTACGCCTGAGGCATTAGTACAGCGTCGAGAACATTTAGGTTCTGTGCTCAGCCTCAATGCTTGGAAGCAAGTGTTGCGTTAAGCTTTAGCCATACCTCTGCATGGCGTTGCTATTGATTTGGCAAGCTATGCAGAATCAGCTTTTAAAGTTTAGACAGGAAAAATTATGCCCTCTGCCGCCGCTCTACCTAATCATGTACTGGATTTAAATGAAGTCTTGGCTGAGTTGGTTAAGCAGAGGCGCATTGATCAGGATGCTGCAGAAAACTGTATAGCAGCGCGCCGTGGTGATGCGGCAACGGTGCACATGCATCCGCTGGAATATATCGCTACGCAAAAGCTCGATGATAGGTCGCGGCCTGGACGCAAGCTCGACTTAGAGGCTTTAACCCTGTGGTTAGCTGAGTGGGCGCAGCAGCCGTACTTGCGTATTGATCCATTAAAAATTGATGTGGCGGCTATTACTCCGGTGATGTCTTACGCTTTCGCCCAACGTCATAAAATTATTGCTGTGGCCGTGGATAGCGCCAGTGTCACCATTGCTAGCGCCCAGCCTTTTGTGCGCGACTGGGAAGATAACCTAGCCCATGTGTTACGTCGGCCAATTAAACGAGTGGTGGCCAATCCTGCAGATATTCAACGCTTCACCACTGAGTTTTATCGTTTAGCCCGCTCTGTCTCTGGCGCTTCAGCCACTGATCAGTTTGCCAGTGGTGTGGGGAATTTTGAGCAGTTACTCAACCTTGGTGCCAGTGATCAAGAGCCAGATGCCAATGATGCACATATCGTCAACATTGTTGACTGGCTGTTCCAGTATGCCTTTCAGCAGCGCGCCAGTGATATTCATATTGAGCCGCGCCGCGAGCAAGGTGCGGTGCGTTTTCGCATTGATGGTGTCTTGCATACGGTGTACCAGTTTCCCGCGCAAGTCACTATGGCAGTGGTCAGCCGTTTAAAGTCCTTAGGGCGCATGAATGTGGCAGAGAAGCGCAAGCCTCAAGATGGACGGGTGAAAACCAAAACGCCAGAGGGTAGCGAAGTGGAGCTGCGCCTCTCCACGCTACCCACGGCCTTTGGGGAAAAACTGGTGATGCGGATTTTTGACCCCGAGGTGTTATTAAAAACCTTTGATCAGTTGGGCTTCTCGGGTGATGACTTACAACGCTGGCGCAGTATGACTGGGCAGCCCAATGGTATTATCTTAGTCACAGGCCCAACTGGCTCCGGTAAAACCACCACGCTTTATACCACCTTGAAGCAACTGGCCACGGAAGAGGTCAATGTCTGCACGATTGAAGACCCCATCGAAATGATTGAGCCAGCGTTTAATCAGATGCAGGTGCAGCACAATATTGATCTCACCTTCGCCAGTGGCATTCGTGCACTGATGCGCCAAGATCCCGATATTATTATGATCGGTGAAATACGCGACTTAGAAACCGCAGAAATGGCGATTCAAGCGGCTTTGACAGGCCACTTAGTGCTTTCCACCTTGCATACCAATGATGCGCCCAGCGCCATTACGCGCTTATTAGAGTTGGGCGTACCCTATTACTTACTCAAAGCCACATTGCTTGGAGTAATGGCGCAGCGTTTAGTGCGCACCTTGTGTCCGCACTGTAAGGCTCCGGTGGACATTGCCGAAGCTGATTGGCATACGCTAACTCAGCCGTGGAGTGCTCCTTTGCCTAAAGGTGCACAACAAGCAGTGGGCTGTTTAGAGTGTCGAGAGACAGGCTACCGTGGACGCGCGGGGGTGTATGAAATCATGCTGCTCAATGATGCAATTAAGCCTTTAATCATGGCTGATACAGATTTAGTCAAATTGAAAAACCAAGCGTACCGCGATGGTATGCGCAGCTTGCGACTGTCTGGAGCGCAAAAAATAGCTGCGGGGCTGACCACCATTGAAGAGATTTTACGCGTGACGCCACAAAGTCAGCAAAAATAACACAAGCCTTTTAGCGAGTGCACCCTATAATCAAAGCTTGAATGATCTGCTACTACGGAGTTTGTATGGATATTGGTTTCGTTTTGTTTTTATTTGTTGCCCTGATTGTCGCTGTGGTTTTTATGGGCTTTAAAGTGGTGCCGCAGGGTTACGAATGGACTGTGGAACGCTTTGGGCGTTATACCGGTACGTTAAAGCCGGGGTTAAATATTATTGTACCGCTGATGGATACTGTCGGCCGCAAAATTAGCGTGATGGAGCGAGTGTTAGACATTCCCGCACAAGAGGCGATCAGCGCCGATAACGCCATTGTCCGTATTGATGCCGTATGCTTTTTCCAGGTGGTGAATACTGCGCAAGCAGCTTATGAAGTCAGTGAGTTGGAATATGCCATTTTAAACTTAGTGGTGACCAATATCCGTACGGTTTTAGGCTCCATGGAGCTGGATCAGATGCTCAGCCAGCGCGATGTGATTAATGAGCGTTTACTGCATACCGTTGATCAGGCTACAGCGCCATGGGGAGTTAAAGTTACGCGCATTGAAATCAAAGACATTACCCCGCCAGCTGATTTAGTTGCGGCGATGGCCAGTCAAATGAAAGCTGAGCGCCTTAAACGAGCGTCGATTTTAGAAGCTGAAGGACGTCGCCAAGCGGATATTTTAACCGCTGAAGGTGAAAAACAATCGCAGATTTTAAAGGCAGAAGGTAAGCGTGAAGCCGCGTTTTTGGAGGCTCAAGCCCGTGAACGTGCGGCGCAAGCAGAGGCAGAAGCAACCCGTATGGTTTCGGAAGCCATCAGTGGCGGCAGTGTGCAGGCGGTGAACTACTTTGTCGCGCAAAAGTACATTGATGCGCTGGGGAATATTGCTGCTGCAGACAACAGTAAAGTCATCATGATGCCGTTAGAAGCCAGCCAGTTAATTGGCTCCATTGGTGGTATCAGTGAAATTGTTAAGGCCTCCTTTGATGGTAAGCAGGCGTGAGTGTGTACCTACAACATTTAGCTGTGTGGGATTGGCTCGCATTAGCCGTGCTCTTACTGATTGTTGAGGTGTTCGGCACGGCCGGCTATTTTTTATGGTTTGGTACGGCTGCTGCCGTAGTTGGCATTTTGCTCTGGCTTTTTCCTGAGCTTTCGTGGGCATGGCAGTTCATGATTTTTGCGCTGTTGGCATTGGCCACAGCGCTACTTTGGTGGCGACGTTTGCGCAAGCAACCTGCTGCTGAACCGGGTTTAAATCAACGCGGTAGTGAATTGCTTGGTGGCGAGTATATTTTGCATGAAGCTATTAGTGCCGGTCGTGGCAAAATCAAAGCGGGTGATAGTTATTGGCTTGTCAGTGGTCCGAATCTGCCTGTCGGGCAGCGGGTTAAAGTGATTGGGCAGCAAGGCACTGTGCTGCAAGTTGAGCCTTGCGCTGTTGATTAACAGACAGTATTTAGCGAGTAAAATGCTGCGTATATTTAGTATTGAGTAACCTATGTGTTTAGTTGTTTTTGCTTGGCGTCCTGAAAGTCAGCAGCCTTTATTATTACTGGCTAACCGTGATGAGGTACATGCGCGTCCCAGTGCAGCGCTGGCGCAATGGGCAGATCAGCCCAGTATTTATGCCGGGCGCGATTTAGAAGCTGGCGGTACTTGGCTAGGGATTGCGGCGCACGGGCGTTTCGCTACATTAACCAATGTGCGTGATATGTCATTGCCTTTAGGTGAGCAGTCACGGGGCGCTTTGGTTAGCGATTATCTTGCGGGACAACAAAGTCCGCAGGAGTATTTACACAGTATTGCTGCTGAGCTTGAGCAGTACAGTGGTTTTAACTTACTGCTCGGTGATGCGCAATCAATGTGGTTTGTCAGTTCTACTGAGCCACGGCCAAAGCGCTTAAGCCCAGGAATTTACGGCTTGTGCAATGCGAGCTTGGATACCCCATGGCCCAAGCTGGTGCGCTTACGCACGATGTTTTCTGCGCACTTGGAGGCTACAGACGAGGCACTGTTTACGTTAATGCAAGATGAGCAGCGTGCTGCTGATGATCAGCTGCCCGATACTGGCGTGGGCCTGGCCATGGAGCGCATGCTCTCGAGTATCTTTATTCGTGGCGAGGTGTACGGTACACGGGCAACCAGCTTGTTACGGCGCTTTGCTGATGGCCGAACGACTTTAGCTGAGCGCAGCTATGGGGTAAATGGACAGTTTACCGGTCAAAACCAAGTTGAGTTGCCAGCCTTTATCTTAGACAAGTAGCGCGACTGAGGTTCTTGTTAGCGGCTGGTGATGCACTGTTGTGCTGCTAAGTTTGCACACTGGAAACAGGGTTGAGCACTTTGCTTAAGCCCAGGTTACCTAAAGCTAAGTTCAGAGTGCTGTGAATAAGCTCTGGGTTATCCATGCTGGATACTTCGCTGAGGAGTTCTTGCGCGTGCTGTAAAGTCATTTTGCGCAGCAGCCACTTCACCTTAGGTAAATGGGTGGAGTTCATTGATAAACTATCAAAACCCATAGCCATTAACAGTACAGCAGCGACTGGGTCTCCGGCCATTTCTCCGCAAATACTGACTTTCTTACCTTCCGCCTGAGCTGCACTGACCACTTCCTTGAGGGCCATGAGTACTGCTGGGTGTAAATAATCATAGAGGTCAGCAACCCGAGCATTATTGCGATCCACCGCTAGCAAATACTGGGTTAGATCGTTAGAGCCCACTGATAAAAAGTCAGCCATACGTGCTAGTTCTCGGGCTTGATAGACTGCCGAAGGTACCTCAATCATCACCCCCACCGGAGGCATTTGTACGGCAAAGCCTTCGTTGATCAGTTCCGCCCAAGCGCGATGGATGAGGTGTTGGGCATCATCAAGCTCGTGCACACCAGAGATCATCGGCAATAAAATATGCAGGTTATTTAAACCGACGCTGGCCTTGATCATGGCGCGCACCTGCACTAAGAAAATCTCTGGGTGGTCTAAAGTGATACGGATTCCACGCCAGCCTAAGTAGGGGTTACTTTCTTTAATGGGGAAGTAGCTTAGAGGCTTATCGCCGCCGATATCTAACGTGCGCATGGTGACCGGTAATGGGTGAAAGGCCTGCAGTTGCTCACGGTACATTTGCACTTGTTCACTTTCACTGGGAAAGCGTGATGTGCCCATAAATGCTACTTCTGAGCGGTATAAGCCAACACCTTCAGCGCCGCGTTGTTGGGCGCGCTG
The DNA here is from genome assembly GCF_027498055.1 of Denitrificimonas caeni. Taxonomy (GTDB): domain Bacteria; phylum Pseudomonadota; class Gammaproteobacteria; order Pseudomonadales; family Pseudomonadaceae; genus Denitrificimonas. Next base: position 454,227 of record NZ_CP114976.1, read on the forward strand.
CACATCTGCAATTAAGCCAGTGTTGACCCATAATGGCAGGTGATGGCCGTCGAGGGTAATGCAGGGCAAACTGCGTAAACTGTCTAAATCCTTATTGATGAGGCGCTCTTCTTCCACCACTTCAGAGTATTGCTGGCGCAATAAAGCACTGGGGTTGGTAAACACATCACCGTGATAACCATCGAGAATCAACTCAATGCCATCTAGGCGGGTGTAAGGTAAATCCACTGCGGCCACTACCGTGGGAATACCCATCGCCCGGGCCAAAATAGCCACGTGGGAGTTGCGTGAGCCGAGCACTGAAACTAAGCCCACCAATTTATCTCGCGGCACCTCACCGAGCATGGCGGGTGAGAGCTCTTCACTGACGAGAATTGTGTTGTCGGGGTACACCAGAGTTTGTTGTTGACCTTGCTGCAGGTAGGCGAGCAAACGTCGACCTAAGTCTTTTACATCTGAAGCGCGTTCACGCAGGTAATCGTCATCCATGTGCTCAAAGCGCTGCACATGCTCGCTAACCACTTGGCGTAAAGCACCTTGCGCCCATTGCCCTTGGCGAATCACTGCAATTACATCACCGGCTAAGGCGGTGTGTTCCAGCATCATTAGATAAACATCAAACAATGCGCGTTCTTGCGGACGTAAACGTTTGGCAAGGCGTGCTGATAGGCTACGAATATCGGCGCGCACGGATTCTAAAGCCGAGGAAAACAGCTCGAGTTGGGTGGTAATGTCACCCGTTGTTTTATCAGGCACTACATCCAAATCAGCAATCGGCAGCACCACCACGGCGGTACCTAAGGCTGCGCCAGGTGCACCAGGAACGCCAACAAAACGTGCTTCTTGAATACCCTTACCTTGCTGGTCTAAGCCGCGAATAGAACCGGTCGCTTCAGCGTGGGCAATCACACCAGAGAGCTGCGCACTCATGGTGACTAAGAAAGCCTCATCACCCTCATCAAATTGACGGCGTTCTTTTTGCTGCACAACCAAGACACCCAGCACCTGGCGATGGTGAATAATTGGCGTGCCTAAAAAAGAAGCGTAGCGCTCTTCGCCTGTTTCTGGGAAGTATAAAAACTTGGGGTGATTGACAGCATCTTCAAGGGTAATGGTTTCTGCGCGGCTACCGACTAAGCCAACTAAGCCCTCGTTGGAACTCATGCTCACTTTACCCACCGCACGCTTATTTAAGCCTTCAGTGGCCATGAGCAAATAACGGTCCTGCTCAGCCTCGTATAAGTATACCGAGCAGACATGGCTGTTCATCGCCACGCGCACTTGTTTAACGATAATTGTTAAGGCCGCTGGTAAATCCTTAGCAGCGTTCACTTCTTGAGATATCGTGCGCAACATATTGAGCATGCTGCTATCGGTGCGGTTAGCGTCTGACAACTTAGGGTTAATCCCGAGTAGGAAGTTGATAAACCAGCTCTTTTAAAGCCCGGCGGTATACGTCGCGCTTAAAGGCTACGACTTGACCTAAAGGATACCAATAACTGACCCAACGCCAACCATCAAATTCAGGTTTTTCCGTAAGATCCATGCGCACCTGTTCGTCACTGCTGCGCAATCGCAGTAAAAACCACTTTTGTTTTTGGCCAATACACACCGGTTGACTATGGGTGCGGATTAAACGTTGCGGTAAACGGTAGCGCAACCAGCCGCGAGTGCAGGCTAATATTTCGACATCCTGCTCCTGTAAACCAATTTCCTCATGCAACTCACGGTAGAGTGCATCTTCGGCACTTTCATGTGGATTAATTCCGCCTTGAGGAAACTGCCATGCATCTTGATTCACGCGCCTTGCCCAAAGTACTTGTCCGTGGTCGTTGGTCAGGATGATGCCGACGTTCGGACGAAACCCATCTGGATCAATCATGTCCGCATCCTTTGTTTAAATTCTTGCCCCATTGTTCCACAAAGCGCGCCAGAGCGGCAACGCGCTTTAGTCACTGAATGGTCAGGCATTGATAAAATCGTTATGCTCAGCACTCTTTTTATCATTATTAGGGTATTTGCCGTGCGATTGGCTATTTTTGACTTGGATAACACCTTATTAGCCGGTGACAGTGATCACCAGTGGGGTGAGTATTTGTGCGCGCAGGGGCTGGTTGATGCGGAAGCTTATCGGGCCAAAAATGATCAGTTTTATCATGACTACTTGGCTGGACAGCTCGATGTCTTGGCCTATCAGAACTTTTGCCAAGAAGTTCTGGGGCGTACTGATAAGGCTCAGCTCGAACAGTGGCATGCGGGCTTTATGCGTGATTGCATTGAGCCTATTATCCTTGCGAAAGGCGAAGCATTATTAGCTAAGCACCGTGCGGCAGGGGATGTGGTGATGATTATTACTGCGACCAACCGTTTTATTACTGGACCCATTGCCCAGCGTTTAGGTGTAGAACATTTGATTGCCACAGAATGCGGTATGCACAATGGCCAGTACACTGGGGAGCTGGTGGATGTACCCAGTTTTCAGGGCGGTAAGATCATCCGTTTAAACACTTGGTTGGCCGAGCATCAAGCAACACTCGAAGACAGCTACTTTTACAGTGATTCGCACAATGATTTACCGTTGCTTGAGCAGGTAACCCACCCAGTGGCGGTTGACCCCGATGACACCCTGCGAGCCATTGCTGAGCAGCGTGGTTGGTCGGTGCTGAGTTTGCGTGATTAATAGCAGTGGTATTGGGCAGTTACAGCTGCACCTGCTATGGATGCCGCTGAAATATAATCTATAATAGTGTATTATATTGATATTAATTCAATGGAGAGCCAGTTTATGACTCGTATACAAAGTTTATTCAGCGGTATCTTGCTATCCCTTGCAGTATTTTCCGTGCAAGCGGTGGAGTTAGAGATCAGTGCTGAAGAGGCCTACGCTAAAACTCAGCAAACTGAGCAGCCGGTATTATTGGTCGATGTGCGTGACCCAGTAGAAATTATGTTTGTGGGTGTTGCTGATGCAATTGACGTGAATATTCCATTTATGTTGGTTGACCGTACGCAGTGGAATGCTGAGCGCAATATTTATCCGATTAGCCGTAACCCAGAATTTGTTGAGCAGATTAAAGCAGAGCTGGCCAAGCGTGGTTTAGATGAAAACACTGAAGTCATCACCATGTGTCGTTCTGGTAGTGAGCGCGGTGAGCCGAGCGCGAAAGTGCTGCGTGAAGCTGGTTTAGTGAACGCGCGCTTTGTGGTCAATGGCTTTCAAGGCGATGCTTTAAGTGAAGGTCCACAAGCGGGGATGCGGTTGAAAAATGGCTGGCAGAACTCTGATTTACCTTGGAGTCGCAGCTTAGACGGTGAGAAAATGTACCGCTTAGATCGCTAAGTTAGGTTGCGCTGTGTATGCGCATGCAGTATGTTAAATACATCGTTTGGAGATATTTATGTTGATTCGCACACTTAAAACACAATTGGTTCTGCAGCCTTTAGCTGTTGCGCTGAGCTGTGTGCGTTCACTGGATAACTCTGTAGCGTATTATTTTTATGGGTATTGGTTTAGCCAAAGGCGCGCCTGATACTCATACAGGCGGGCCTCTTTTTAAGGGTCGCCTACCACTGTTTTAGATAAACCCCGGTTGGCTTCCCACCCGGGGTTTTTTGTTTTTAGAATTTGAATTTAGATAAATAAGAGGACACACAAATGGCAATGTATGCAGTTTATCCAGAGCGTTTTGATGACTTGAGCTGGCGATTTAGTAACCACAAGCTGGCACTCCCCCATTGTTTAAGACGACTTTCGCGATAAAACGTATAGCGGCACAGCCGCACAGGTTAGGATAAATATGAACTCTTTAAATACCGCTATAGCATTTGATCACAACAGCGTTGCACTGGATGCAGCCAATGTTACCACGCTGCCGCAGTCTGGGCGCAAAACCCAAGTACTGGCCAGCCCGCAAGAATTACGTCAACAGTTACCATTAAGTGCGCAACTTGCGCAGCGTGTCCAGCAGCAGCGTGAGCAAGTGCGCGCCATTATCAACGGTGAAGACCCCCGTTTGCTGGTCGTTATTGGCCCATGTTCAATTCATAACATTGCTGAAGCCATTGAGTATGCTGAGCGCTTAGCCACGCTATCCGAGCAAGTATCAGAGCACATGCTGTTAGCAATGCGCATCTACATTGAAAAGCCGCGCACCACCGTGGGTTGGAAAGGTTTGCTATATGACCCGCATTTAGACGGCAGTGCCGATATGGCGCAGGGCTTGCAACTGTCGCGGCAATTAATGCTGCGTATGCTGGAGCTAAATTTGCCAGTGACTACCGAGTTATTACAGCCTCTTGCCGCCAGCTATTTTGATGATGTCTTAAGCTGGGCTGCCATTGGTGCACGCACCAGTGAGTCGCAAATTCACCGAGAAATGGTCAGTGGCTTGCAACTGCCTGTTGGTTTTAAAAACGGTACTGATGGCAGTGTTGGTATTGCTTTGGATGCCATGCGTTCTGCCGCCCATGCCCATCAGCACTTTGGTTTAGATGCCCAAGGCCGCGCAGCTTTAGTGGAAACCAGCGGTAATCCTGATACACATTTAGTTTTGCGTGGTGGGCATCAGGGGCCTAATTATGACGCACACAGCATTGCTCAAGCTTGCTCTGCCATGCGTAAAGCCGGTTTAGATGCCTCCTTGATGGTGGATTGCAGCCATGCCAATAGTGGTAAGGATCCACAGCTGCAACCGCAGATTTTACAGTCAGTTTTAGCTCAGCGTGCAGCGGGTGAGCGCAGTTTGCGAGCGGTGATGCTGGAAAGTAACTTGATGGATGGCCAGCAAGCTCTTTGCGATAACTTACAATACGGCGTTTCTATTACTGATGGTTGCTTAGGCTGGGCCAGCACCGAGCGCATGCTTTTAGCTGCAGCGCAGCAGTTGCAGCAGTCTTGATCTAGTGCTGCGTGCAGGTTTAAGGTTGTTATGCCTGCATGCACGCATGAGCAGTGCTGCCTGTTGCGGGTGTGGATTGTTCTTAGACAGTTAGCGTTAACAATTACTGCTTGTAAATAGTAATGCGAGTTATTATCATTACGGTAACTGTTACTTAGCTTGGATCTGTCTATGTATATTTGTTTATGCAAAGGTGTTACCGATCATAAAATACGCGCGCTGGTCGCAGATGGTGCGCGTAGCTGGCGTGAGGTTCGTGAGGAGACCGGCTGTGGTACCCAGTGCGGTAAGTGTGCATGCTCAGCTAAAACAATCACGCAAAAAGCCATTAAAGATACCTTAGTGGCTTCGGCTGAAAACTTAGCTTACGCCATTTAACAGCAGGCGCTGATCGTTCCCTGATTTTTCACGCAACCCGCTATAGCGCTTTTGCTGAGTCTGCTATGCTGTTGTCATCATTCGCACAGATGAGGACGGCGCACATGAAAGGCGATACTAAAGTAATTGAGCATCTCAACCGTATTCTCGGTAATGAGTTGGTGGCTATTAACCAGTACTTTTTACATGCGCGCATGTATAAGGACTGGGGTTTAAAAGCCCTCGCCAAATGGGAATATGATGAATCAATTGAAGAAATGCGCCATGCAGACACTTTAATTGAGCGTATTTTATTCCTTGAAGGGCTGCCAAACTTGCAAGATCTAGGCAAGTTACATATCGGTGAAAATACCCAAGAAATGCTCGCAAGCGACTTAGCCTTAGAGCATCGTGCCCGAACAGACTTAGTGGCCGCTATTGCTCATTGTGAGGCGGTGCAAGACTATGTCAGCCGTGATCTGTTAAAAATAATTTTGGAAGACGAAGAAGAGCATATCGACCAGCTGGAAACTGAGCTTGGCTTGATTGAGAAAGTCGGCCTACAAAATTATTTGCAGACCCAGATGGGCGAGCCTGAGTAATAGCATGCTGTGTTGGAACAGGCTTAATGAGCGCTTTGACTTAACAGTTTTGGTCTAGCAATTAAGCCTGTTCAATAGTTGCATGCTGTTTTGCTAGGCTGGCTGCTAAGCTTTCGATAGCGTTGTTACGCTCAGCATCGTGCTGTGGCTTTTTATCATTAAGGCTGGACCAGTTGGGGTAGGCGCGAGCGATTTTTAGCGGCTCAGCTAAATCGCCTTCGCGCCATTGCTGCTCCAGCGGAGTGCTCATTTGAATGCGTTCTTGCGCAGCATGGCCACGCAACTCTAAGGCAGTCAGTAAGCGCTGCTGGCGAATCGCCAATAAACGCAAGGTGCTGTCATTCACCGTAAGCTCACGTTCGCCCCGCCATTTGCCTTTTAAACGCTCGCCATAGTTGCGAAAAGTTTGGGTTAAACCGCCTACAGCGGCACCAACCACTGTGGCCATGCCTAGGCTTAAGCCACCGGTAATAAGATCAATACCCGCCCCAGTGGCGGCACCAGCGGCCATGCCACCGCCCACTTTTACGCCAAACTGTTTCATAGTGGCGGGATTAAATAAATCATCGCCCCAGCGCCCCTCTGCTAAGGGAAGAGCGTTGGCTTGGGCATCGTCTTTACGGAAGGCGTAGAGTTTTAATAATGCCTCGACACAGCTTTGTTCACGCTGGCGCACATCACTGTGCAAGCTCTGCACGGCAGCTTCCAGCTGTTCAGGATGCACACTGCGGCGGCAGGCGCTGACATCAATGAGTAGCTCGGCAATTAAGCGGTAGCCGGCTTTGCGACGTAGCGCCACTTGCGCTTGGTTATGTTCAATTAGGCGTTGTAACAGTGGCCGCTGACTGTCCAGCACTAGGCCTAAATTTTCATACAGGCGTTGCTCGCCATCTTCTGGTGGGGCTACGCTATCGAAGCGTACTATGGCGTGCAGTCCGAGGCGGGCAAGCATCTCGCGCCAAGCCGGTTCGCGTTGTTCAGTGGTGTTAACAAAGTTTAAAACAGGTAATAAAGGTTTGCCGCACATGGCTAAAATCGCCAGTTCATCGCGATATTTAGCTAGAACTGGCTCACGGGCATCAATCACATAAAAGCCCGCATCGGATTGCAGCAATTGACGCAAGATTTTGGCTTCTTGCTCAAAACGTTGGCGTGCTTCGCTAGTCTGTAAAAAGCGTTGGATTTGTTCAGGGCCATCTAAGCGCTCGCCACTGTTTGGTAGCTGCTCAAGGTAGTCGTAGAGGGCAATCGCATCTTCAAAACCTGGGGTGTCATACAGCTCAATCAGCGCTTCGCCATCCACAGATAAACGTGCGCCTTCAACATGCTGGGTGGTGCTGGGGCGATGGGAAATCGCGCCAAAGCCGACATCACGGGTTAGGGTGCGCAGCAATGAGGTTTTACCCACATTGGTATGGCCGACTACGGCCAGCTTTAATGGTGCAGATGGTTTACTCATCACCTTGCTCCAACCATGTCCAGGGCGCCGAACGGCTATGGGACAGCTGTAAGGTGTTCAGTTGTTCTTGCCAGTTTGTGAGGCGTTCGTCAGCGGCCTCGGTGGGCAGAAGCCAAACTTTGGTGTGCGCAGCATTGCGTGACAGCTCGGCAATCAGGTGCAGGGTGCCGCGATCGGCTGAGCGTTGGGGGTTGCAGGCAATCAATAAGCGGGCCGGTGGGCTGGCGCTAAATTGCTCAAGGGTCTGCCGCCGCTGTTCACGGCTATCAATCACCCCAGCATTGAGTACCTGTGCGGGTAACTCAGGGGGCCAGCTGATGCTGTCATCCAGTTCAATGGCGACAAGTACCGCCGCTTGCCCTGTCGAGCGTGAGCCTGCACTGGTACTGTGCAGCTGCTCTGGTGCTGCATCAACAATGCCTAAGCGTTCACTGCTAGGTTGGACACGTTCATGTACAGGTTGCCACACAGGATCGTTAGCATCGAGCTGTAAACAGCGTAAACCCCGGCGCCAACGCCATTCGCAGAATAGACTGCAAAGCATGCGCGGTAAAATTCCGTAAATCAGCAACATCCCCAATAGCCAACTGGCCCAAATCTGCCGTGCTTGCTCATCGGCTAATGCTTGCATGCCGCTGTGTTGAATCAGCTCGCTATCGGGTACAGCAAAGCCCAGCCATGCTGCTGGCGTACCGAGGCTATTGACCAGCGTAACAAAGGAGTCACTGGCGACAATGGTTGATTCCCACACAAAACCATAGCGGCGGGTGGCCAGTAGTGCCACTAAGGTTAATAGAGCGGTGCATAGGGTAATTAACCACCAGCCATGCAGCAGTCGCCCTAAGCCCCAGCGCAGTATTTTTTGCCGCTGCAGTAAGGTTAATAAGGCTGGCGCCAGTTGTACCGCCTTCGCGTCGCGGGCGAGGAGATTGCTCAGCCACAGCCATACCTGACTCAAGGGTGAGTTGGTCTGTTGCGAAAAAATGATACTGAAGCACCACAGCAGCAAGCTCATCAGGTTTAAACCAATTAACCCAGCCAGTGCCCAAAAAATATTAATGGCGTGTGGCTCACCACTAAGCGCCGTTTTAGCCAGGGCAAAACCTGCAATGACTGCGCTGAAAATCAGCAACCACAGGGCGAATTTAGCCCCTTGCAGCCAATGTTGCATTGCTGTGAGTAAGCCGTCACGTTTGGCTAGAAATAGTCCGCGAGCTTGCACGCGCTGCGACAGTGAACCCTGGGTGCTGCGGGCAATACGACATGCTTCGCTGTCTTCCAGTAGGCCTGTTTGGGCCTCGCGTAAACGCACGGTTTCACACAGCCAGAGGGTTTGTAAGGGTGAGAGTGAATCAGTCACAAGCATTCCATTGGATCGTGTTAATAGCACTATTGTGCCTGATTATAATGTCCGCATAACGCTAATACAGTGTAAATCCTTTAAGATAGCGAGAGAATCTTACATATATTGAGGCGCGAACTTTATGCAACATTCATTACCGATAAGTTTGATTGTCGCGGCTACGCGTAATCAAGTGATTGGCCAAGATAATCAAATGCCATGGCACCTGCCGGATGACTTACGTTATTTTAAGCAACGCACGTTGGGCAAGCCAATCATTATGGGGCGCAAAACCTGGGAGTCCTTAGGACGGCCTTTGCCTGGACGCTTAAATATTGTCATCAGTCGCCAAAACGATATTGCCCTTGAGGGCGCTGAAGTTTTTACTGATCTTGCGCAAGCTATCCAGCGCGGCCAAGAGTGGGCCACAGAGCAGGGCGTAGCAGAGGTGATGGTGATTGGCGGCGGACAGATTTATCAACAGGCTCTAGAGCTGGCGCAGCGTGTCTATCTAACTCGAATCGACCTAGAGCTTGCAGGCGATACGTTTTTTCCAGTACTGGATGCGCAGCAGTGGCAACAAACAGATGCGCAAAGCCATCCGGCTCAAAATCAAGAGCCGGGCTACACCTTTGAGGTTTGGCAGCGTACGCAGGGCTAAGTCTTAGCGCGCTGGCTTAGCAAACGGCTTGGTAGCCTTCGGCGTCAAGCAATTGTTGCAGCTCTTCGACATTGCTAGGCTGTAAGCGGTAAAACCAGCTTTGGTAAGGGTGAGTATTAACGCCCTCAGGTGCCTCGGTCAAACCTTCGTTGACTGCAATCACGGTACCGCTAATGGGGGCGTGAATGTCAGAGGCGGCTTTTACTGATTCAACCACACCCACCGGCTGACCGGCGCTGAGGGTGCTGTCTAAGGCCGGTAGTTCAATAAAGACCACATCGCCGAGAGCTTCTTGGGCGTGATCGGTAATTCCTACGGTGACTGTGCCATCTGTTTCTAAACGAGCCCACTCGTGGGTGCTGGCATAGCGTAAGTCAGATTCAATAGTGCTCATAATTTTTGTGTCCTTAGCAGGTACAGTGCGAGTTTTTATATTTTTAAGTGTTTAGGCTGAGCCTGTTAGTCAATAGCTGTGGCAGTAGTAAGCAGCATTATAATTAAAGCTAAACCAGCAACCTATAAACTGATTTATAGGCTATTGATCCTTTCTGCACAAGATCAAACCAGAATTTTGCCACTGCGTACAAAGCGTGGGTTAACCACCCGCACCGGAAACCATTTGCGCCGAATTTCGACTTCACCGCGGTCTGCGGTAGTAACCGGCACTCGGGCTAAAGCAATGGCTTTACCCAGTGTTGGTGAAAAACTACCACTGGTAATGACTCCAGAGATTTCGTTATTCACTCGAACGGGCTGACCGGCGCGCAATACACCGCGTTCCTCAAGAACTAAGCCCACCAGTTTCTCAGTAACACCTTGATCCAGCTGTGCTTGTAAGGTTTGGCGGCCGATAAAATCACGGGTTTGTGGTTCCCAACAGATAAGGTGCTCCATATTCACCGTAAGAGGTGAAACCTGCTCATTGGTATCAAAGCCGTAGAGGTTGAAGCCAGCTTCTAAACGCAGGGTGTCGCGTGCGCCAATACCAATCGGGGTAATTCCTGCGCCGACCAACTCGTTGATAAAGTCAGTCGCTTGCGTGGCAGGTAGCATAATTTCGATGCCATCTTCACCGGTATAACCTGTGCAAGAGATAAACCAATCACCTTCTTGCGCGGCTTGGTGGTGCTGCAAACTTTGCATAAGCGCAGCACGGGTTGAGTTTAAAATGGGGGCTAAACGCTCTCGAGCCAGCGGGCCTTGAATAGAAAATAAGCATAAATCATTGCGCCAGTGTACTGTGCAAGCAAAGTCAGCAGCATGTTGCTGCAGCCAAGCTTGGACGCGTGCACGGGTGACTGCATTGCTGACTAAGCGGTAGCCTTCTGCGGTACGAAAGACCATTACGTCATCAATCACACCGCCTTGCTCATTTAGGAGCAGGCTATGTTGTGCACTACCGACAGACGTTAATAAAGCAACATTGTTGCTGAGTAGGTGCTGCAATAAAGCTTGGGCTTGTGCACCTTGTAGATCAAAAATACTCATGTGCGAGATATCAAACACACCGCACTCTTTGCGCACGTGGTGATGCTCTTCCACTTGCGAGCCGTAATGTAATGGCATATCCCAGCCATTAAAATCGACCATTTTTGCACCGAGGGCCAGGTGCATATCATACAGGGGGGTACGCAATCCCATGGGATCTCCTAACCGGTCAAACGCAGTGTTTGTACCTGTGGGTAATTCAGTCGGCGCATAGTGTAGCGAGGTTGTTTCAGCTCTGCACCGCTGAGTGTCAGTATAACCTGTGTTTGTCATAACGGTAGTTAGTGCCCAGGGCGATACGCCGAGCGGCGAATTAACAAAATTACTGGCAGCAGGCCGACGACGACTAATGTCAGTGCCGGTAATGACGCCCGAGCCCATTCCCCTTCACTGGTCATTTCAAAAATACGAATGGCCAGGGTGTCCCAGCCAAACGGACGCATCAGTAAAGTTGCTGGCATTTCTTTCAAGACATCGACAAACACTAACAATGCTGCGGATAAACTACCGGGTAGTAATAAGGGTAAATAGACCCTTCGAAATAAAGCCATGCCACCAATACCTAAACTGCGTGAGGCTTCTGGCAAGGACGGTTTAATGCGCGCAAGCGCACCTTCCATTGGACCGTGTGCTACCGCCATAAAACGAATCACATAAGTCAGCAGTAGCGCGCTTAAACTGCCCAATAATATGGGCCGCCCCGCGCCGCCGAGCCAAGTGGACAAAGGGATAACCGCGTGCTCATCTAAATAACTGAAAGCCAGCATGATGGCTACAGCTAGCACTGAGCCAGGCAGGGCGTAACCTAAGTTAGCAAAGCCCACTAAAGCCCGCATGCGCCGTGTGGGTGTCATGCGCTTGGCAAAGGCCAGCAGCAAAGCGGCAGCTACAGTTAGAGCCGCAGCCATTAAGCCAAGGTACAGGGTGTGGGTAATGAGCGCAGTGTAGCGTTCATCTAAGTCAAAGCGTCCGCGCTGCCAGAACCAAACTAGCAACTGCAGGACGGGGATGACAAAGGCGCAAAGAAAAACCAAACCGCACCAAGTGGAGGCCAATACTGCTTTCCAGCCACGTAGGTTATACAGGGCTTTGCCCCGTGGACGCTCACTGCTTGGGCGAATTGCGCCGCGAGCGCGCTGCTCTGCAAATAACAATACTGCGACAAATAACAGCAGCAAGCTGGCCAATTGCGTGGCACTGGATAAGCTAAAGAACCCGTACCAAGTCTTATAAATTGCTGTAGTGAAAGTGTCGAAGTTAAATACCGACACAGCGCCAAAATCGGCTAAGGATTCCATTAAGGCTAAAGCAACACCAGCGCCAATGGCTGGTCGAGCCACAGGTAAAGCCACTCGCCAGAAAGCTTGCCAAGGGCTTAAGCCTAGTACCCGTGCCGCTTCCATAAAGCCTTTACCTTGAGCTAAAAACGCCGTGCGGGCCAGTAAGTACACGTAAGGGTAAAACACCAAAATAAACACAGTGATCACCCCGCCGGTGGAGCGCACTCTGGGGAACTGGATGCCGCTGTCAAACCACTCACGCATAAGGCTTTGTACTGGTCCGGCATAGTCCAGCAAGCCAACGAAAACAAAAGCTAAGACGTAAGCAGGAATAGCAAAGGGGAGCATCAATGCCCAGTCTAACCAACGCCGCCCAGGAAACTCACAAAGGCTGGTGAGCCACGCCAAGCTCACACCCAATAAAGTCACGCCAATGCCGACACCAACAATCAGGATAAGGGTGTTAGAAATAAGCCGGAGCATTTGTGTGTCCCACAAGTGCCCCCAGATTTGCGCATCGACAGAGTGCCAGCTCAGCAGTAAGACGCTGATGGGCAAAAATACCAGTGCGGCAAAAAATAAAGCAATTGGATACCAGCGACGTTGAGCAGGGAGGGCCACAAAAAACCTCATTTAATCAGTAAACGTTAAGCAGTACTGCGCAGTATAACCGTCTGAGTTAGTTTTGGTGTTTTATACCTCTGCGTGACAGTTGTTATCTGTCGCAAAAGTTGTGCCTCACAGTGTGCTTAAACAAGCAGAAAACTGCGCACCTAAATTGCGTAACAATTGTGTATAACCCTGTGCGGAGACTGGAATATCTACACCTAAAGGATCTAATTCAGCTAATTTAACCGGTAAGCCCGCAGCTAGGGTTTGCGCTAAGCGCGGTTGCAAGGGCGGCTCACTAAAGACGCAGGCTGCACCTGCTTGCTGTAGGCGTGTGCGCATTTGCTGCACATGTTTGGCGCCGGGCTGCACTTCACTGGATACAGCAAAAACTCCAGTATGAGCTAAGCCGTAGGCCTGCTCAAAGTAATTGAAAGCTTCATGGAAGACGAAGAAAGGTTGGTTCTTAAGTGGCGCCAGTTCTACTTTTAATTGCCCATCCACTTCCTGTAAGGCTTGGCTAAAAGCCTGCAGATTGGCGGCATAGTGCGCAGCATTTTCAGGATCCAACGCGCTTAAATCGGCGCTGATGCGCTGCGCAATAAGCTCAGCATTGTGTGGATCTAGCCAGAGGTGAGCATCCACAGTGCCGGGCTGATGGGCGTGATCATGTTCAATCAGGGCATGGCCGTGGTCGTGGTCATGAGCGTGAGCTTCGGCAAAGTACTGCAAATGCAAATCGGGTAAATCTTGCGCAGCGACACTCGGTTGGCTGCGTTGCTTAAGTAGGCGCGGTAAGAAGTTTTCCAGATCAGGGCCAATCCAATAAAATAAATCGGCGTTATCCAGGCGCTTAGCATCGGAAGGGCGCAGGACAAAATAGTGGGGAGAGGCTCCGGGCGGCAGTAACACCTGAGGTTCACCTTGGCCATCTTGAATGGCGGCAGCTATGAGCTGCAAAGGTTTAATGCTGGTTAAAATTTGCACTTGCGCTTGAGCGCTCAGCGCCAATAAGGATAAACAGCTGAGCAGTAAGAAACGTAACACTGCGGTACACTCCGTAAGTAAAGAGTTATATAATAACGTCTCTTTAAGAAGGATGCTGCTGTTATGTTTAAAACATCACCGCTGTGCCAGTCAGATCACCATCAACACTGCATCAGCAGGGCGTTGGCATCTGCAGAAGAGCTTTGCGCGCAACGGTCAGTGCGCTTAACGCCGTTGCGCAAGCGTATTCTGGAGCTGGTTTGGCAAAGTCATAAGCCGTTGGGAGCCTATGATATTTTAGATCGGTTGAGCCGCGAAGATGGCCGCCGCGCTGCGCCGCCGACAGTGTACCGTGGGTTAGATTTTTTATTAGAAAATGGTCTGATTCATCGCCTAGCTTCACTTAATGCCTATATTGGCTGCAGTCATCCGGAAGTGGCCCATGAAGGCTACTTTATGATTTGCCAACAGTGTAATAACGCTTACGAGCTGGCTCAACACACTGCCATTGATGCTGCAGTATCGGCTGAAGCGGCACAAATGGGGTTTATTGTGGAGACGCAAATGGTTGAAATTCTTGGCACCTGTGCCCCGTGTCGAGAGTGCGCATGAAACAGTCATCGTTATTATTGCGTGCTGAACATTTGAATTTAGCTTTATCTGAGCAAAGTGTTTTAGCCGATGTGAGTTTGGAATTAACCGCCGGAGAAATTGTTACCTTAGTGGGGCCCAATGGCTCGGGTAAAACTTCGCTGGTGCGAGTGTTGCTGGGGCTGCTTAAGCCAGATACCGGCAGCGTTTGGCGTACCCCGCAACTGCGTATTGGTTATATGCCACAAAAACTGGAAGTGCATGCCACTTTACCGTTATCAGTGTTGCGTTTTTTACGCTTAGTGCCGGGCGTGAACCGTGCGCAAGTGATTGCTGCATTGACGGAAGTGGGGGCGGTAAAAGTCTTAAACAGCCCCTTACAGCGCATTTCAGGTGGCGAGTTACAGCGGGTCTTGTTGGCGCGTGCTTTGTTACGTAAGCCACAGCTATTGGTGTTGGATGAGCCGGTGCAAGGGGTGGATGTTAACGGCCAACTGGAACTGTATAACTTAATTGGCCGACTGCGCGACCGCTATGGCTGTGGCGTATTAATGGTATCCCATGATTTACATTTAGTGATGGGCGCCACCGATCGAGTGATTTGCTTAAATCGCCACGTGTGTTGTTCCGGTCACCCAGAACAAGTTACTGGCGATCCTGCCTTTATTGAGCTGTTTGGCTCACGTGCGGCCAGTGATTTGGCGGTGTATCACCATGATCACGATCACCAGCATGATTTACACGGCTGTGTGTTAAAGCCTAAAACTCATCAACATGGGCCGGACTGTACACATGCCTGATTTTTTATTATACGCACTTTGCGCTGGGCTTTTGTTGGCCTTGGTTGCTGGCCCCTTAGGGGCTTTTGTGGTTTGGCGACGCATGGCTTATTTTGGCGACACCTTGGCCCACTCTGCCCTCTTTGGCGTGGCGTTAGGTTTATTGCTGGACATTAATTTAGCGTTAGCGGTGATTGTCGGCTGTTTGCTTTTGGCCTTTGTATTAGTAGCTCTGCAACATCGTCAGCCTTTAGCCTCAGATACCATTTTAGGAATCTTAGCGCACAGTACTCTGTCCCTTGGTTTGGTGACGTTGAGCTTTATGGATTCCGTGCGGGTCGACTTAATGGGCTATCTGTTTGGTGACTTATTAGCGGTTAGCGCCATGGATTTGCTCTGGATTGCGCTCGGTAGTGCAGTGGTTTTAATCTGCATGATTGCCCTGTGGCGACCACTGTTAGCCATTACTGTGCATGAAGAGTTGGCTGAGGTTGAGGGGTTACCAGTGGCTAAGCTGCGGCTACTGCTGATGGTGCTTATGGCTCTGGTGATTGCCGTGGCGATGAAAATTGTTGGGGTGCTGTTAATTACCTCTTTATTGATTATTCCGGCAGCAGGGGCGCAGCGCCATGCGCGCAGTCCTGAGCATATGGCGATAGGTGCGACCATTATTGGCATGTTGGCTGTGTGTGCAGGTTTAGCGATGTCATGGTATTACGACACACCGGCTGGCCCCTCGATAGTGGTGTGTGCTGCGGCACTCTTTTTAATCAGCTTTATCGTGCCACGCCGCCGTTAGTGAGAAACTATGGCTGAACTGCCGCTATGATTTGCGGTCTCAACTTTTAGAAAACACATGATCTAAGGATCCAGTTAGATGAATAAAACACTTACCATGACGTTTATCGCAGCAATTTCCTGCGCTACAGCTGCCTGTGCAGCTACAGATGTGCGCAGCAACGCTACTAAGCTAAGCGATGTTGCTCCTTACCCCGCGGCTCAAAAAGGACAAGTGCGCAACGTTATTTGGTTGCCGGAAAAAGCGGATGAGGATTTATTTAAAGTCGAACTGGTTCCAGGCAAAGTCATGCAAACAGACTGCAACACTCGTAGCTTAATGGCCACTTTGACCGCTGAGGACTTAAGCGGTTGGGGGTATACCTATTATGAGCTGACGGATGTTAAAGGCCCTATCGCTACCATGATGGCATGTCCAGAAGGCACTGAAAAAGAAGCCTTTGTGGCGGCACAAGGGGATAATTACACTGTGCGCTACAACAGTAAGTTACCCATTGTGGTGTATACACCCGCTGACATTGAGCTGCGCTACCGGATTTGGAGCGGCAGTGAAAAGCTGCAGTCGGCGCAGCAACAGTAAGCATTGTGACCCTCAGCTCAATACGCTTTAAGGTGGTTAACTTTAGACTGTATTGAGCAGTATCTTCTGCATCAATGCAGAGCAGTGTAGACTGCCTGCTGCTTTATTGGTTGTAGGGATATTTTAGATGTCACGATTTATTGAGCGCAGCCTATTAGTCTGTAGTTTATTGCTTGCTTTAAGTGCTTGTCAGAGCACTGTTAACCACGCTGATCAGCAGCCTGTGATTGATGAGTTTGCCATTGCTGAGCAAGTCTTTGTGACGCATTTAGATGCGCAGCAGTTGCAGCAGGCTGCCCAGCAGTTGGCTGAGTTGCAGCGTAATCATGCAGATGAACCACGCATTGCTGATTTACAGCAGCGCTTGGCTGATGCTTGGCTAGCAAGTGGCGAGCAAGCATTGCAGGATGGTGATATTGATGCTGCCAGTGCTGCGCTTATCCAAGCGAAACGCTTGCTACCACAAGCACCAGCGCTTACTGAAGGGCTGAGCAGTGCGATTGCCGCTGCGCAACTGCCTGTGCTCGAGCCTGAACCTGTGCCTCCTGCTGTGACCCGCCCACGCCCAGCCCGTCCAAAAACCGCCCCAGTTAAGCCTGCATTGACTGAACCAGCGCCGACAGTTGATAGCGCAGAGGTCGAGCCGCCAGCGCCAGATGAGCCAGAAGAGGTGCCAGCACCCAAGCGCAGCAAAATTAAAGCACGGGTGATTGATGCCAACGCTGATTTTTCCGTAGTGCCTTTGCCGATGTTAAAAAACCGCAATGACCATCAATTAGGCCGCTTGCTGGATGATGTTGCCGTTGATGTTGTGCGTTTTCGTGCAGCGGTAACGATTGAAGTGGCTGATACTCTGGATTTTCATTGGGTTGCCGCATTGCTATCAGCACGGGTTAAAAAACTGGATGCTAATTTTAAGCCGCGTTTACACGAAGTGATTCGTAGTGAAGAGCCTGCGCGCTTGGTGATTACGCCAAATAAATCGCTGTAAAATGATCTAACCATAGAATTTAAAATAACTTTTCATGCTAAGCAATGCTGGGCACACTGTCCCTTTAGCATTGCCCTAACAAGGTTTAACCGTGATTGAATTCCACGATGTGCATAAAGCCTATGCGGTGAACGGGCAGAGCATAGTTGCCCTGCAACCTAGCACTCTGCAGGTGCAGCCTGGCGAGATTTTTGGCCTGATTGGTCATTCTGGTGCGGGTAAAAGTACCTTGCTGCGCCTCATTAACCGCCTAGAAGAACCCAGTGGTGGACGCATTGTGGTGGACGGTGTCGATGTTACCGCCCTTGATGCGCAGGGGTTGCGTCGCTTTCGGCAGCGAGTGGGGATGATTTTCCAGCACTTTAATTTACTGGCTTCAAAAACTGTAGCCGATAATGTGGCGATGCCGCTAAAGTTGGCCGGTGAGTTAACTAAAGCACAGATTAAGCAAAGGGTTATTGAGCTGTTAGCGCGGGTTGGCTTAAGCGCTCATGCTACTAAGTACCCAGCGCAATTATCTGGAGGACAAAAGCAGCGAGTGGGCATTGCCCGAGCCTTAGCCACTGACCCGAAAATATTACTGTGCGATGAGGCTACCAGCGCCCTTGACCCACAAACCACTGCACAGGTGCTGCAGCTGCTGGCAGAAATTAATCGCGAACTGGGCTTAACCATAGTGCTAATCACCCATGAGATGGACGTGATTCGACGGGTCTGTGACCGGGTTGGCGTGATGGATGCCGGGGTGATTGTTGAGCAGGGTTTAGTCAGCGAGGTCTTTTTGCACCCGCAGCATCCAACTACGCAAAGTTTTGTACAAGAATCAGAAGGCGAGCATGATCTGGAGTTGGGCGAGCTGTACCAACAAGTGGCTGGGCGTATTGTGCGCTTAACCTTTTTAGGCGAAACCACTTATGCGCCTTTGCTAGGTCAAGTTGCCCGAGATACTGGGGTTGATTACAGCATTTTAGCTGGGCGCATTGGGCGAATTAAAGATCAAGCTTGTGGCCAGTTGACGGTGGCGTTAACCGGCGGCAAAGAGCTGCTAGCTGAACAGCAGTTGCGTGCTGCAGGTGTCCACGTGGAGGTGTTACGCCCATGAGTGAATTACTGATAAATATTGATTGGTACGAGATCTGGCAAGCAAGTGTAGACACCTTACTTATGCTCGGCGGCTCCTTGTTGTTTACAGTGCTCTTTGGCTTACCCGTGGGCATCTTGCTATTTTTAGTCGGGCCGCGACAAATGTTTGAGCACCGTGTTTTTTACACATTGCTGTCATTTGTCGTGAACGTACTGCGCTCGTTGCCTTTTATTATTTTATTAATTGTGATGATTCCAATTACCGTGGTGATGACCGGCACATCTTTAGGTGTGGCTGGCGCAATACCGCCATTAGTGGTGGGTACTACGCCATTTTTCGCCCGCCTGGTGGAAACCTCACTGCGTGAGGTGGACCGTGGCATTATTGAAGCGACTCAGGCGATGGGTGCCAGTACCCGGCAGATTATTTTTAATGCTCTACTGCCAGAGGCGCGTCCCGGCATTATTGCAGCAACCACAGTGACGGCCATTACTCTAGTGTCGTACACCGCAATGGCTGGTGTTGTTGGCGCAGGTGGGCTGGGCGATTTAGCCATTCGCTTTGGTTATCAGCGCTTCCAAACAGACGTGATGGTGGTAACTGTGGTTTTACTGTTACTGCTGGTGCAGGTGTTGCAAAGTGTTGGTGATCGTCTTGTGTTACGGTTTTCTAGAAAGTAATAACAACAGCCGTACTACGGCATATAACTAATTGATTTGGAGTTTTTATGAAAAAAACATTATTAGCATTAGCTGCCCTAAGCATTTTTTCTGTACAGGCTGAGCCATTAACAGTGGCTGCAACACCTGTGCCGCACGCAGAAATTTTAGAGTTCCTTAAGCCTGCCTTAGCAGAGCAAGGTGTGGAGCTGGACGTTAAGGTCTTTACTGACTATGTACAGCCTAATGTGCAGGTTGCGGAAAGTCGTTTGGATGCTAACTTTTTCCAGCACCAACCGTATTTGGATGAGTTTAACAAAACTAAAAACACCACATTAGTGAGCGTGGCTGGTGTGCACATTGAGCCTTTCGGAGCGTACTCGAAAAAACTCAAACAGCTGGATGATTTACCCAAGGGTGCCAGCGTTGTCATTCCTAACGACGCAACCAACGGTGGTCGTGCGTTATTGTTGTTGCAAACAGCCGGTGTTATTACGCTAAAAGACGACGCAGGTATCACTGCAACACCGCGTGATATTGCTGACAACCCGAAGAAAATTAAAGTCCGTGAGCTAGAAGCCGCAACATTGCCGCGAGTATTAGATCAAGTTGACTTAGCTTTGATTAATACCAACTACGCGCTGGAAGCAGGCTTAAACCCTAATAAAGATGCGTTGGCCATTGAGGGGGCAGACTCGCCTTATGTGAATATCTTAGTGACCCGTGAAGATAATCAAGATTCTGAAGCGGTACAAAAACTGGTTAAAGCCTTACACAGTGATGAAGCCAAAGCTTTTATCAATGAAAAATATAAAGGTGCTGTAGTTCCAGTGTTCTAAAAGCAACAGCCAACCCCCTTCCTCTTGAGGTTTCTTCCTCTCAGGGGTTGGCTGCTTTAAGCGGCCAGTCGTGCCAATTTCTGTTATTCGTAATTTTCCAAGCGGGCGCTGTCCAGAATACAGATGAGGCGGCCCTCGACACGAATAATGCCTTGGTCACTTAGGTGGTGAATAATACGCGAGAAGGTTTCTGGCTGAATGGAGAGGTGTCCAGCTACCAAGCGCTTAGCCATGGGTAGCTCAAAACTTTGCGTATCACAGCGACTGCATGCTTTTAAAGCTTGCGATAAAATGTAGCGAATCACCCGATGGGTCGCGTTTTTTAAAGACAGGATTTCAATTTCATTGAGGCGCTGATGCATGCGCACTGAGAGTGCTGCCAGTAATGCCATGGCGGTTTCAGTATTATCACGTAGCAAGCGAGTATAAGTTGCGTTAGATAGCATCAGTAGCTGGGTTGGCAGTACCGCTTGTGCGGTGGCAACATAATTGCCAGTGCCCATAAAAGCCATGGCTTCAGCAAAAGTATTGCGCTCACCAATTACATCAAAGACTTTTTCTTGCCCGTCTGGGGTCAGCCGGTACACCTTGATGCTGCCAGAAATAATAAAACCGAAGCTGTTACAAACATCGCCTTGGCGAAAAACATAACCACCTTTTTCAAGGTTTAACAGCTGGCTGTCTTCCAGTAGCTGACTGAGCTGGCTTTCGCTAAGGGCAGCGAATAAGTGATGTTCTCGTAATATTTTTTGATATAAAGGATGCGGCTCCATAATGATGCTCCACTGATGCGCATGAGTGGACGGCCAGATTACAACCGTTTATTGGTAAGCATCCTAGCATAATTGTAGTGCGCACTTATTCACTTATAACGGGCTGCCAGTCACAAAAACAGCCTACCGCGAGGGTATTTGCCGCTGCTACGGGGCGATTATCGAGCAGGGCATCTAAGACAGGTTCAATAAAGCTATTGCTTGAGTTGCACACTGCTCCTTCACTGTAGGGGCCAAAGTAGGCTAAGTGTCCAGTGCGGTCCCAAATCGCTACCGCAGGGCTGGCTGGCAAGTGCTCTGAGCCGGGCAAAGTACTTAAGTGACGCATACTGCTCAGCGCCTTGGGTAGTTGCCCTTGGCTGCCCGGCTTTTGTAAGTGGTAAAACTCCACTTCACCGTTATAGCGCTCCAGCATTTCCACTAAGTGCTGTTGATTGCCGACATTGCAGGGGCAGGCTGGGTCCCAAAAGTGCACAAAGCGAATTTTACCAGCGCCGGCCAGACTGGCTGGTAAACGCAGTTGCTGGCCGCTAAATACCGCAGTGGTTTCATTGAACGGGCGAATAAAGCGGGTTTTATACCACCATAAGCCGGTCACCATGGAGCCAAGCCACAGTACTAGAGCAATGCCAATCAGTATTTTTTTCAAAGTTAACCGTTTCATAAATAGCACATGGGCAAGGTAGTATAGAGTGCCATGGGCTGGACAAAATCTATATGTCACAGAATGTCGCAGCACTGATTTAATAAGGGTATTGATTGATGCTTGAGTTCGATTGGCAAGCTTTGGCGCATGAGTTACCAGAGCTTCAGATCAACAGTGTTGATCCTGAGTTGGCACAAGCCTGGCGAGAGTTTTATCAGATTGACTTCGGCCAGCGTTCCCCTGATCTTGATTGCCGTTTGGGCAGTGTTGAGGTTGCTGGCTATCGTGTTGCAGTGCAGGTCTGTCGGCCAGAGCAGGCGGTAGCGACCCTGATAGTGCTGCATGGCTATTATGACCACATGGGTTTATATGGTCATGTTTATGACTGGGCCTTGCAGCAAGGGTTTGCGGTACTGTCTTGTGATTTACCGGGGCATGGTTTATCCAGTGGTGCCCGCGCTAGCATTGATTCTTTTCAAGAGTACCAGCTGGTATTGCAGGCCTTGCTGAGCAAAGCACAGCAGCTGCATTTACCGCAACCTTGGCATCTGCTTGGGCAAAGTACAGGCGGGGCGATAGCCTTAGATTATGTTTTAACCCAGCAGCCAGTGAGTCAGTTAGGTGAAATAATTTTACTGGCACCTTTGGTGCGGCCACGGGCTTGGCGACAATCACAGTTACTTTATCAGTTAGTTAGACCTTTTCGCGCCAGCGTACCCCGGCGTTATAGCAACAACTCCCATGATGCGCAGTTTGTTGAGTTTGTGCGCCATGACCCTTTGCAGGCGCGGATTCTGCCCACAGCTTGGGTCGGTGCTTTAGCGCAGTGGATTGCTTATATTGAGCAAGCTCAACCCAGTGCCCGCAGCCCCATTATTGTGCAGGGCGCAGCAGATCAGACGGTGGACTGGCAGTACAATTTAAATGTACTGCGCGCTAAGTTTAGTGAGCCGAGAGTATTGCTACTGCCGCACGCGCGGCATCATTTAGCCAATGAACGGCAGGCTTTACGCAGCGACTACTTCAACTATCTGAGTGAGCAGCTGAGTTAACACAGAGCAGCTGCTATTGCCCGCTAGCTAAGCTGGCCCGCAGTGTTTTAAGGGCCGCTTGGTAATAGGCTTGGCCTTCTGTGGACTGAGCAAAATTTACCAACTCTTCCAGCTCTGCGTCGGATAAGTCTTGGTAAACATTGAGCAAGGTGTTATCTATATCGGCATCGATTTGCTTGATTAAGCGCTGGCGCTGGGTATCTAGCAGAGCATTGGCTTGTCCAGACCCCATAAGCCCTGGCAGCATTTGGCTTAAACTATCAGCCGCAACACTGCCCAGTGCCAAGGTCACTTCGGCACCGGCTTGGCTAGCGGGTAAGGCATTGGCCAAATGACGAATCAACAAGCGGCGCGTGGCATCGGCATGCATAATGGGTAAGCCGCTAGCATGACGCTGCAGTTGCTGTGGGTGTGTTGCCGCAACTTCAGCAGCACTGACTTTTTGGCCAATGGCAGAGTCAAAAAAGGCAAGGGCAGGACTTGGGTTAGCAAGGTGTTGGCGCAAGGCATGTTGCGCGCGCTCTTGCATGGCATCACTGGCGAAGCGCTGATTGCTGTTGTTCAGTAAGGCTTGGTAGATTGCCTCAGGTAATGTGTCTTGGTAGCGCAGTTGAGCCTGTTGCAAGGCGCTAGAGAAGTGCGCGTGCTGCTGTGGCCAGCCAGTTTTTTGGTACAGCTCAAGGTAGGCATCAGCGAAAATGCTTGGGCTGCTCAGTAGTAGGCAAGTCAATAATAAGAAACGCATTTAAATCTCCATAAAAATATTATTAAAAACGCGTTTATGCCCCAGAAAACATGTCTTGGGCAGCTGCTAGGTGGCTCGTAAAAATAAATATGTGGCCAAGCAAATTGCGCATATTATGCAGCATGTGCTGTGTGGTCTGCAGAATTAATCGACAGCCAGTAGCGTGCACAACGCACCAGGTAAGCTCTTAACTTAGGGTTCCACATGAATACATTAGCAATTGCCCCATTGTTTGCTCGTATTGTTGATGACTTGGCCACACATGGCTGGTCTCAACAAAGTATTTTTACGCCTACAGATCTGACAACACAACTCGCCCAAGAGTGCCATAAACGCGCGCAACGGGGGCAGTTAGAGTTGGCTGGTATTGGTCGCGGTGTTGCTAAGGTGGTCCACTCCGGTATTCGAGGCGATAAAATGCAGTGGCTGGAAGAGGGGCAGAATGCGGCGGTTGATCGTTATTTAGGCCTTATGGAGCAGCTGCGAGTGGCGTTGAATCAAACTTTATTTTTAGGTTTAGACGACTTTGAAAGCCACTTTGCTTTGTATCCAGCTGGGGCGTTTTACAAGAAGCACTTGGATCGTTTTCGTGATGATGATCGGCGTATTGTCACCTGCATAGCCTATTTAAATGAGCAGTGGCTGCCGGAGCATGGTGGTGAGTTGCGCATGTATTTAGATAATGAGTGCGTGCATGATGTGTTGCCGCAGGCCGGTACTTTAATGGTCTTTATGTCAGCAAACTGGCCTCATGAGGTTTTGCCTTCGACGCGGGAGCGCTTATCCATTACCGGTTGGTTTTTACGACGTGCTTAATCTCTAAGTATTAAAAAAGGGAAGCAGATGAGCTTCCCTTTTTATTAAGCGCTTATGCTGTGTTTAGTACAGAATACGGCAGCGCATAGTGCCTTCCACTTCTTGTAGCTTGCTTAACGCCAGCTCAGAGTGGGCAGCATCAATATCGATGACCACATAACCAACACTTTCATCAGTGCGTAAGAACTGACCAGAAACGTTGATTTTGTTGTCCGCGAACACCTTGTTAATTGCGCCCATAACACCTGGGATATTCTGGTGAATATGCAGGATACGGTGCTTGCCAGGGTGTGATGGCAGTGACATTTCAGGGAAGTTAACCGAGGACACCGAGGTACCGTTGTCACTGTACTTAACTAGTTTTTCAGCCACTTCTAGACCAATATTGGCCTGTGCTTCCTGGGTAGAGCCACCAATGTGCGGGGTCAGAATCACGTTATCAAAGCCACGCAGTGGGCTTTCAAATTCTTCACCATTAGAACGAGGCTCGGTTGGGAATACGTCAATTGCCGCGCCCAGTAAGTGACCATCTTTGATGGCTGCCGCCAAGGCTTCAATGACGACTACGGTACCGCGCGCAGCGTTCATTAAGATGCTGCCTTTTTTCATGGTGCGAATTTCTTTCTCACCAATCATCCACTCAGTGGACGGCAACTCTGGAACGTGTAACGAAACCACATCAGCCATGGCTAATAGTTCGTTGAGCGTGGCCACCTGGGTAGCGTTACCTAAAGGCAGCTTGGTTACTACGTCGTAGTAGAAAACGTCCATACCCAAGGCTTCTGCCAGTACGGAAAACTGCATACCAATTGAGCCATAGCCGATAATGCCGAGCTTTTTGCCGCGGATTTCGTATGAGTCAGTGGCACTCTTCATCCAACCACCACGGTGACTGGCAGCGTTGCGCTCAGGGATACCACGCATCAGCATGATGGCTTGAGCTAACACTAACTCGGCTACCGAGCGGGTGTTGGAGTAGGGCGCGTTAAACACTGCAATACCACGCTCACGAGCGGCATTGAGGTCTACCTGGTTAGTACCGATGCAGAAACAACCCACTGCAATCAGTTTTTTCGCACACTCAAAAACATCTTCAGTGAGTTGTGTACGCGAGCGAATGCCAACAAAGTGAGCATCAGCGATTTTTTCTTTTAATTCTGCTTCTGGTAATGCACCGGTAATATATTCAATATTTGTATAACCAGCTGCATTAAGTGTATCTATTGCGTTCTGGTGAACACCTTCAAGAAGAAGAAAACGAATTTTGCTTTTATCAAGCGATGTTTTACTCATCTGCGTAGACCTGTTGTCCTAATGTGAATGCAAGTTGACGGACAGTGAGAACTGACCGGAACGGCAAAAATAAAGCCGGCCCGGGAATCGGCGTGAGGCGCGACTAGCGGGACGCCCATGCTACCATAAGCAGCAGAAAAAACAGCCAGCCTTATGACGTGAAGAGTCTTCAGGCCGACCATGAACAGTTTGAGAGTTTCCAAAATGACCAATCTTGCCCTTATTGAAGAGTTAAAAACCCTAGTTGATGCAGGAAAAGTACTGACTGATGCGGATTCATTAGACGCTTACGGTAAGGACTGGACCAAGCATTTTGCCCCAGCACCGCTGGCCATTGTTTTCCCGAAAAGCCCTGAGCAAGTACAGGCTATCGTGCGCTGGGCTAACCAGCATAAGGTTGCGTTAGTGCCATCGGGTGGGCGTACTGGCTTATCAGCCGGCGCAGTGGCAGCCAACGGTGAAGTGGTGGTGTCCTTTGATAATATGAATCAAATCCTTGCTTTCAACGAGATGGATCGCACTGTGGTCTGTCAGCCCGGCGTAGCCACACAGCAGTTGCAAGAGTTCGCGCAGGATAAAGGTTTGTACTACCCGGTGGACTTTGCCTCGGCAGGTTCGAGCCAAATTGGCGGCAATATCGGTACCAATGCCGGCGGTATTAAAGTGATTCGCTATGGCATGACCCGTAACTGGGTGGCTGGTATGAAAGTGGTTACCGGTAAAGGTGATGTGCTGGAACTGAATAAAGATTTAATCAAAAACGCCACCGGCTATGATCTGCGCCAACTGTTTATCGGCGCTGAAGGCACTTTAGGTTTCGTCGTGGAAGCCACCATGCGTCTGGATCGTGCACCGAAAAATCTCACGGCTTTAGTGCTGGGTGCGCCAGATTTTGATTCCATCATGCCCGTACTGCATGCGTTTCAAAACAGCTTAGACCTCACGGCCTTTGAGTTTTTCTCCGATAAAGCGTTAGCTAAAGTGCTCGCCCGTGGTGATGTGCCAGCACCGTTTGAGACCGACTGCCCGTTTTATGCCTTAATTGAATTTGAAGCAGTGAATGATGAAGTCGCTGAGCAAGCTTTAAATACTTTTGAGCATTGTGTCGAACAAGGCTGGGTGCTCGATGGGGTCATGAGCCAAAGCGAGCAGCAGTTAGAAAACCTGTGGAAATTGCGTGAATATATTTCCGAAACCATCGCGCACTGGACGCCGTACAAAAACGATATTTCCGTAACTGTTGGCCAAGTACCGGCTTTCTTGCGGGATATTGATGAGATTGTGGCGAAAAACTACCCTGATTTTGAAGTGGTGTGGTTTGGTCATATTGGTGACGGTAACTTGCACCTGAATATTCTAAAGCCCGATAACCTCAGCAAAGACGAGTTTTTTGCCCAGTGTGCGACTGTTAACCAATGGGTATTTGAAACAGTACAGCAGTACAATGGCTCCATTTCCGCCGAGCATGGTGTGGGTATGACTAAGCGTGACTATTTGCATTACAGTCGTTCTGCGGAAGAAGTTGCTTATATGCAGGCAATTAAAGCTGTTTTTGATCCCAATGGCATCATGAATCCAGGCAAGATATTTCCAGTTTAATCCATGGCCGAGCGCTCTCGGGCGGTCGGTCGCTTGTAGATTTTTAAGGGTTTCTTATGAGCTATCAACATCAATACATTGACGGTACGCGCATTCATTTTCCGATTGGTAAGGTGGTCTGTGTTGGGCGCAACTATGCGGCCCACGCCAAAGAATTGAATAATCCTATTCCAACTGAGCCCTTGTTGTTTATTAAACCTGGCAGTTGTGTGGTCTCAGCCGAGGGTGGTTTTAATATCCCTCAAGGCCGCGGTGCGGTGCATTATGAAATTGAAATTGCGGTGTTGATTGGTAAACCGTTATCTCGTCAGCCCAATGAAGAAGAAGTCCTAGATGCAATTTCAGGGTACGCCCCAGCATTGGACTTAACTTTGCGCGATGTGCAAGAGGGGTTAAAAGAAAAAGGCTGGCCTTGGGAAGTGGCGAAGTCATTTGATGGCGCTTGTGTGTTAGCGCCTTTTGTTTCAGGTTTTGCCGTAAGCGATGCGGCTGATATTGCTGTGCGCTTAACTATTAATGGTGAAGTGCGCCAAGACAGCAACAGCGCAGAAATGCTCTATTCAATTATCCCACTGATTCAGCATATGGCTGGCCAGTTTGCGTTGCAGCCCGGCGATGTGGTGTTAACCGGAACCCCTGCTGGGGTCGGTCCACTGCAAGAGGGTGACGAATTAGTGATGGAGTTGCCAGGGCATACTGCGGTGAACACCTTTGTGCTGAAGCGGAACTAGCTGTGCCAGAGCTTCCTGAAGTTGAAACCACCCGCCGCGGTATTGCACCACACTTAATTGGTCAGCGCGTGCAACGGGTGGTGGTGCGCAATGCGCGCTTACGTTGGCCGATTCCCGAAGACTTGGATGTGCGTTTATCTGGGCAGCAGATTGTCAGTGTTGAGCGCCGCGCTAAGTACTTGCTGATTGCTGCTGAGGTGGGCACTTTGATCAGCCACTTGGGCATGTCCGGCAGTTTGCGCATGGTTGAGCAAGGTACCCCGGTAGAAAAACACGACCATGTGGATATTGAACTGGAGTCGGGGTTGATTTTACGCTACACCGATCCCCGTCGCTTTGGTGCCATGCTCTGGAGTACTGAGCCGCCGTTGCAGCATAAGCTGCTAAAAAAGCTTGGACCAGAACCCTTGTTGGATGACTTCTCCGCCAATCATTTGTACGAACGCTCCCGCGGTCGCAGTATGCCAATTAAGCCGTTTATTATGGATAACGCGGTGGTGGTGGGGGTGGGTAATATTTATGCCAGCGAAGCGTTATTTGCTGCGGGGATTGATCCGCGCCGCGCAGCAGGCAGTGTTTCTAAAGCACGCTATGCCAAGTTAACCACAGAAATTAAGCGTATTTTAGCTGTGGCTATTGAGCAGGGCGGCACCACTTTGCGTGATTTTGTGGGTGGCGACGGTAAACCCGGTTACTTCCAGCAAAAACTCTTTGTTTATGGTCGCGGTGGGCAGCCGTGCTTATCTTGTGGCCGCGAACTTAGCGAAGTAAAGTTGGGGCAAAGAGCCAGTGTGTATTGCAGTAAGTGCCAGAGTTAACAAAATAGGCATTAAAGGTTGATTTTGTTAACGGATAGCAGTTGCCTACGCTGACAAATGCATTGGTGCTGTATATAGTCGTTTATATCTAATAAATATCTGCTGAAGGATCGCTGTTATGAATATGTTTCGAATCACTGCTGCAATGTTAGCGCTGTGCATGAGCTTAATGAGCGTGCCGGTATCTGCCGGTAATGGCAATGTCAGTGGTAACCCAGAATACCAAGTGGATGCACCCCCGGCTTATGCGATGGTTGCTGATGCAGTGATTGCTCGCCCACTATTAATTGCCGGAACTATTATTGGTGCGGGATTATTTGTTGTGACATTACCTTTCACCGCATTAGGTGGTGGGGTTGACCGCGCCGGCCAAGCACTGGTGGTTGAGCCGGGTAAAGCGGCATTTGTGCGCTGCTTAGGCTGCACCAAAGATGGTTACAATAATCACGACGACTGATTCGATTGCGACCTTGAACTAAAAGGCTGCCTCACAATGAGAGCGGCCTTTTTTGCTTGTTTAAGTGCAGGCAAGAGCCATCTGTTTAACAGTGCTCACAGTGTTCTAACTGTGCTGCACATAATGCTTTATTTACGCCTTTGCGAGCCGTATTGTTGCGCAAGTACATTACGAGTTTGCCCTTGCGTGCAATAATTATTTTCCAACAATGCTCTGCGCTTTGGTGAGTGTATGGATAAGCTTAAATCTTTTTTGTTACCTGTATTAGCGCTGGCAGTCTTATCCGTAAGTTTCTGGTACAGCCCTGGCTGGTTGCAGCTTTGCGCTGGTTTAGCATTATTCTTATTTGGCATGCAGTGTCTAGAAGAGGGCTTGAAAAAGCTAGCTGGCGGTCGTTTAGAGCGGCTTTTAGAGCACAGTACTGCGACTCGCTTTAAAGGCTTTATCTTTGGCGTTGGCGGCACCATGGTGTTGCAGTCGACCACCCTGATGTCCTTGCTGACCATTGCTTTTATTAGTACTGGGTTGATTCAGCTGGCCGGTGGCATCTCGATTTTGCTGGGGATTAACTTAGGTACCAGTGGCGGGATGTGGCTGCTGGCAGCAGCAGGGCAAAACTTTAGCTTAAGCCCTGTCGCTCTGCCTTTATTAGTGTTTGGAGTGCTGGCTGGGTTTAGCGAGGGCAAGGGTAAAGGCATTGGCCGAATTATCTTAGGCATTGCTTTTATTTTCCTAGGTATTGACCAAATTAAAAGTGCTTTTGTGGAGTTTGGTAATCACCTTGAGGTGTTGGAGCAGGTCAGTCGCAGTTATTTAGGGCAGTTACTATTTATTGGTATGGGCATTCTCTTAACCGCCATGCTGATGTCCAGCCACGCCACTTTAATGCTTATTTTAGCGGCGTTAGCAGCCGGTCAATTAGAATTATGGCAAGGCATGTCCATGGCTATTGGTGGCAGTGTCGGTAGCAGTTTAAATGTTGCGGTCATGGGCTGGTTGGGGGGGGATCGTGGTGGTCAGCGTCTTGCCGCTGTGCATGTGCTCTTTAATGTGGTGACAGGTTTAACCACTTTTCTCTTGCTGACACCCCTGATGTGGTTGGTGCAGTGGATTATGAGTGGATTGGGCGCGGGCGATAACAGCCTGTTACAGCTGGCGATGTTTCAAACCTTATTTAATATTATCGGCGTGCTGCTCTTTTGGCCGTTGCAGTCGCAGTTAGAAGTTTGGTTGTGCCGACTTTTACCGGACCGAGCCGAGCCCAGTGTCTTGATTGTGGAGACGCAAACAGGTCAGCGCTCTACGGTGGAACAGCGCATTTTGCCGGAAACCCGCGCCCGTTATTTAAGTGAGGCTGCGTTGACCTCGGTGGACACTGCATCCCGCGCGGTTGTGCAAGAGTTGCAGCACTTAGGCCGTTTAAGTTTAGAAGTGATTTGCCATGCTTTGTATCAGCCAGTGGAGCAGCTATCTAGCGTTCGCGTGGATGAAGCACGGCTGAACTCGCGGCCCAATGATAACGAATGCCTAGATGCTGAAGAACTGTATTTGCGCCATATCAAGGGCGTCTACTCCGATTTATTGGGCTTTATGAGTCGCTTGGATGCTGAGATGGATGAAGAGCACCAGCAGTTTTGGATGACGTGTCAGGTGGTGGCTTTGCAGCTGGTGGATGCGGTCAAAGATGCCAAACATTTGCAGAAAAATATGGGCCGTTATTTAAGGGATGATGGGGCTTTGGTGCATCAGCACTATTTAGATTTGCGCCGCCATTTACTTTGGGTCTTGCGTCAAGTACGTGAGGTTGGCCGCTTAGACTTGCCCGATGATGTGTGGCGCAGCCGTCTTGATTGGGTGGATGGTCAGTCGTCTAAGTTCGATGCTGATTTCCGCCACCGTATATTCAGTGAGGTGCGCAGTCAGAAGTTGGATAACTTACAGGCCAGTTCATTAATGAATGATCTGGGGTATGCCAGCCGAATTACCCAAAGCCTACGCAATGTCCTGCAGTTAGGTTTGGTGGAGGAAAATGAATTGCTGCGCGAGGTGCGCAGTTTAGGTGGTGATGACGATGATTTCCCGCTGATTAATGTGTCGTCGTAAGTACTAGTGGTGCAAACTTGCGCCGTGCCCACGGGGATCGCTAGCAGCAGCGCTATGGCCCGAGTCTTTCTGCCACCAGAGCACTTGCTGGTTACCGTAATTGCGGGTCAGTTCTTTGAGCTCATGACCTTTTTTCATTAGACGCTGCTGTTGCGCAGCGGTTAAAGCGCCTGGCTCAAAACCCAATACATCCGGTAAGTATTGGTGGTGGATACGGGCGCTGGCAACCCACTGCTGCGGAGCTTGGCCATCCAAGTACTCCAGCATCGCGAGAACATTCATGCTGGGGATGCGGCTACCGCCTGGCGTACCAAAAGCAGAAAAATCATTTGGGCCCTCGATAAAACTTGGGCTCATGGATGAGAGCGGTCGTTTACCGGCTTGAATTTTATTAGCAGCGCTACCGGTCAAACCGTAGGCATTACTGCCTTCCAAGTCAGCGGCGAAGTCATCCATTTCGTCATTTAAGAGCACCCCAGTGCCGGGTACAGTAAAGGCTGCACCAAACATCATGTTCAGCGAAAGGGTAGCAGCAACAGCATTGCCCTCTTGATCAAGTACGGCAAAGTGGGTGGTGTGATCACCTTCATGCAGTGCTGGGCTGGGCGCCAAGCTCGCACTGGGAGTGGCTTGGTCAACTTTGATGCTATCGGCCAGCTCAACAATGTGCGCGCGCTCTAGGAGTGCTTGGGTGGGGTTGCTGACAAAGTCAGGGTCACCGAGCAAGCCGCGGTCTCGATAAGCGCGACGCAAAACTTCAGTAATATAGTGAGCACGCTGTGCAGGTTCGGCTTGCTGCCAAGGCAAGCGCTGTAGCATCAAGAGACTTTGCGCAATGGCAATACCGCCAGCAGATGGCGGTGGCGCGGTAATGAGTTGACGCTGTTGTGCTAATGGCACCAATAAAGGTGCGCGCCATTCAACGTGATATTGGCTTAAGTCCTGTAAGGACCAAATGCCGCCGGCGTGTTGCACAGCGTCCACCAGTGTTTGCGCAAATGCCCCTTGGTAAAAACTCTGTCCACCCTGTGTGGCCAGCATAGTTAAGGTTGCCGCTAAGTCGGGTTGGCGTAAAGTCCAGCCAAGCTTAGGAATTTGTTGTTGTTGCAGAAAAATCCGTGCCGACTCAGGGTTATTTTGCAGTGCAGCTAAGCGCCAACTGGCGCGCTCCTGATAGACTGCATCAATGGCAAAACCATCGCGGGCTAAAGCTATGGCCGGGGCCAAGTTGCTGGCTAAGGGTAGGCGCGCGTGCTGTTGAGTGAGGGCGTCTAGGGCTGCAGGAATGCCAGGAATAGCTGCGGCCAGAGCACCGTTCAGTGACAGCAGAGGGTCAATGACACCATCCACTCGGTACAGATCAGCATCAGCAGCCAGCGGTGCGCGCTCGCGAGCATCGAGAAAATGATAATCAGCTGTTTTAGCTGCGCGGCGCAACAAGTAAAAACCACCGCCACCTAAACCAGAACCGTAAGGTTCAACCACAGCAAGGGCTGCGGTTACGGCAATGGCAGCATCAACTGCATTGCCACCTTGCTTAAGCACGGTGATACCGGCAGCGCTGGCCAGTGGGTGAGCGCTACTAACGTAAGCCTGTTGTGGCGGTTGCTCGGCTGTGGCAACCAGCACCCAGCATAAAACCATACTGAGGAGGCCGCGCGCTAATCGATGCATAGTTAAGCCTAAGCTTGCCCGGTGATGATTTTATATTTTTCCATCAACTCGTCTTGGCTTTCCACATGATTGGGGTCCAGTGGGATGCAGTCCACAGGGCAGACTTGCACACACTGTGGTTCATCGTAGTGGCCAACACACTCAGTGCACAGGTTTGGATCAATTTCATAGATCTCTTCACCCTGTGAAATTGCACTGTTGGGGCATTCAGGCTCACAAACATCACAGTTAATGCAGTCATCGGTAATGATAAGCGACATGGAGCAACTCCTCTTGAGCAGTAAGGGCACAATATAATTAACGCATTGTGCCGCAATCTAAACCGGCATGCAGTGTTAGCTTGGCAAAGGCTTGCTATAGAAGTCACTTCTTGAAGCGAGCGGCCAAGGCTTTACCCACTGCTGGGTGGACAAACTCAGAAATATCACCGTCCAGAGCCGCAATCTCACGCACCAGCGTTGAAGAAATAAATGAATACTTCTCCGAAGGGGTGAGGAATAGGCTTTCTACATTGGGGGCTAATTTGCGGTTCATATTGGCCAGTTGGAATTCGTATTCAAAATCCGAGACTGCCCGTAAACCGCGCATTAAGACGTTGGCATCCACTTCTTTAACAAAGTGTGCGAGCAGGTTGTTAAAACCAACCACTTTAACGTTTGGCAGGTGTGCAGTGACTTCTTCAGCCAAAGCAACACGCTCTTCTAAGCTAAATAAGGGCTGCTTTTTTGGGCTGGCAGCTACGGCAACAATCACATGCTCAAAAAGCCGCGCAGCACGTTCGATTAGATCGCTGTGGCCACGGGTGATTGGATCGAAAGTGCCCGGGTACAAAACACGGTTCATTGCGACGTCCTTTAGGGCGTTAAAAAGTGCTGCAATCTTAACGCAGCAACACTGGGAGCGCAAAAAGGTTTCGTGGTGAGAGACTTTTACCGAGTGCCTACCAGCCTATTAGAGCGGGCAGACACCTTGGCTAGCGGTTTTCTAAACATACAGCTTAGCGTTTGAAAGCGCTTTAGAAGCCAATCACCTTGCGGTTTTTTTCTAATAAATTAGCACCCATGGTTGCTGGGTTAGCGGCAGTGATACCGTCACGCAAGTCATCGGCGCTATGACCGGTATTGGGTAAGTAAAGGGCGCACACTGAAGCCGTTGCACCTTTTTTCAGGGCTCCGTCTAATAATTGAGCAGGGGTTACATTGTTGGGTTTAAGAGCGTCGCCAGTTGCGCCTTTTAAAGCGATGTCACCTGCTTTATCGCAGAGTAAAATATCAACCTGAGCGCCTTGCTCTTGCATTTGATTGGCTAACACCATCGCCATACCTTGGGCCATGGTGCTGGCTGAGGCTAGAGTAACAGTAACTTGTTGCTGATCAGCAGCGAGGCTATAGCTACTTGTTGCGGCAAAAAATAATGCTAAAAGTGTTTTTTTCATGAGCAATCTCCAGAAAGTTAGTCTGGATTTATTATACATAGATGTAAATTAATAAAACTGCTCAGTTGTCGCAGGTAGCACAGCACCGACCATTGCTGAACAGTGGCCGGTGCTGAGGCGTGACTACTCTTCTGTTTCTTCTGGAGGAACAATTACATCGGTGTAGTTTTCTGGCTCAATCAGGGCGCGGTGCAAGGCAATAATAGCCGCATCGTAATCACTTTCTTGTACGGTAATCTGCATTTCCACCTGACGGATGGTCTGCTGCAGCGCTTGTACGCTGATGCCCGCATCCGCCAAGGCCGTTGCGGTTTTCGCCAGAATCCCTTTGACTTTCATATTCGAGCCAATGGCGGAAACAATGGACACGTTATGCACAGTCACTTCGGCGCTGGAGTAGCACTCTTCAATCATGCGCGCAGCACGGTTGATAATCTTGCGTGAGCCGGCGCAGTAGTAAGTGATGCTGTTGGCATCACGGGATTTATTCACCACATAGAGTTTGAGCTGGCGCAGAATGTTGGTGATTTCGTTGTCATAACCCATATCACCGAGCATTTCTTGGTCAAACACTTCAATGCCGAAAATATCTTTACGTCCAGCAATAATCTCTACCCGTGGTTTAACACTGGCGTAATCTTGGCTGATTAAGGTGCCGGCATCTTCGGGTTCAAAGGCGTTTTTAATGCGCAGTTCAACACCCGCGCGGCGCAAGGTTTTACCTGCCCGAGGGTGAATGGCTTCCATACCTAAGTTCGAGAGCTGATCGGCCACATCATAGTTGGTCATGCCAATGGTCACCACCTTGTCTGCACCCACTAGGTTTGGATCAGCGGTGCTCAGGTGAAACTCTTTATGAATAATGGCTTCTTTGGCGCCAGTGGCCGCAGCAATTTGCGCGAAGGTAATCTCGGTGTAACCGCGATCGTAAGTATTCATTAAGCCTTCGGTGCAATGGGTATAGCCTGGAGCAATTACCATTTCTTTGCTGAAGTCGATGCCTTGGAAGTGATGTTCAATCATTTCTTTAAAGGGCAAAGGCTCCGCCGCTTCCCAGCCTGTGAGGTCGGCAAAGCGCGCATTAATGCCTTTTAGCTTAAGCGCCAACACAGTATTGAAGGCACTGTGGGCTTCACCTAAAGAGGCGAGCATTTCCCGTACTTTCATCAGGTGTTCGGTGAGCTGGAAGTGCCCAAAGTGACACAACTGATGCAAGCTGTGCATCACATCAAAGCAGTCATCAATGCGGCGATTAATAAATTGGTTGGCTTGCTCTAGGGCGTGGCTGCTATCAGAAAAGATTTCTGTGTTTTTAGCCAGCATGGCTTCGCGCACTTTTTCTAAGGGTTCTTGCCAAGCTTCTTCACTGCTGGCCTCAGCAAAGCGTTGGTAAACACCAGCTTCACCGGTTTTTTTATGCTCTAACAATTGGTTGGTCATGCCGCTGTAGGCTGACACCACAAAAATACGTTGGTAAAGACCGTGCTTAGGGTGTTGCGATAAGAAAATATTTTCTAACAGGTCCTTGAAGCAGCTCATTGAAGTGCCGCCAATTTTCTCTACGGTATGCATGTGTGCGTCCGTTCTAAATAAGTTAATCGATGGGGATGAGTAGGGCGCAGAATGCGTCGCTCATGGTGTTGAGTGTCGCCACCAAGCGTGTAGGTGGCACGGACACTTGAAGTGTAATAAAGCGGCGCTGGAATAACTATAGCGCCGCTTGGGTTTTTCACGCTGAACCGCTAGAAAAGGACTTAAAGCGGGTAAACACCGTTTTCGTCGTGCACTTCTTTACCATTGAGGGGTGGGTTAAATACGCAAGCCATTTTCATGTCTTCGCTACCACCGCGCAGTAAGTGCTCATCGTGCTTATCCAGAATGTACAAAGTACCGGCTTCAATTGGGTAGACCTTGCCATCTTTGAGCGTTTCAATTTCGCCATTACCGCTCATGCAGTACACAGACTCCAAGTGGTTTTGATACCAGATGTGGGTTTCTGTGTTGGCATAGATAGTGGTGATATGAAACGAGAAGCCCATGTTGTCTTCTTTTAACAGCATGCGCGTGCTTTCCCAGTTTTCAGACACTACACGGCGTTCACTGTTTTCTGCATCTTTAAGGGTACGAACAATCATTATTAAAACTCCTGTTAGCGCTGCTTATTATTTACGCAGCCAGCAGCGCGATTAAATAAGGTCAATTCAACGCGTTTACTGGGATTACTTAGCAGCTAAAACAGCAGCAAAGGCGTTGTCTAAAATAGTCATAGCCTGATCAATTTGCTCATGGCTAATGGTCAGTGGGCATAAGCACTTCACAACTTCACTGTGCGCACCACTGGTTTCAATCACGAGGCCATTTTCAAAGGCATGCTCACAAATTTGAGCGGCAATTTCACCGTTAAGGCAGCTGATACCAATCATCATGCCGCGACCTTTGAAAAACAGGCCATCAGCGCTATGACGCTTGGTGATTTGCTGCATGCGCTCAGCAATAATTGCACCTTTTTCACGTACCGACTTGGCAAAGCTATCGTCCTGCCAGAACTCTTCTAGGGCCGCAGCGGCTGTAACAAAGGCATGGTTGTTACCACGGAAGGTGCCGTTGTGCTCGCCTGGAGTCCACTCATCCAGCTTGCCGCGCATTAACAGCACAGCAAAGGGCAGGCCGTAGCCACTGATGGATTTTGACAGGGTGATCATATCTGGCTTAATGCCCATTTCTTCAAAACTGAAGAAGGTACCAGTACGGCCACAACCGGCTTGAATATCATCAACAATCAAGAGCATGTCGTGCTTGCGGCACAGTCTTTCTAGGTTGCGTACCCAGTCAGCTGATGCAGCATTAAGACCGCCTTCACCCTGGACCACTTCAACAATGACGGCTGCAGGCTTATCGATACCGCTGCTTGGGTCAGAGAGCATTTTGTCCATCATTTCGATGCTGTTCACATCTTTGCCAAAGTAATTGTCGTATGGCATACGGGTTACATCTGACAAGGCAACGCCAGCTGCACCACGGTGATGTTGGTTGCCGGTGACCGCTAGGGCACCAATGGTGCAACCATGGAAACCGTTGGTGAAGCTAATTACGTTGTTGCGGCCTTTCACCTTACGCGCCAGTTTCAGCGCAGCTTCCACTGCGTTGGTTCCAGTAGGACCAGTAAACTGCACCAAGTAATCTTGCATGTTGCGCGGTGATAAAATCAGACGGTTAAAGGTTTCTAAAAATATCTCTTTTGCGTCTGTGTACATATCTAAACCATGGGTTAAACCATCGTTCTCAATGTATTCAAGCAAAGCTTTTTTCAACACCGGGTGGTTATGGCCGTAGTTTAAAGTACCGGCACCGGCTAAAAAATCAATGTAGCGCTTACCATCTTTGGTAATCAGCTCAGCACCCTTGGCTTGTTGAAACATAACTGGGAATGAGCGGCAATAACTTCTTACGCCAGATTCGTTCTTTTCGAAATTCTGTTCGAAGAGTTTCATGTCTAATCCTGTAATATTTTTTTATCGGAATTGAGAGATAAAGGTCCCGCACGGTACAGCTCTTCGTCTTCACTTTGCCCAGCAAAATGCTTTTGACTGGAAAACAGTACTGACGTGTCGTGAGGGATTTCTAACTGTTTAAAGGCTTTTAAAAATAAAGCCTGAGAGGCGGCGTTACTTGGGGTAATAGTGGTTTCTATATACCGAACGCCTTGAGCGGCGACCCGTGCAATCAGGGCTAACAACATGCGCAGCGCTAAACCTTGACCTCGCATACTGCTGTCAACAGCCACTTGCCACACGAAAAGGGTATCGGGGCGGGCTGGAGGGCGGTAGCCGGAAATGAAACCAACCAGGTTTCCATCGGCGTTTTCCGCAGCAATAGCAGTATCCGCAAAGTCAGTGCACTGAAGTAAGTTGCAGTACACCGAGTTGGTGTCTAGGGGCTGGCAGCGAGCGACCAGTTGATGCAGCGCGTGGCCGTCACCGTCGCTAGGTTGACGGAGTTTGACGGTAGCAGAACTCAAAATAAATCCTTGTGGTTATTGGTTGAGCCTTTTAAGAATAGGCAGCTTAAAAAATAATAACAACCGCGGTTCTGGGGAAGAGCGTTGATCTGGGGGGCAGAAAAGGCTGTTTTTTAACCAACAAAAAATCCCGCTTCGGCAAGCTATAGCGCTGCGAAACGGGGATCGAAAAAAACCACAAAATAGGCCTGAAAAAATATTTTAATTATTTTTGTTTTTTTCATAAAAAGGCGCTTTTTCAGTTTAAAATCCGGATAAAAATATATTTAGCATGCTAAATGATCGTCAAAAAGCTCTAAAAATGGCATTTTTTTACCACTTTGCAAATTTTCAATTACCAGCCAGGAACACCTTCACGAATGATTTTTGAATAATTTGGGCTTTGCTGCGCTTGCTTGGAGCGTTCAGTAATACGTCCAGCAGTGCGTAACTGGGCTAAATCGAAGCCATCAGTGAGACCATCTAGCTCGGCCACATAACTGGGCAAATAGCCGGTCAGCAGCAGACGAGAATCTAAGGGTAAACCACCGCTAATATGCTGCATCATGCCGAATACCAAAGTGGTGCAATTGGCCGTAACCGTATTATAAAAACGTGGCTCTTCTAGCAACTGATTGGCTTGTTCAATATAGGATAAAAACAGTTGGCGGCGAATGGCTGCAGGCATGTCGATGCGGTACAAGTAAGTGTCTTCACCGCGCACATTCGGGCGAACAGCAATAGCGTCGCGCTCATCGGTGGCAAGGATGCTTAGTTCATACTGTTTAAAAAAGCCGGCAACTTCGGAGAACTGTTGGCCTTGCTTTTTGCGGATTTCCACAGAAAAAGTCACAAACTGATCGTCCGCAAAACCAAAAGAAACCAGCACATGAGCAATGGCATCCATGCCCCAATGTGAGGTCAGCATATCCACAGAGGTGAGTTTGCTTAAATCATAATGACGGGTTTCCCAGCGCGCGGTGTAATCGGTTTCGGAGTGCCAATCAAAATTACGCACATTGTATAGCGTCACTTGATTACCCTGTACTTCACCGTAGGTCATTTGCGCGACGTCATCTTCCCAAAGGTGCTGATTGCTGGGGGTTAAGTTGTACCACCAGGTGAGCAGGGCGGCATGCATGACCAAGTACATAAAAAAGCCTTGCCACACGCTGATGCGCCATAGACGCAGGAGCGCTAAGACGGTGAGGCCGAGCCAGAGCAGTAAGGCTAACGCTAACCATGGCATTGGTAGTGGTAGTTGATAGTACAGCGCTAAGCTGCCCCACAGCGCGGCACAGAGAATAAAGAGTGACAGCAGTAGTTTTAAGCCAGCGCTGAGCATAGCGCGTGTATTAATCGACATAGGAAACCCCGTTGGTGTCATGTAAATGCTCATGCAAGATGCGTCTGACTTCAACAATGGCAGCAGGTGTTTCTTGTACGCTATGCCATGAGCGAATAACTTTTTCTGATTGTGCTCCGGCCAAGTGGGAGCTGCTGTAAGGCACGACACCGTCGCTGGAGAGTTGTAAGCTTAAATCCGGAGTGTCGTTACCAATAATTGAGTGATAGGGCACGTGTTCTGCGATGGGCAGATCAGCGGCTAAGCGCACAAAAGGGTCTTGGTCGCTGAGGTTGGAGATGCTATTGAGTGGTCGAGTCAGTGGTGCTGCATTTGCAGAGCTTGGGTCAACTAATAATTGCGCAATTTCGGTAATGCGCCCCAACATCGATACCGGCAATTTAACCAGCCCAGCAAACCAGCGTGAAAAGCGGTTTTCAGCAAAAGGAGTGCCACGGTGCGGAGCAGCAATAAAGACTGCACGACTGACTTCAGGCATCGGTTTAAACCAAGCATAGTTGTGTAGTTTTTTTCGCGCTTTTTCTTTACGCTCACCTTCCAAGTTGTATGTTTTAACAATGGGTTCCCAAAAGTTATCCCCAGAGTCAGAAGTCAATAAGCGCGCTAAAACACCGCCCATACTATGGCCAATAAGTACCACATCTTGTGAGGCACGGTTCTGGCCCTCAGGGTCAAATGCTTTTAGAGTTTCTTTAATGGCTTTGCGTATTTCATGCTGATTAAAAGCCAGCGGCGCATTGGTCGGATAATAGACCTGCCACACCTGATAATTTTTTCGCAGCGTTTCGTCGCCCAGTACTTCGTTGGCAACATTAATCCAAGCTTCTGGGCTGCTGGCTAAACCGTGCAGCATAATAATAACGCGGCGTCTTGGGTCGTAGGGTTGCATCAGGTAAACCCTTGGTTTTTCTAGTACCTCACCGCGTCCGACTAAGGTCAGTAGAGATTGTTTGGCAAAGCCGGAGCGGGCCAACCAGAGGCCATAACCTGAAGTGAAGTTGGCAGCGAGCGGTACTTGATTACCTGCTAAGCGCACACTATTACGTTTGTAAGGGTCAAAACCCAAGAGTTCAACTTCTTGGGTGTTAAGGACTTCTTCTAAGGTGTCGCCAGAAAAACGTAAGACGGCGGTGATTGCTGGGAAAGGGGTTTCACTAAAGGCTTCTTCGCGGCTGTTTTTATTCACCACGCGCTTGGCGGAAACGGCGACTAACTCTGCTCCTATGCCGTCACGACGGTATTGGTTGCGCAGGCCTTTGAAGGTTAATGAGGATGCTGGAATCAACTGCTCGGGGATTTTTTGATGCTCGGCCAGACGTACTTCATTGAGCTGGCCATGGATGCTCCAATTATTTGCGGTAATGGCGAACTGGCCTTGTGGATCAATGCTTTCTTGGAGTCGCTGTTGATGGTGGTTAAAGGTACGGGTCACTGTTTGTTGTACGGCAAAGTTGTAGTAATCGCGCACTTGGGTTTGTCGATCTTCTAAGGCCCGCTCATTGGGCGAGCGCTGGGTTAAAAACAAATAAGCGTAGGCATGGCGCGCGCTTTCTAAATACGCATTAAGCACATCTTCAGCGAGAGCGCCTTCATTGATCTTTTGATCCATGGCCAGGGCTTCTTGCAACCAAAGCTCAGATAAGGCTGACATGCGCTGCTCATCATCGATACCAATATTGTTGGCCACTTGCTTTCGGCACTCTTGCGGTATGTTGCGGCATTGTTTTTCATCAATACCTGCCACTTGCAGGGCAACACCAACCGCTGAGCTCATTTCGCCGGTGGTTAAAATGTCACCACGGCGCTGCGAGATATAATCGTTGGTACTGACCGACACGGTTTTGACTCCGGCACAGCCGCTTAGTAAAACCAAGCCCAATAGGGTAAGAAAAATACTGCGATATAGATGAGAATTAAGCACGTAACAGCCTATAAAGATGGGCAAGTGAAGGATTCAAGCGTATGCGAGCACTGAGGTTGCATCTGCAGGTGGCTATTTTGGAGGTTATTCAGCGCTAAGGCTATGGGCTAATTGCATATTTTTAATGGTGCATTTTTGCCTGTCAGGATTTGACGAAAACGAAGTGGGGAAAGAGCCTCAGCCGCAGTTGTTTAGCGCTGCGACTGAGGCGCTGCTTAGTGAATATCGCCAAAGTTCACATATTTGACTTCAAGGTACTCATCCAAGCCGTATTTAGAGCCTTCCCGGCCAAGGCCTGAGGCTTTTACGCCACCAAAGGGGGCCACTTCGTTAGAAATAGCGCCAGTGTTGACGCCAACCATGCCGTACTCCAAAGCTTCAGAAACACGGAAGCAGCGGCCAATATCACGGCTGTAAAAGTAGGCTGCTAAGCCAAACTCAGTGTCATTGGCCAAAGCAATGGCCTCTTGCTCATCGTTAAAGCGCATTAATGCGGCCACTGGGCCAAAGGTTTCTTCGCGAGCTAAGAGGGCATTGTGCGCCACGTCGGTGAGTACCGCAGGTTGTAAGAATGTGCCTTCAGTAACTTTGCCGCCACATTGCAGAGTTGCGCCCAGTTGCAGTGCATCGGCAATATGCGCTTGGGCTTTATCCACCGCGGCCTGATTGATCAAGGGGCCAATATTGACACCGGCGCTGCGGCCATCGCCCATAGACAGTTGCTCGACTGCAGCGGTGAGGCGTTGGGCAAACTCAGCGTACACTGCATCTTGCACATAAAAGCGGTTAACACAGACACAGGTTTGCCCAGCGTTACGAAACTTAGCGGCGATAGCACCACTGACGGCCGCGTCAATATCCGCATCATTGAAGACAATAAAAGGCGCATTACCGCCTAACTCTAAAGAGACCTTTTTAATATCATCAGCACATTGGCGCAGTAAATTGCGGCCAACATCGGTGGAGCCAGTAAAAGACAGTTTGCGCACTAAAGAGTTACTGGTGAGCTCGCCGCCAATGGCGCTGGCACTGCCGGTCAGTACCGATAAAACCCCGTCGGGAACTCCAGCGCGCTGGGCTAGCAGCATTAACGCTAATGCGCTAAAAGGCGTGGCCGATGCCGGCTTAATCACCATGCTACAACCTGCAGCCAAAGCTGCGCCGGCTTTACGGGTAATCATTGCGGCGGGGAAATTCCACGGGGTAATAGCAGCACAGACGCCTATGGGTTGTTTAATCACCATTAAGCGCGAGCTGCTGCTGGGGCTGGGTATGGTGTCGCCGTAAGCGCGCTTACCTTCTTCAGCGAACCATTCAATAAAGGACGCGGCGTAGGCAATTTCACCGCGGGCTTCGGCTAACGGCTTGCCCTGCTCTAAGGTCATGATTAAAGCCAAGTCGTCTTGATTCTCAAGCATCAACTCAAACCAGCGGCGCAAGATTTTCCCGCGCTCTGCTGCGGTTTTACTGCGCCATGCTATTAGAGCAGAATTTGCAGCTTGGATAGCGCGCTGGGTTTCAGCCGCCCCCATATTAGGTACAGAACCTAACAGCTCACCATTGGCTGGGTTATGCACCGCTAGTGTTTGCGCAGAATCAGCTGCGCACCATTGACCGGCAATACACGCCTGTTGGCGCAGGAGGGTGGGGTCACTTAACTGCATAATGGCCTCCGCAATACGGGGTAAGAAATAAACAGTTTGCCGTTGTGTCAACAGCAGGCACTGGATGAGTTTATTAAGCGGCTCATAGGCGATAAATACAAGCGCTGCGCTGATTGATCTTTATTTTAGATTTATATCTGCTCCTGAAACCTGTACAAAAGGCTTACTGTCAAGGCTCGACAACAGCGCTGGCGCAATTTAACGTAGAACTAAATCATTTCGCACTACTCAGAAATATATAAAAGCTACTCTAGAAGGTATGAGTGGCGGTGTTATCTCTGCACAAGGATCCCCCTGCACAATGGCAGTCCACAATCGACGTTGGCTTGTATTGAGTAAAACTCTACTTGGGCTAGTGCTCTGTGTGCTGGTTATATTTGCCTGCTTAATGACTTATGTTTGGTATTACGCACAAGAACGGCCCGTACACAGTGCACCAGCGACTATTGTGCTGGGAGCAGCAGCCTGGGGCAATAAACCCTCGCCGGTTTTCAAAGAGCGTATTCGCCATGCGGTACATCTGTATAAAACCAATATGACGCAACAGCTTATTTTTACTGGCGGAGCGTTGCGCG
This sequence comes from Denitrificimonas caeni, assembly GCF_027498055.1. GTDB lineage: Bacteria > Pseudomonadota > Gammaproteobacteria > Pseudomonadales > Pseudomonadaceae > Denitrificimonas. The sequence goes on from NZ_CP114976.1 coordinate 497,896, forward strand.
ATGATATGCCCAGTGAGGGCGAAGTTGGCGCGCGTTGGGCAATTAAACTTGGGGTTGCCCCTGAAGATACCGCCTACGAAGGGACGTCACGTGACACTTGGTACAACTTAAAAAATGCCAATGTCATTTTGCAGCAGCAACACATCACTTCAGTTATTTTGGTCAGTGATTATTTTCATCTGGCCCGTGCTGGGGTGATGGCCCGCGATTTAAATCTAGACGTGCAGTTGTCGCCCACCCCAACCTCTAAATTTAATAGTTTTTCAGCGGCAGATAAGTTCAAACTGTACTTGAAAGAAAGCTATTTTATTGTGGGCCATCAGCTACGTAAATTAGTGGAGCCTGGCTTTTATGATGCTGAGTTAACCCCAGCAGAAGCTGCGGTGCAGGTGCCGACTTTATAGCTTGGCAACTGCTGAGCTTAATGGAGCGAATGATTGATCAATACAGCTGGCTCAAGGTGAGTAATGAGTTGCCCACCTTGAGCACCGTCAGCCGCTTTATAGACCTAAAAAGTTAAAGGCTGTGGCATCAACAAACTGATCAGCAACTTGCCCTGACAGCAGTCGACTCTGATTTTTGCCTAGTTTTAACGTGCGCACTTTGCCGGTTTTTTCTGAGAAGTCTAATTCCTTGAGATCCACCCAGAATATGCTTTGCCCCATAGCTGACTCAAAAAAGTACAGCTGGTTTTTATGGTCAATCACAGTCCGCCAGCGGGTTGAAGAAATATTGGGCTGGTCTGGGGTGCTAATACCATAAGGCACAGACACGTTACGGATGACGCTGAACATACTGGCCAGTGACTCTTCTGGGCCAGCCGCTTGTGGTACCGCATTGACATAAAAAGAGGCGCGGGCAAATCGGTCAGCGGCACGGTTGGTACCCGGTAACATCGTGGTGCCACCAATTTGCTGCCAGTAGGCATCTAAAGCCAGTTGCTTATCGTAGGTGGGAGAGTTGGTCATCACTTGATATTTGCGATTGTGGTGAATCACTTGCTTGCCATCAATGTACTCAATAATTGCGCTATCACCGGTGGCGTCGGAGAGTGATAAGTGCAGAGAAGCTAAGCGCGCTTCGCCGGGCACATCAGCAGTAACTAAGGTGAAGGGTACTTTTTCCAAAGCCTTTACGGCGGAGTCCACATCGGCAAAGTTATCCAATACATATTGCGCCCAAGCGGCAATGCTTAAACCGGGCTTGCTACTGTCGTCAAACTCAGGGTATTGCGATTCAACCAGCCACAATACGTTTGCAGCTAAACCTTTTTCATTGATGCCATCGGTGGTAGAAATATCAAAGCCTGAGGTGATCAGGCTGCCGTATTTTGAAGTCCACTCAATGGAGTTTTCACCGGCCATGCCGGAGCGTTGCATGCCCCGTGGAAATACCCATAAGTTACTGGCTATATCGACTTTCCAGTCCATGGAGCGGGCAGTAATAATGCGATCATTCTCACCTAAATAGACAACACGGGTGCAGGCATCGGCAATACCTGCGCCGAGCAACATGCCGGCAGCGCAAGCAGCTAATCCTGAGCGTTTGGCTTTTTGGAAAAATTTAAGCATCGTTTTATCCTTTTTTAAGTTAAAAGCGCACGGTTAAACCGAGTACTGGACCTGCTTGGCGTACGTCATAATTAAAGCTGTTACCGGTAAAATCACGGGTTTTGTAGCGTTGTGATAAATAGCGGTAACCAACTCGCAACATAGTGGGTTGCTGAGCAATAAAGGTGCGGTAGCCCAAGTACACTTGGCCGTTATAGGTCTTTTTATTGGATGTATCAAAACCGCCAACATCGGCCAAGGCGGAAATATTCCAATGTTTGTCTAAGTCAGCGCTGGCGCGCACCCCGATAAAAGGGTCGTACCAGTCGGTTTTTTTCTCGAATTTAAGCCCCAGCGCTGTATTGGCCAGTGAGGCTTTGAGTTTGGTCCAGCGCACACCAATGGTTGGGTCGATGGTGAAATGGCGCGGCTCATTAAAGACAGTGCTACCGCCTAAATCAGAGGTGTAAATCCGATAAAAAGCACCGGCAGCTAAGGTGGTTTGTTTGACGGCTACTTTTATTTTTTGCCCCATAACATGTTCGGTCTGGCTGGTATCAACGTTAATCGCATCCAAATAAGCACCAAAACGGTGATTGCTCAGCTCGATATTGCCCATAAATACTGAGTCCAGATCACTCACAATATCGGCAAAAGGCATGTCCACATCGGCTTTTTTACCGGCGATAGCGAGATCACCTTTTAACGATGCACCCCATACAAAAGGACTGACCAGCAGCAGCCATTCTTGCTCTTGTGTATTGTGCTGCGCAGCCGCAAAAGTTGATAAGCCCAGAGTTATACAGGCCACAAAGATTTTTTTGGCGCAAACAGGCATGGTTATTAATCCACCATCAGAGCTGAAAATATGAATATATTATTTATACGCGTTATCGAGGAGGGCTGCCAGTGTCGCGAAGTAGGGGGCTGTTTATCGGCAGTGGGTAAAACTGGGGTATCAGGAAGGGCTGGCTATTATAGAGGGGCAGTACTAAATAGCTTCAGAACTGCTGCAGCGTACGCTATTGCGTGAGGGGTGTTTACACTCAGGTGTGGTTCTGCATTCTGATAATGGAGCACCAATGAAGTCACAGACGATGCGAGCAAAAGCTTACGAGCTTGGTGTTACAACGTCTTACAGTCGCCCTCGAGTGAGTAACGACAATCCATTTGCAGAGTCATTATTTAGAACCTGCAAGTACTGCCGGCTATCGTGAGTCTGAAGCCAGCTGGCTTGAACTGCTGAATGGTCTGGTTGCACGAGGACTTACCAATTACCCAAAGTTGGCAACAGCTGACGGGGCTTTGGGCTTCTGGAAGGCTCTGAGCAAAGTATACCCGCAGACCAAACAACAACGCTGCTGGGTGCATAAAACGGCCAATGTGCTCAATAAATTGCCCAAAGCAGTACAGCCCAAAGTGAAGGAGGCACTGCATGATATTTGGATGGCTGAGACGCGTGAGAAGGCTCATAAAGCCTTTGATATAGCGCTGGAAAGGTTTACTGCTAAGTATCCACGCGCTATGGAATGCTTAGCTAAAGACCGTGAGAGCATGTTGGCTTTCTACGATTTTCCAGCAGAACATTGGGTGAGTATACGCACCACCAACCCAATTGAATCTGCCTTCGCTACAGTACGTTTAAGAACCAGCAAAACCCGCAATTGCGGATAAAGAAACACAACCCTAGCAATGGTTTATAAATTGCTGCAATCAGCGCAGAAGCGCTGGAACCGCCTGAAAGGATTTCAACTGCTAACCCTCGTGGTCAATAACGTTAAATTCCAAGACGGCGAACAAGTAATGGAGCAATCAGACAGGAAAACCGCCTGATGCTCGTACACCAGATTTGACCATAACTCGGCCAGCGCTGACAGATAGGGGTGGCAGTCATTTCTAAAGCTGCATTTTTTTCGGGCAAAAACAAGCTGGTCTCTGTTTGGTCTCAACTCGGTCTCAATTAAAAAACAGCGATTTTTGCGACCAAACGGGCGGAGGTCATGACATCTACCCTAGAGACCAATAAAAAATGACCTCTGCTTTTTAGGGGCGGCACTCTTGGAGCTTTTTTGACTAAAACCAGTAGCTGTAACATGCTGATTTTAAAGGGAAATGGCGCACTCGGCGGGATTCGAACCCACGACCCTTGCCTTCGGAGGGCAATACTCTATCCAGCTGAGCTACGAGTGCAAGCGAGCGATTATACATGATTTCAAAGATTTGCCCACTGCGCGTTTTACGGCACTTCGACGAGTGGGGCCGTTGGCTCGGCTCTTATTGAGTGCGTGGCTTCTCTTGTTTTTTAAGCCACTGTGTTGGAGCCGCCCTAGCTGATCAGCGGTTGCGGTTTCTGTAACGGTGACCACTCGGTGACCAAACTGTGTCCAGCGTATAAAAAATGCGTACTGCTTCTGCGCAAATATGATGGCTGTTTTTTAGGTCAGCGGTAAAACCCCCAGTGATTCCAGTTTCTTGGATGGCTATTACCAAAGTCGCGAAAAGCCGCGTACTTTGAGTGCGAGGATGAATAGCGAGGGCGGCGTAAGCTGCCCCTGAACAGGTCGTTAAAGTCTTTGCAGTGCGAGCGCATACTGGTATTATATACAGCATGATAAAGCACACCAAAACGCTCAAAGTTCGAGTGAAAGATAAGCATGTGCCGCTGCTAAACAGCATGGCACGAAGCGTCAATTTCGTCTGGAACTTTGTCAATGAATTAAGTCAGCGCTCGATTAAAGAGCGTGGTGTGTTTTTGTCGGCCTATGATGTTCAGAAGTATACCAATGGCGCAGGTAAGGACTTAGGGCTACACAGCCAAACAGTGCAGCGTATTGCAGTTGAGTATGTCACGCGCCGCAAACAGTTTAATAAGGCGCGGTTGAGTTGGCGCAAAACGGGTGGTGTCAGGCGTTCACTTGGCTGGATTCCCGTTAATACGGCTGCGGCACAGTGGAAAAATGGTCAGGTCTACCACAACGGCCACTACTTCAACGTGTGGGACAGTTATGGCTTGAGCCAGTACAAGTTTCGCTCTGCCAGCTTCAATGAAGATGCCCGTGGCCGCTGGTACTTCAATGTGGTGGTGGATGTGCAGGCTGAGATACCAGCAGGACAAGACCGTATCGGTATTGACCTTGGCTTAACCGACACAGCCACGTGTTCGGACGGCACAAAGCTGGAGGCGGGTTGTTTCTACCGTGACCTTGAAGAGAAATTAGCCGTAGCACAACGGGCTAAAAATAAAACCCAAGTCAAAACCATTCACGCCAAAATCGCGAATCGTAGAAAAGACGCATTGCACAAGTTCAGCCGCACGTTGGTCAACCGCTGCGGTGAAATCTATGTCGGCAATGTCAGTAGTTTAAAACTCGTTAAAACCAAGATGGCCAAGTCAGTGTTGGACGCTGGCTGGGGTCAATTAAAAACAATGTTGGACTATAAGTGCGCTCACGCAGGCATTGTTTTTAAGGAAGTGAACGAGGCATACACCACCCAAACCTGTTCGAGTTGTGGCAGTTTGCCCGAATCGAGGCCGAGAGGTATCGCAGGGCTTGGAATAAGAGAATGGACGTGCAGTGGGTGCGGTGTTGCCCACGACCGTGATATAAACGCGGCACAAAATATTCTCGCGGCCGGGCATGGCCGTCTAGCAGTAGGAATCCCCGACCTTTAGGTCGGGGAGGATGTCAATCATTGTAAATCTCCAAGCGGCCAGCATCGGGCAACTTGAGGAGACTACAAATTAGACCAGGCTATTTTTAGTCCACAGGCAGCCGTCAGCAAGCGCGCTGATTATATTATGCTGTGAAGTCCAACACGGACTTATACAAGAACTTTCCATATAGCCTTTATTTCCTCTGACAGCCGCTTATGCGGCGCACGAATATTAGGCCAAGCGCTGTGTGATAGCAAATATGCTTGACTTTTAATGTTTGAAGAGTTGTTTTTTAGCGGTTAACTCAAGGCAGTAGCATTAATAATATGATGCAACAGCTCTGTGTTATGGCGGAATAAAAGTGTACTTCAGTACTGTAACTTCAACGCGTAACAATAATGTTTAACTCAACTTCAAAGCCTGCATTTTGCCCAGTAGCCGGAGAGTGTAAATTGAGCTGAAGGCCGGCACCGCTAGCGATTGCATCAACAATTGCTAAACCAATACCAGAGCCCAAACTTCTGCTGTTGGCGCGGACAAAGCGCTGGCGCAGCAAGGCTAATTGCTCCGCAGGGATCACAGCGCCGTCATTGATGACGCGTAATCGACCTTGAGCGCTGAGGCTGATGTGGATGGGGTGCTGGTCGGCGCCATGTTTTAAGGCGTTTTCAATTAAATTGCGCACTAAAATCGCGAAGGCATCTGGGTCGAGCAGGGATAGCACAGCATTATTTGGCAGTTCTAAGTGCAAACGATGCGGTGCTTGATACTCGTAGTCTTTGACGATCATTTGCAAAATTGGAGTAAGGTCATTGGGGCTGGCGCTAAGTACACTGCCACCTTCGGCTTTAGCCAGCTCTAGCAGCTTTTCCGACAAGGCAGATAAGGTGCGCAGCGAGGTTTCAATGTCTTGGGCTTGGAGGTTAACCGATGCATCTTGAGACTGACGTTGCAGGCGCTGTAGTTTGGCTAGGGCGGTCGCCAGCGGGGTGCGTAGCTCATGGGCACTGTTGGCGGTAAAGCTGCGCTCTGCTTCTAAAGCGCGGCGCAGGCGCTCTAGGAGATGATTTACCGCACTCAGTAACGGCGCAAACTCTGCTGGCAACTGCTCCACTTTGACTGCGGATAAATCACCAGCATCACGGGCGGCGACCCGCTGTTGTAGCTCGACGACTTTGCGCAGTGAGCGCTTTATCAGCCACCACACGGCCAATAAACTTAAAGGAATGAGCAGTAGCAAAGGTGTCAATAAAGCTAAAATAACACTCCACACTGCGCTGTGGCGGTGGGCTAGGGGTTCGGCCACTTCAATATAAATACTGCCTCTAACTGCGTTTGCACCATAAAAACGGTGGGTGGCCGTTTCATAAAAACCTGTTCGCGGTAGCGCGCTAAAAACATTTAAATCAACATCATGGGATTGCAGCAATAGTTCCCCTGATGGTTTGCGCACGAGGTAGGTGAGGTGCTCATCGTGAGCCTCTAAAGCTTGGATACGCTGTGCATTGCTGTCGCTATCGCTATCGCTATCGCTGTCGCGGCTCAAAATCTCAGTTGCTGCTAACGGTAGAATACGTTGTGCAGTTTCTTCTAAAGCGCTATCAAATACCGTATTCATTTTATCCTGCGCAATAAAACCCGCAGTCACAACAGCCAGCAACCACAGCAAGCTAATGCTAATGCTCAGTGAAACGCCAAGGGTTTTCTGTAGGCTTGTGTGATTGCTCATAGGCCTAATCGATATCCCATACCGCGCACTGTGACAATGGCATCACGGCCGAGCTTTTTGCGTAAACGGCTGATATAGACTTCGATGATATTGCTCTCGATTTCTGCCCCAAACTGGTACAAACGATCCTCTAACTGCGCCTGCGACAGCAACATGCCTGGGCGCTGCAAGAAACTTTCAAATAATGCCCACTCCCGAGCAGTCAGCTCCAGCGCTACGCCATCGCGGCTAATGCTGTGCGTGCTCAGATCAATTGCTAAGTCGCCCAATTGCAGTAAAGGGTTAGGGTTGCCACTGTAACGGCGGGCTACCGCAGCAACGCGGGCAGATAACTCCGACAGATCAAAAGGTTTGATCAAATAATCATCAGCACCAGCATTTAATCCCGCAATACGGTCGGAGACTTGATCCAGCGCCGTGAGAATAATGACCGGTGTGCTAGCGCCTGCTGCCCGTAGTTTCTTCAGAAAATCTAAGCCGTGACCATCGGGCAGCATCAGGTCGAGCAAAATCAAATTATAAGAGGTGGTGTTTATACAGGCTTCAGCAAAGCTGAGGTTTTGCGCCCAGTCGACAGCGTGGCCGTCATCACTGATTTGATCGCGTACGGCTTCACCTAAGCCAGCGGTGTCTTCAACTAGGAGTACTCGCATGGTGCACCTTTAATCTAAGCAACTAGCCAAGATACTACAGCCATGAGCTGACAGCAGTCTGAATTGTAATTTGTGTATTATTGCACGATATTTTCTCGTCTATTCAGGTTTCTGTCAGCTCGGGGGCTTAAAGTGACAGACACCAACCAAGAGGAAAGACACCATGAAAATCAAACCTATTGTTCTGAGTCTGTCATTATTGGCTATGAGTGCCGGCGTTTTTGCCGATGATGACTGCACTGATCCAGTTGCTGATTGGCAGCCACGGGAAAACTTACGTTTGCAGCTGGAAGAGCAGGGCTGGACGGTGCAGCGCATTAAAGTTGATGACGGTTGCTATGAGGTCAAAGGGCTGGACAGCAATGGTCACCGAGTTAAAGCTGAGTTCGCGCCTGCCTCACTTAATTTGATGGAAATTAAAGTTAAAATTAATCGTGAGGATGCCAAGGACACAGATGACTTCCGCCACACAATTGAGCGCTTTACCAAGTCTGAGCCTGCGCCGACAGCTGCGGCGGGGCAAGCCCAGCCGAAACAAAAAGTGCAGTAACTTACTCAAGGTAAGTAGTAAACAAGAAAACCCTCTCTAGCATGGCTACAGAGGGTTTTTTGTTGTTTAAGTGCAGCAATCCTAGGCTGGCATTGCTGCGCTGGATGTGCTGTGCTTACCCGTCAATTGGTTTGTCGTCAGTGACAACAATGTGGTGGGTCGCGCGCGCTTTAGGGTGTACCCAAAGGTGATGTTTGGGGGCGTTGTGAGATTTAATATGCACCAGCTCATGGTTGGTGGTTTTGCCTTTTTTGCTATGCATTGCATACACCAAGAAGGGGAGTAAAAAGACAATAATAAAGCTCACCACTAACAAGCCCACGTAGATTTCTGTTTCTTCACCACCTGGCAAGGAGCTTGGCGGTACGAATGAAACAAGGAAAGCTAAGATGGAAATCGTTAAGCCCACTACAGCCACTATAATTTTTAAAGTAGGGCCGCCGGGGATATTGAACTCGCGTTTTTTCTCAGGCTGCTTGCGCACCAATTGGATGTAACCCAAGAACAGCATGAAGTAGCTGCACAGGTAAATCACTACGGTTAGTGCTAAAGCAATTAAGAACGACAGGTTACCGCCGCCACCGGTATTGGTTAGAGCAATCAAAGCCACAGTAGTAATCATTAGTTGGCTAATCACCAGAGCTACAGGTACGCCATTTTTGTTGACTTGGGCTAAGCGCTGCGGCAGTAAACCTTTTTGTGCAGCAACCAATAAACCCCGTGATGGACCAACAATCCACGCGGCAATTTCTGCTAAGACACCAAGCATTAGCAGCGATACCACGATGCGAATTGTCCAGCCTAGACTGGGTCCGTAATGGCCGATTAATGCTTCAAAAGCCTGAACCACACCGGCTGACAGGTTGATCTCGCTATGGGGGATCACTGCTGCTACGGCCAGACCACCGATGGAGCTTAAAGTAATGGCACACACCATTAAAAGCACCATTGCGATTGGGTAGTCGCGACCGGGGTTTTTCATTTCGTTAACGTGAGTGGCCGAAGCTTCGACACCCATGTAACTTAAAATAAAGGCGACGAAGACTACCAATGTGCCAATTTTAGTGAAGTCTGGAAAGAAGCTGGCAGCATCCATTTTGATTTGTAATGGCGCGCCGCTGACTAGGTAAGCAATGGATAAACCCACTAAAATCAGAGCGGGTACAAGAATACCGGCAAAAAAACCTATTTTGGCAATAATTGCTGTGTAGCGAGTACCTCCAAACTGAGTAAAGGCTAAGCCCCACAAAATAATTAAGCCAGCAATCGTTTTAACAATTGGGTCTGTATTGAGTGCAGGCCAGCTTAAAATATACGACAAAGCCCCGAGGACAAAGTAAAGCATGGCGATAAAGCCCACGGCGATTTGCAAGTAGCCAAATGAAATGGCGGCAAAACCCCAGCGCTCACCAAGGGTGTTAGAGACCCAAGTAAAGACACCGCCTTCTTCCCAGCCTTCTACTGTGGCCATTTCCGCTGAGCATAAGCCCACAGGAATAAACCACAAAATACCACCGAGGAGTAAAAAGAAGACTAAGCTAAAGCCGGAGGTTGCGAAGGTTGGGTATTCATACACCGCCATTACCATTGATGCAGTAATGGCAAAGAACCCCAACATAGACAACTGCTTAGTTGCAGGACTCACGCTGTTTGTAGACATAATAGCTATCCTTATTAGTAGTAACCGACTGCTCTAATAAATCGATTTTCGCACATGCTAGGCAAAGATCTTTAAACCTGAAATTATTAGGCTTGCACTCTATCTCCCAGTATTTGAAAGAAATCCAATATTAATGAGAGGCGCTATCATTGGCTCTCACGCTGTTGAATTTTAAATATACGATATGTGAAAAATCATTACAAATAGACTCTTACTTTATATTTGAATTAACTTGTGAGTTCACACACCTCTAAGTCAAAATAGCTGGCGGCTGCGGTAATATGGTCAAATATTGCTGCTTGGATATACTCGTAATTAGCCCAGCGCGTATCTTTTACATAGGCGTAAATTTCTATTGGGTAGCCATACTCGGTGGGCTGTAAAGCTCTAATGGTTGGAGCGTTCTCTTGATTGATAGCCGAGTTGTGTGCCAGATAGGTGGCGATATATTTTCTAAACACACCAAAGTTGGTTAGGTTACGGCCGTTAACCATTAGCTCTTTATTGACATTGTTCTTTAGGTTGCTGGTTTCAATATCTGTTTGCCGTTCTTGGAGGTATTGCGTAATCAGTTGAATGCTCTTCATTCTTTCTACGTCTTCTGGGGTCAGAAATTTAATCGTCGAGGGTTTGATAATGATCGAGCGCTGAATTTGCCGGTTACCGGACTCATACATTGAGCGCCAGTTTTGAAATGAACCTGAGATGAGCGTGTAGGTAGGGATAGTGGTGACGGTGTTATCAAAGTTACGTACTTTTACCGTGGTTAGGTTGATTTCTATAACGTAACCATCAGCACCACAGCTCTTCATCGTGACCCAGTCGCCGATTCTTACCATGTCGTTCATCGCCACCTGAATACTGGCGACAATGCCCAAAATGGTGTCTTTAAAAATCAGCATTAAAACTGCAGAAATAGCTCCTAAGGTGCCAAAAAAACCGGTTATGGATTTGTCGGTAAATTTCACATATAAAAATGCTAAGGCAATAAAGTACAGCACCAACATTATAATTTGGGCATAACTTTCTAGAGGTTTATCGCGATATGAGTCGAGGGTCTTTAGAAAGTGACACATACCTTTCAAAATAGCGCCGAGCAAGCGTAGGACAAACCAGAGAAAAATAGTGTCGAGGACGGCGATGACTTTGGGTAACAGCTCTGGGAAATCAACCCGAAACAGCGGAATAATCAGGCCCAGTAGAATGACTGGGATCAAATTAGCCATATGATGGGCGACTTTATATTGGCCTAGAGAGCTGAGTAGTTGCCGTTCTTTGAGGTCTCTTTTACTGGCCTGGGTTAAAAAAAGCCCCAGTAGCCAATTACTGATTACGCGCCCAACTAGAAAAAACACTACTCCCAGCAGTATTACCAGGCTAAATACCACATGTTTTATGTTGGCGTCAGATAAGCCAAAATCAGCCAATAGAATATTGGTCAGCTGCGTCATTTTGGCAATGGAGGGAAACATATTCATTGATATTTTCGAGCCCAGGAAATGAGTGCGGTAAATATGGCTCCGGTCAGAGCAGCATGGTGTGACTCTGACCGGTATTGCGGCGATTAGGCTGCTGGCGTGCCTAAGAAATGAAAGTCTGGGTGCGGCTGGAACTCAGCGTTGGTTTTACCAGAAAAAATATTGCGTTCATTGGCGCCTAGATCCAGTTTGCGTGCAGTCCATTGGCTGTCGTTAAAGTCGATACCCTTTAAATCCACCCAAAAAACATTTGGCGTTAAAGTGGACTCAAAAAAGTACAGTAAGCGCTGGTGATCCACCACTGTACGCCAGCGGGTAGAAGAAATATTTGGTTCTTCAGCAGTATTTAACCCATAAGGCACTGAGGCATTACGGATGACGCTAAGTACACTGGCTAAAGAAATATCTGGATCATCGTCGTGGGCTACTGCGTTGACGTAAAAAGATGCGCGGGCAAAGCGGTCTGCGGCGCGGTTTGTGCCGGGCAACATTACGGTGCCGCTGATCTCTTGCCAGTACTTATTCAGGGCCAGCTGTTCATCGTAGGTGGGCGAGTTGGTCATAACTTGATAGCTGCGATCGTGGTGAATGACTTGCTTGCCATCAATGTATTCAATGATGGCGCTGTCGCCGCTGCTGTCGGAGATTGACATATGCAGAGTGGCAAGGCGGTCTTCACCGGGTACTTGGGCAGTGACCAAGGTGTATGGCTCATCTTTAAGTGTGGCGACCGCATCGGCTACGCTGGCGAACTGATCGAGAATATATTGTCCCCAGATGGCAATGGACAGGGTTGGTTTGTCTGCGCTCACAGTGGGGTATTGTGATTCAACCAGCCACAGCAGGTTGACTGAAAGGCCTTTTTCATTAACGCCATCAGTGGTGGCCATATCGTAACCGGTGGACACCACGCTGCCGTAAGTTGAGGTCCAAGTTAAAGAGTTAGGGCCAATACTACCAACGCGTTTAACGCCCCGTGGCAGTTGCCAAATATTGGTATTTACATCCACTTTCCAGTCCATTGAACGGGCGGTGAAAATTTGCTGGTTTTTTCCGTGGTATACGACTCTTGTACACATAAAAACTCCTTGGATTGCTCTTGCTAGACTCTACTTATCAATCTCAGTGCTACGTTTACGACCAACCAGTAAGAGGAGGATAAAGCCAATAATGCCCAATGCAGCAATATTGAGTAAGTAAGGTGTAACCGTGCTGATGCTGGCGCCCATTTGATCAAGGCGAATCGATGCTTGAATAGCAGGGGTGCTTGGAATCAGCCAGCGCAACGTTTGCATCAAGGGTGGCAGGCCTTCAGCGGGCCAAGAAAATCCCGAAATAAAATAGATGGGTAAAGAGGTGAAGGCCAGTACCTGCAGGGAGCGCTCGCGAACTTTAAACCACAAGCCCAGCAACGCGCCCCAAATGATTGCGGTAGGTGCGTAGATCAGCATCAGTAATAATGTACCGAGTAGGTTGCCGCCTCGAGCAAAGTCCATCCAGGTAAAGAGCCAACCAAAGTAAAAGCCCATAATCAGCCAAGACACAGAACAAAATGCCAGAATACGAGCGCACCAAGTGCTGGCTCTGGCGTGGGCTTTTTTCGCCTCAAATAATGTGCCGACATAGAGCGCAACCCCCATTAACAAGGTCTGCTGCAAAATTAATAATGCCACGGCTGGCACCACATAACTGGCGTAACCTTGACTGACGTTGTAGTAGGCTTTGGTGTTAAGGATGAGCGGCTGAGCCGCGGTGTAGGCTTGTTCAGCAGACATTCCTTGTGCGGTAAATTGCTCAATAGCGATGCCGGCAGAAACCGTACCCACGGCTTCAGCAAAACCATAAAGGACGGATTTGTTGAGCAGAACATAGCTGCCATTCCCCGCAATGGCGACGTTACCGGCTTTGTTGTGCAAAACGTCATGCTTTAAGTTGGCTGGCAAAATCATATAGCCTTCGATTTCGCCATGCCAAAGCGCTTCTTTCGCTGCTTGCTCACTGGGCAGGCGCAGTACGGCTATTCTTGGGTCGGCGGCAGCGTAGCGATAAATTTGTCGCGACAGGTCAGTGTTATCGTAATCTATGATGGCGGCAGGTACTTGCAGCGCTAGCTGGTTGGAATAAGGCCAAGGGTAGAAAAAGCCATATAAAATAGGTGCAAGGATCACCATCAAGATGATTTCTTCATCTTTGAAGATCGCGTGGAAGGTTTCTTTAAAAGCTGCCCAAAAAGAAGGTTTTTGCATTAGCGAGCTCCCCATTTTTCTGGACGCTTTAAGGCGCGCTGTAAGAGAGCAATATCGACTGCGAAAAACACCACACTGGCTAAAGTAAAGCCAATCAGTGCCGGAATAGCCAAACTGACGGGCCCCTGCATTTGCAACAGCTTTACTTGCAAGAGTGCGTGGTGAGTAAAGGGTAGTAGCATGGCCCAAGCATAAGCGCCACTGGACATGGCCAATAGCGGAAAGCCTGTACCGCTAAAGGCAAAAGCTGGGGAGGTCATAAAGGCACCGCCAGACAGTGCGATACGTAGCGAGCCAGTGATGAGAGAAAAAGATGCGCCGATTACTAAGGATAGAAAAATCAGCAAACAAAGACTCAGATAAACAGTGAGAAGGGCGCTTAAACTGTCTACACCGGGCTGGGCGATTAGCCACATAGAAATACCTGTGACCAAAGATAACGCCAGCATGGCCGGGGCAAGTTTGCCCAGTAGGGCGATGCTGCAGGTTGCCCAGTCAATGCGTGTGCCAAGCCATTGTCCGAGAATCTTATCCCGTAATTCGCGACCGACACTGTAGGCACCTGCGGTCACGGCAAAAATATGCAGCAGTGCTGGAATTAAGACGCTGCCTAAAAACAGCTGATAATTACCGGCCACGTTAAATAGCGCAGTGTTGTTGGACTGCAGAGGCGAAAAACTTGCTTGCGCTTGTTCTGCGGGCTGACCATGGGCCATGCGCATCTGCATTTGAATACCCGCCGAAAGCGTCCCTATGGTGGTTTTGACATCACGCTCAATCAAGCCTGAGTGAGTGCCAAACTGAGCGTTGACGTTGAGCACCACATTGGCCGGCTGCCCGCTTTTTACATTATTGCTGAGCTCATTGGGTAGATACATTACTGCATACACAGCGCCCGCTTGTAAGGCGGCTTGTGCTTCGCGGCCGTCACTGTATTGCGCGGCCACCCGTAAGCCCGGTGTGGCATCCAAGTAGCGGGTTATTTGCCGGCTGAGGCTGCTGTGATCTTGATCCCAGACCCCGATGGGCAGCTGAAAAGGTATTTGCGCGGCAAACAGCCACCAAATAAAAAATACTGAACCCAAGGGCAACCAAAATATCATGGCCATATCCCAAGGGCTGCCGCGTAGCCATTGCCACTCGCGCTGCCAGCTCTGTGCAAACGGGGCGTTAGAGATCATAGGGGCGTCTCTATAAAGTGACCAGAACGCTCATGCCGGGGCGCATGCCCTTGATTGGCGCAAGCGGACGGGCTTTAACTTCAAAGGTTTTTAGATCAAAGCCTTCGCTGTTGTGGGTGGCACGCCAAATGGCAAAGTCAGGTAGAACTGAGCTGGCATAGACGGTAAAGGTAATAGGTTGCTTAAGGTCGGTACTGGCCAGAGCGGGCAGTTTGCCTTCAAACGTGGTGCCCAAAGCAAATTGCGCGACATAGTCCTCGCGCACATTCAGTACCACCCACTGATCGTTTAAATCCACCACAGTGATAATGGGCACACCTTGTGGGGTGATGCCGCCGACTTTACTGATCACCGAGCTGACTTCGCCGGCCACTGGGCTTTTCAGGTGGGCTTCGGTTTCAGCAATTTCAACTTCATCCACGACGCCGGCCACCTCGCGGGCTTGAGCGAGCGCTGCGACTTTATCTTCAGGTCGGGCACCGGCCAAGGCCATATCGTATAGAGCTTTGGCGGCTGCGGCTTGGTCGCGGGTGGCAGCATAGTTGGCAAAGGCCTCGTCGCGCGATTGTTTGGAGAGCAAGCCTTCTTTGGCCAGGTTGTCTACTCGCTGAAAGGTTTTACGCCCTAACTCTGCTGCAGCTTGCGCCTGTTGCCAGGTTTGTTTAGCCATTTCTATTTCTTGTGGACGAGTGCCTTTTTCGGCTTTTTCGGCCACCGCATTGGCAGCGTCTTGAGCTGCGCGAGCTTGCTTGAGTTTGGCGTTAATTTCGAGGCCATCCAAGCGCATTACTGGCGTGCCAATTTCAATTTGATCGCCTTCCTTGACGTAGATTTCTGTGACCCGTCCAGCAACTTTTGCAGCAACATCTACAGTTTGTGCCTCCATTTGTCCTTGTAATACCACTGGGGTCGGACGACTGGCTTGATACAAGCCAAGGCCAACCAGCACGGCGAGAATAATAAATAAAACAACAATGAGTATGGTGCTTTTGCGTTGCATTTTTTACATCCCTTAAGTCAGAGTTTGACCTGCGTGCTAGCAGAGTTTAAATAGTCTTCAAACTGGTCAGGTATTCCGGCGCTGGTTAATAGGTGCATCAGTGCTTGGATATAGTTATTGGCCGCTTGTGCTTGCTCTGTTCTAACTTTTGTTAGATTCACTTGTGCATCGATAAGGTCTGATACGGTACTGGTACCCTCACGCAAACCGGCTTGGCGTAAGCGCAAAAACTCATGGGCTAAGGCAATGTTACTGTCGAGCGCAAAGTAGGCTTGCCGTGCATCATTGACCGTGCGCCAATTCATTTCCACCAGCACACTGATGTCTTCTTTGGCTTGTTGGTCAGAGTATTCGGCTTGATGGATTTGCGCCAAAGTGGAGCGGTTTGAACTACGGCGATCCAGTGGCCCCCATAATGTCCAGTGCACACTGACACCAGCCATGCGATTTTTTTGACTTTTATTGAGTTGCTGTTGAGCAAAGGCTGTGACGCCAGGTTTCCACAGCGATTCATCAGCCTTATGCAGCGCTTCGGCTTGCTCTTTTTTTGCTGCAACCTTGGCTAAAATAGGATGATTGACCAGTGCTAGATTAATAAACTCAGCGACCGGTGCAAGGCTGCGCTGGCTAATAAACAAGGGTGTGGTTGGGCTGACCACTTGCTCACTTTGCAGTAAGCGTTGCAGGGCGATATTGGCCAGTTCAGCCTGGTTGTTGGCTTGGTGGGCATCGCGTTTGGCGTCTTCTAAGGCAACTTGCGCTTCTAAGCGTTCAACTTTGGCAATTAAGCCTTCATCAAGCATGCGCTGGGCGGTTTTATCGTGAATAGTGATGGCTTGCAGCGCATCTTGTCTGAGCTTGGCGGCTTTTTGTGCGAGCTGCGCGCCAAAGTAGCGGGTGACCAACTCGGCATACACCATGCTATTGGCGCTGCGGGCATCGGCAGCAGCTTCGTCTGTTTGCGCGGCAATAAAGTCTTTGGTGGCGGTGATTTTACCGCCGGTATAAATTGGCCAAGCCACTAGGGCATTTACCGTGTTGACATTGCCTTTGCGCCTGATTTCAGTGTTGGGTAGATGCACAAAACCAGGTAGATGCAATTGGCCGCCAGATATATCACCGATGGCATCGTTGGTGACTTTGTTCAGGTTCACTTCTGCGTCAAGGTTGTAGTGGATACGGTCGGCAGCAAGTAAGACAGAAGGGCCGCCTAGTAACTCTACAGATTCTTGCCGCGCGATTTTGCTATCTAGATCGGCTTGAGCTGCAGCTAATTGCCAAGAATAGCTAAACAGTAACTTTTGCGCTTCACTAAAACGTAATGGCTGCGCAGCGCTTGCTGAGTATTGTGGCGCTATGGCTGGCGCTGTGTTTATTTGCGCCAGGCTCTGCGCACTAAAGGCTATACAACTGACGACAATCCAGCACACTTTGGCTGCTTTACTTAATTTATTTAAGCTCATATAGAAACTTCATACAAGGTGATCAACAGAGAGTTGTATTTGATTACAGCATACTAAAATATAGATGCGTCAGTACGAGCATTGCGCAGTGGCTGTTGTGCTTGTTTCGCTGCTTAGCGGGTGTACTGGATAAACTTGCTTTAAAGGTCATCGGCTTTAGCTACCTGACCTTTAAAGAAAATTTATACCTAAGGCAGTATAAAAAAGCCTAACTGAAAAAATCAGCTAGGCTTAGTTTTGCTGCAAGCGGCTGCCTTACTTGGTGCGGCCACTGTGGTCAAAGTTGTTATTGGCATCATCGGATGTTTGCACAACCGAAACTGGGTGCTTCTCGAAGTAGTCCAGCGCGCGCTGTACGTCCTCAACAAACAGATCGGCCAATTCACGACTAAAGCCATGGCGTAACACTAAGCGCATGACTACGATTTCTTCGATATTGGGCAGCATGGAGTACGCGGCAACTTGCCAGCCACGCATGCGTAAACGGTCAGAGAGATCGTAGAGGCTGTAGGCCGCTTTAGGATTGCTCAGGGTCCAGGAGATGGCTGGGATGCCCTTTTTTGAGTCGCCATCAAAGAACAGCTCAAAGTCACCCATTTTCACCATTTCTTTACCGATATGCTGGGCATTATCGTAAAGGTTACTCATGATGGCTTTGTAGCCTTCGCGGCCTAAGTGGGTCAGTAGGTAGTACTGCGCAACAATTTGGCCGCCCGGACGAGAGAAGTTAAGGGCGAAGGTGGGCATATTGCCGCCTAAGTAGTTCACCCAGAAAATCAAATCTTCAGGTAAGTCTTCGAGGTTGCGCCAAATCACCCAGCCTACGCCTAGCGGTGCTAAGCCAAACTTATGGCCTGAGGTATTGATCGACATCACGCGAGGTAAGCGGAAGTCCCAGACAATGTCTGGCTCAACGAAGGGGGCGATAAAACCACCAGAGGCTGCGTCAACGTGAACTGGAATATCCCAGCCTTTTTCTTCTTGCAGTTTATCTAAGGCTGCGCAAATAGCTGCCACAGGCTCGTAATGACAGGTAAAGGTCACGCCAAAAGTAGGTACTACACCGATGGTGTTCTCATCGATATAGTCGAGCATGATATTTTCGTCAAGGCCCAAGCGGTCGTGCTCAAGGGGCACTTCACGAAGCTCTACATCGAAGTAGCGGGCAAACTTTTCCCAGCAAACTTGAATAGGGCCAGTGACAATGTTGGGCTTGTCGTAAGGTTTGTTTTCAGCTTTGCGCTTGTTACGCCATCTGAACTTCATGGCTAGGCCACCAAGCATGGCGGCTTCACTGGAACCGGTGGTTGAGCAACCAGCGGTGTTTTTCGCATCGGGAGAGTTCCAAAGATCAGCGATCATATGCACGCAGCGCTTTTCTAACTCTGCAGTGGCAGGATACTCATCCTTGTCAATCATGTTTTTATCAAGGCATAAGTCCATGATTTTATGAACTTTATCATCTGACCAAGTTTGGCAGAAGGTTGCGAGGTTTTGTCGTGCTACACCATCTAACAGCAATGCATCTTTTACTAAGTTAAATGCTGTATCTGATTCCATACCTGTATTAGGCATGGTGTATTTAGGTAGATCGCGCCTCATATCACCAGAAGCGTAGGGATCTAGAGTTCCATGAATAGCCATCTAAACTATCTCCTTAGTTATAGGTGCATGGTGTTACATTCTTGCACCGTCAATATTGTTTATACAATAGGTATTTAAAAATAACTAGGTGGTTTCGCAATATAATTATGTTTATAAATTTTTATAAAAATTTTGTTGTTTAGCATGCAGCTGCGCGTAGCATTGCAGGAAGGTTTGGAGGTGAGTTGTGAGCTGGGTATTAGATACACTAATGGCTAAGTTTGCTTGTACTGTATTGTTTATAGAGTGGGTTGCTATTAATGCGTTTGCTGCAGCTGCCATTGCATGTATGGGGTATGAGTAGCGCAGGACTAGAGTTATGAGATTGCTGATTGCTGGGGCGTGGTGTCTGTTAGTGGGTTTGCGTTACGCTCATTTATCCGTCTTAAATCGGTATATATCTACTCATAAAACATAAATTGTCAAAAAGTGTTACAATAGTAAGCAATTAAACTGTTGGGAGTATGTTTTGAGTAATACAAAAATAGCGATTTTAGGTGCAGGTCCGAGTGGTTTGGCGCAATTACGAGCGTTTGAAGCAGCTCGTTTAGCGGGTGTGAAAAACCTGCCAGAAATCATTTGCTATGAGAAACAAAACGAAATTGGCGGTATGTGGAACTACACATGGCGCACAGGTTTAGATCGTAACGGTGAACCAGTTCACGGCAGTATGTACCGTTATTTGTGGTCGAATGGTCCGAAAGAATGCCTTGAGTTTGCTGACTACTCTTTCGAAGAGCACTTCGGCAAACCAATTCCTTCCTACCCGCCCCGTGAAGTCCTCAAAGACTATATTATGGGTCGCATTGATAAGCAGGATATCCGTAAGTACATTCGTTTTGAGTGTCCTGTGCGTTGGGTGACTTTTGATGATGACACACAAAAGTTCACTGTAACGGTAATGAATCATAAAACTGGTGAGCAGGAAACAGGCGAGTTCGATTACGTGGTAGTTGCTACTGGTCACTTCTCCACGCCCAATATGCCCTACTTTAAAGGTTTGGAAGAGTTCCCGAACCGCGTTATGCATGCCCACGACTTCCGTGATGCATTAGAGTTTGAAGGCGATGACATCTTACTGGTGGGTGGTAGCTATTCCGCTGAAGATATTGGTACTCAGTGCTATAAGTACGGCACCAAGTCCGTCACCATTAGTTATCGTAGCCAGCCGCTAGGTTATGACTGGCCAGAGGGTATTCGAGAAGTGCCATTGATCAGTCACTTTGAAGGTGATGTAGCGCACTTTATTGATGGTACTAGTCAGGCGTTTGATGCAGTAATTATGTGTACGGGGTATTTATTCCACTTCCCGTTCTTGCCTGATGAGTTGCGCCTACAGACGCACAACTGCTTATACCCAGAGAACCTGTACAAAGGCGTGTTCTGGCAGCCGAATCCAAAGCTGATTTATTTAGGTATGCAGGATCAGTATTTCACTTTCAATATGTTTGATGCACAAGCTTGGTATGCCCGTGATGTGATTCTGGGCGAGATTGAGCTGCCAGACTTAGCGACACGTGAAGCCGATGAGAAAAAATGGTTGGCTGAATACGAGAAAGTACAGACCGTTGATCAAGAAATTGATTTCCAGGCGCTGTATATCCGTGATTTGACTAATGTCACTGATTACCCTGAGTTTGCTGTAGAAAAGCAGGGTGAGATTTTCAAACAGTGGCAGAAAGACAAGAAAGTCGACATTATGGGCTTTAGAGAAAAGTCTTACCGTTCGACCTTAACCAATACCTTGGCACCTGAGTTGCCGCAGCCTTGGTTAGAAATTTTAGATGACACTCTAGATCACTTTTTAAACTTAACCAGTATTAAAGAGAAGAAACAAAAAAAGCAAAAGAAAACCGCTAGCTAAGTTCTAGTCAGAGCTGTGAACAACAACGGCGCAGGATAGTATCCGCGCCGTTTTTTATGGCTGGGTGTTAAGTGTGCGCTGTTGTTTGCCTTGTGGTATCGGCACTGGCAACCTGCATGCAGCTCGCGTCTTAAGCAGCATTAAGCTTGCTCAACCGCTGATACGTTTGGCTATAAAACGGTTGAGCCATGCTGGGGTGATGCCGCTGAAGCGTAACAGCCAAGTGGATAGAGCGCCAACTGGCCAGTGTACTTTGTTATAGCGATTACCTTGGTTAGCTGCGCGCCAGATGGTTTGCGCCACATCTTCAGCGGTAAGCTTGGCACCAAACACCTTAATGCTACGTGCATCCATGTCGGTGATCATATCGGTTTGCACAAATAGCGGCATGATATCCACCACGCTGATTCCATGCGCTTGCCACTCAATATTTAATGCTTCAGTTAAACCACGTACGGCAAATTTTGTTGCCGAGTAGGTGGCCAAGGATGCCTGCCCATAGATAGCTGAGCTGGAGGATAGGTTGATTACCCGTGCTCCAGAGGTTTTTAGTAAATAAGGCAGTGACAAGTAGCAGCCGTTGAGTACGCCATTAATATTCACATCCACTAAGGCTTGATGGCGGGTTAATGGGTTGCTTGTAAAATGCCCAGAAATCAGAATGCCAGCATTATTAATCAACAGGTCTAAGCGTCCGGTACGTTGAAAGAAGTTGGCCAAAGTGCTTTGCCATTGCTCCGCTTGCGTGACATCTAGAGGCAGTGTGAGTGCATGCTCTGCGCCCAACTCCTCGCCTAATATGGCCAGAGCATGGGTATCAATGTCGCTCAAACCCACAAACCAGCCGTGCTCGACAAATAAGCGTGCAGTGGCGCGACCAATACCGTTTGCTGCGCCACTGATCAGGACGCAAGAGCGTTGTTCTTTAATCATCAGGCGTTATCCTCAGAGCGGTGATCAGTGTTTGGTACAGCAGCGTTTGCGCTCACGTGCTCCTTAGCAAAGGCGGCCAAGGTGCGGATGGCTTGCTGGGCTGATTTGAGAGAGAGTGCTTGTAAGTGGAAGACATGCCAGCGGGCTGCATATATTTCCAGTTGGCAAGGTACGCCGCAGTTGCCGGCGTGCTCTGCCAGCCGCGTCGAATCTGCTAGCAATAACTCTTGCTCACCAACCTGAATCAGCATCGGTGGTAGACCGCTTAAATCAACTTCAAGTGGGCGGTAGCTGTCTGCATCGAGCGGAGGTTGGTACCAATCTAAGGCTTGTTCTAACCAGCCGCGACGCAGCATTGGGTCTGTGCCGTGCTTGGAGACCAGTGTTGCGCCACTTAGGCGGGCGTCGGTGACTGGTGAAATCAGCAGCAGTGCGGCGGGCAGTCTATCGCCGCGAGCTTTTAGGGTTAATGCCAAGGCCAAGGCTAACGCGCCGCCGGCTGAATCGCCACCAATGACAATCTGTTCAGCTGGGTAGTTTTGGCGTAGTGCGTCATAACAAGCTAGCACGTCGTCTTGCGCGGCTGGGTACGGGTGCTCAGGGGCCAAGCGGTATTCAGGTAGCCAAACTGGTAGACCTGAGTCAACGGCCAAGCGGGTAGTAAGACTGCGGTGTGATTGTGCGCTGCCTAAACAAAAAGCACCGCCATGCAGGTACAGAATAACGCCCTGGGCTTGCTTCTTTTTTGGTGTGAGCACTTGAGTGGAGATGCCGGCCGTGCTGATTGTATGTTGCGTTACGCCGCGCACGCCGGGAGCGATGAGGGAGAGAAATTGAGTGACTTTGCGTTGTGTGCTCGCGGCAAAAGGAGGGCCCATGATGCGCCGAAAAATAACCCGTAAAAAGCCGCGCAGGACGCTTGCATGCAGTTTTTCTAGCCAGTCTTGTGGCTCAGCAACGGTAATGGTTTGTGTTGTGCCTGCCACGTTGAGGCTGGTGCTGGTAAAGCGATAGGCTTGCAAGCTAGAGAAGCGCGTCAAATAACGGTAAGACAGAGTAAAACCGGGCCAGTTGGTGCTGTTGTGTCCTGACTCATCCACATACCAGCTTTTGCAGCCGTGCCACACGGTGTTGGCCAGACCTTGTTGGATTTTAAGATTGAAGTTGCGGTAGCGGCTTGCATCCACTTCAATAGCGCTGCTATTGCTGGCTTGCAGCGCACGATAGCAGCGCAGAACATGGGCAATCTGGCTTTCAAGCATATACACAATAGAGTTATGGCCAAGGTTTGAGTTCGGCCCATACAGCATAAAAAAGTTAGGGAAATTGGGCACAGTAAGACCTAGATAAGCCTGTGCACCATTTTGCCAAGCGCTGTTGAGGTCCAGACCTTGGCGACCGGTAATCTGCATCGGCGCAAGAAACTCCGTGGCGGCAAAACCTGTGCCGTAGATAATCGCATCAACTGGGTATTCTACTCCGTCAGTGGTTTCAATACCCTCTGCGGTGACGCGCTGGATAGCGGTCGTGACCAGTTCAACATTGGCTTTGCTCATGGTCTTTAAATATTCGCTCGAGAGCAGAATACGCTTGCAGCCAATTGGGTAGTCTGGGGTGAGTTGCCTGCGCAGCTCTGGGTCGGCAACGTCTTGTGCCAGCATCTTGTTAAAGGGGCGACCGACGGCGAGTTTCATTAAGCCTTTGAACTTGGTAAATGCCAGCGCTTGCGACTCATAGCGTAAATAAATGCTGGCGCGGTGCAGCTTCATCGCCCATGGGAGTCTACGAAAGAGAGCTTTTTCCCAGCTCTTATAGGCTCGATCCGGTCGTTTTTTTAGATAAGCTGGTGAGCGTTGAAATACCGTTAAGTGTTTGACTTGATCTGCGATGGCTGGCACAAACTGAATCGCGGATGCGCCAGTGCCAACCACTGCGACGCGCTTGCTGGCTAATGGGTAGCTGTGATCCCAAGTGGCTGAGTGAAAGGAGTGGCCTTGAAAGGTTTCTATACCGTCCAGTTTCGGCAAGGCTGGACGGCTCAGTTGTCCGGTCGCAGTGATCAATAATGTGGCTTGCAGTTGCTGGCCATCAGTCAGGCCCACTTGCCATAGTGCAGCGCTTTCATTGTAGGCGGCTTGTTGTACTTCAGCGCCGAACTGAATGTGTGGGGTTAAGGCATACTTACGCGCGCATTGGCGCAGATAAGAGTAGATTTCCGCCTGCGAGGCGAAGACTCGGGTCCAGTCAGGATTGGGCTCAAAGGAAAATGAATACAAATGCGAAGGTACATCACAGGCCGCGCCGGGGTAGCTGTTATCACGCCAAACACCACCAACATCATGGTTTTTTTCTAAAATAATAAAGTCAGTGATGCCCGCTTGTCGTAATGCCACGGCCATGCCAATACCAGCAAAACCGCTACCAATGATGATCGCAGTTAATACTGAGCTGGCCGCTTCTGGCTGAGGAGAATCAGTTGCAGGCATGTTTGATCTCCACAGTTTGACCGTGCTGAATGCGGTTGGCAGACGGCTGCTGGTGCTTGAACCAGGTGTTGGCGCTACTTGTCACAAAGCTAGGCTGCAGTCGCCGGCGGGCGGCCGCTGTTGGGGAGTGATTCATGCTGGTTTCCTTAAATTGGTCATGGCCAATTATTTATTGTTGTAGCGCAAAACTGAATCTAGAGCATACCTTATGTATTTCAGTGATGGCTGCAGATTTTGCAGAGTTTTTAGCAAGTAAGTAGGGTTACTGGGAAGCTATGTTGTAAGCGCTGTCTGCGTTGTAAAACTTATACAGGCTGAGCTGGGTGCGCTATGGCTTGCCAAGACTATGAGCTTAAGGGTGGTCTGGCGAGATATGGATGCATTCAGGTGTGCCATCAGATTTTAGGCGGCGGCGTAAGTAAGCACCGGCAAGGGTGGCGATTAAGTGTGGTGCTTGCGGCACACTTATTTTTGCCACAGTAATGTTATTAATGGCGTGCTTGTGGACGGCAACAACTAATGGCGGTTGTGTTTGCTCGGCTATCAGCTTGGCTAAGTGCCGAGTATTGCGATGGTTGCGGTGCAGACCGCTGGGGGTGCCATCGTCCTCAACACCCAGCCACAGCTCTCCACCCGCAGTGTTTGCTAGGCAGGTGAGCGCTTCAATCAATTCATGGTCTGGATAGCCATTGCGGTCGCTTTTAAATTCAACTGTTAGGCTTTCTGTTAAGGGTAGATTTACTGGCACGGTCGCAACTCAGTCGGTCGTTGGAGGCAAAGGGCGCTTGCTATAACCCATTAAGAGTAACAAAAACTGTTGCCGAATTTCATCCTAGTCAGGCAAGGGATTGCTGTAGTACTTTGCTGAGGCACACTATCAATATTTGCGAAGGTGAACATTCGCGCTTTGGTAAGGAGTATGGCATGCATCAAATTAATCCTAAAAAACTACTGCACAGTAAGTGGACCGCAGTGCGACCCGCCAATAAAGAAAAACACTTTATGGTGACGGAGCTTAAGTTGGATGAGGAGGGCAATGTGGTTCACTGTGTATTAGAGGCGGTGATCTCTAGTCAAGAAGCCGCGATTGATTGCTGCGAGTTGAAAGGCTCTACACATTGGCTCGTGCAACACACTGTAAAGCCTGCGTGCTTATACCAACTGGCGCTGTGTGACTTTGCTTAAGTGTGCCAGTGGGCTGATGCTTGGGTCGTACTGCTGCTCTGGGGCAATATGGAAGGTTTGCTCGAGCATATATTGGCCAGACTCTACACCATGTAAGGCATGGTCAGAAAAACATACCCAAACCGAGCCGGGAGGAAACGGCATACTGATTTGTTTGGCGGTTTTTTGGTAGTGCATATCTGCTTTCATATTGTCGTGTAGTTGCAGCATCAGGTGGTCATATGGGCTGCGTAGGGATTTGGTAATACCCAGCCCGTGCAGCACTTTTGCTTGCCATGCCACATAGGGCTTGCTGCGCGGTAGCATGGTTTCCACCATGTCGGCAAAAGGTTCGCCAATGCGCCAAACACGTGGCACGCCATGCGGATTTACATTGCTAAAAACCCGCAGAATACGCTCCCCATAATTGGGGCGAGATGGAAAGGCATCCACATGCATACGACGGTCATCGGCACGCCAAGACTGCTTACGCGCTTCGACTTTTTTGGGGCGGTAGCTGGTTGGTGCATTACGCAAAGCACCTTGGTATTTAGGCAGTAGGCTGTGGATAAGTTGCTGCGCTTGCGTGCGGTAGCGTTCGAGCATACCTGCCAGCAGTTCCTGCGTATGGGCATCACCGGCCGCACCTTTCAGCGAGTTGTCTGCGGCTAGGCTAATATTGCGTACTTTGGCGTCCAGCACATCCGGGGTAAGCAGTTTTTGCTCTTCTTCAGTTAAGGTGAAGGGTAATGTGGGTAAGTAGAGTACCTTGCCTTGTTCGAGCGCTTGAATCCAATTAGGCTGGGTTTCGAGTAATTGCCATTGAGTTACCGGTATTTCTACAATTTGAGAGTTCATATTGGTCAGCCTTAGCCGTATCACTTTGGCTAATATGTGCAGCCAGAAGCAAAAAAGTTTTAATTAGATACAAATATACTTAACTGTTGCTGACTGCAGCCTGTCTAACAGTGTTATTGAGCTGCTAAGTTGTGCTTAGCGTGCTGTTGTTATGCTTGTTTTAAATAGCTGTGAGTAAGCGATGAATGAATTATTAGAGGGGAGTGTTATGCAGTTAACTGAGGCTTTGACTCGTCGTTATGCCACTAAGGCATTTGATCCAACAAAGAAATTACCAGAGGCGGTGGTTGCTCAGCTTTTTGCTTTGTTACGCTTGAGTCCATCCAGCACTAATGTGCAGCCGTGGCATTTTATTGTCGCCAGTACTGAGGCAGGTAAAGCCCGTATTGCGAAGGGTGCCGGCGGCAGTTACAGCTATAATGCCAGCAAGATTTTGCAGGCCTCGCATGTTGTGGTGTTTTGCGCACGCACTCAGGTTGATGAGGCTTACTTGGCGCAAGTGTTAGCCGCAGAAGAACGCGATGGACGCTTTGCGGCAGCACCAGAAGCAAAAGCTGCAGCGCATAACACCCGTCTAGCCTATTTAAATGAACACAAATACATTAAGAAAGATGTACCCCATTGGCTGGAAAAACAGGTCTATCTAAATATGGGCAGTTTTTTATTGGGGGCTGGGCTGTTAGGTATTGATGCGGTACCTATGGAAGGTATTGATCAAGCACTTTTGGATGCTGAGTTTGCGCTCAATGAGCGTGATCTAACGGCGGTTGCTGCCGTGGCTCTAGGTTATCACGCCGCTAGCGACTTTAATGCTGGCTTGCCTAAGTCGCGATTGGCCGCGGATGATATTTTTACCGTTATTTAAGGGCGGCTGTGTGGAGAGCAGACCGGCAGCGTGAGTTGCTGGTTAAACAGCGCAGTCGATGGCCGTTAGATGAGGGTTGAGAGTAAATAGATGCGAGTGATTAAGGCGTCCCACAGTTATCAAGAAGAGATTCGTAAGAGTCGGTTTCTTGCGCAAGCGGTATTTTTACCCAGTGCTGAGCAAGCCACTGAGTTGATTGCTCAGCTCAGCACGGCCAATGTGTCGCATAATTGTTGGGCGTGGCGCTGTGGTGAGTACTACCGCTTTAATGATGATGGTGAGCCAAGTGGTACGGCTGGCCGGCCGATTCTAGCGGCCATTGATAACCAGCAGTTTGACCAGGTCTTGATTGTGGTAACGCGCTGGTATGGCGGGATTCAACTGGGTACGGGTGGCTTAGCGCGAGCGTATGGCGGCTGTGCAACACAGGTGTTACAAACCGCTAGCAGTGAACAGCGGGTAGCGCGTACTGTGCTTCGTGGGCACTGCCCCTACACTTATTTGGATGTGTTTAAAGTGCGTTTGGCTGAAGCCGGTGCGGTGCTCAACAGTGAAGAGTTTGATGCTGAGGGTGCTTGGTTAAATCTTGCGGTGCCAGATACTCAGGTGCTTGCTGTGCAAGAAATGCTCAGCGAGGCCACTCGCGGTGCGAGTACGTTGCAACCTGTTGTGTTGCCCTAGAAGCAAAAACCGCCCTCAAAGGGGCGGTTTGCATGCTGTGTTTATTGTGACAATTAGCGCCAGTTAGCACGGTCCATTAAACGGATTGCTTCAGCTTGACGCTTACCAGCTACTTCCACTGGTACGGTGTCGGCTTTGAACTCACCCCATGCAGCAACTTCTTCTGAAGGCGCAACGCTTGGGTTCGCTGGGAACTCTTGGTTTGCTCCAGCAAAGATGCTTTGCGCTTCTTCAGTGGTCATCCACTCTAAGAGTTTGCGGGCTTCATCCGCATTGGGCGCGTACTTAGTGATACCTGCACCAGATAAGTTTACGTGCACGCCGCGGTTGTCTTGGTTCGGCCAGAACAGTTTTACTTTTAGGTCTGGGTCTTGTTTGTGCAAGCGGCCGTAGTAGTAGCTGTTGACAATACCCACATCACATTGGCCGGCATTAATGGCTTGCAGTAACGCGGTGTCGTCAGAGAAAACGTCGGTAGCTAAGTTATCCACCCAAGCATTTACCAGTTTCTCGGTGTTTTCAGCGCCGTTTGCTTCAATTAAGGTTGCAGTGAGCGACTGGTTATAGACTTTTTTACTGGTGCGTAAGCATAAACGGCCTTTCCAGTTTTTATCTGCCAAGGCTTCATAGGTGCTTAACTCTTCTGGAGTGACACGCTCGGTTGAGTAAGCAATGGTGCGTGCACGCAGTGATAAACCTGTCCATTGGTCATTGCTGGAGCGGTATTGTGAAGGGATGTTTTCTTTGATTTTTTCTGAATTGAGCGGCTGTAAAATATCCATTTGTTCAGCTTGCCAGAGGTTGCCGGCATCGACAGTAATCAGGATATCGGCTGGGGTATTACCGCCTTCAGCTTTTAAGCGGGCCATCAGTGGCGCTTCTTTATCCGTAATAAACTTGATTTTGACGCCGGTGTTTTCTGTGTACTTATCAAATACAGGTTTGATCAGCTCGTCGATACGTGAAGAGTAAACCACGATATCGTCTGCTGCTTGTACGTGACCGGCCATTACACTTAGAGCAAGCGCCGCGAGAATGGGTTTACGAATCGACATAGCAACCTCTGGTTTGGGGTGATTTGATGTAAATGATAGTTACTTGCATTTAGAATATCAACTAGATTTCTAAAAACTTTGCTGCTGCTTGCGCTAAATCAATGTTTACACCGTTGTGCAGGCTGCACACCAGTGCGGGACTTGCACTGGTGCGTTTGCTTAAACTTTAGCCAAGTCAGGGAGGTCGATGCCTAAGCCTAAGGCCTGACGCACGAAGAGGGCTTTGGCTTCATCCAGGTTGTCCACCAACTTGAGTCCGCTATTGCGTAGCCAGCGTAGCGGCAAAGCGTCTGCTTGAAACAGATGCTGGAAACCGTCCATAGCGGCCATCATGGCTAAATTATGTGGCATCCGGCGGCGCTCAAAGCGGCTAAGTACCTGCTCGCTGGCGATGTTTTCGCCGCGCTGCTGTGCCTTGAGTAACACTTGGGCCAACACTGCGGCATCTAGAAAACCCAAATTAACCCCTTGCCCAGCGAGCGGGTGGATGCTGTGGGCGGCATCGCCGATCAGTGCCAAACTCGGCTCCACATAACGCTTGGCATGGCGCTGGCGCAGGGGAATGCTGTAGCGCTGATCCGCATGTTCAATATTGCCTAAGCGCTGTTCGCTGGCTTGACCTAGTGCGGTGCAGAACTCGGCATCATCGAGCGCCATAATCTGTGCTGCACGTTCTTTGGGCACAGACCAAACAATCGAGCACCAGTTGCGCTCGTCAATGTGTTGTAAAGGCAGTAAGGCCAACGGGCCTTCATCGGTAAAACGTTGCCAAGCCGTGGCTTGATGGGGTTTTTCACAGCGGATGCTGGTGACAATAGCGTGATGGAGGTAATCCCATTCGCGGGTGGCGCAACCGGCGAGGCGACGCACTGTTGAATTGGCACCGTCGGCAGCAATAATTAAGGGTGTGTGGATCTGGGTGCCGCCTTCCAGCTGCATCAGCCAGCCACTGCTGGAACGGCGCAGATTCTCCACTCGCGAGTGGGCGAGCAAGTCGATTTTTGTGTCTTGCAGTTGCTCCAGCAGGGCGTCTTGGACGATGCGGTTTTCAACAATATGACCCAGTACTTGTGCATGTACACTGCTGGCAGAGAAATCAATTTTGCCGGTACCTGAGCCATCCCAGACGTGCATGTGGCTGTAAGGGCTGGCGCGTCGCTGGATGATCCCCGGCCATGCGCCAAGGTTTTCTAAAATGTGTTGGCTGGCGATGGATAAAGCACTGACCCGTGGCTCGAAAGTTTGCTCTGCCTGAAATGGAGCGACACTGAGGGGGCTGCCGTCTACCAGGAGAATATTCAGGCCACTGTCTTTGAGCGCTAAGGCGAGGGTGCTACCGACCATACCTGCGCCGACGATAATTAAATCTGCGTGCATATTGAAATCCTACTGTGGGGTGGCAGCAAGCTGCGCTGCAGGTTTACGGCGGATATATAAAGTTTTCTCGACTTGGGCAACTAAGGTGCCCTGATCGTCACGTACGTAAGCTTGATATTTAGGCAGGTATTTTTCACCGTTGGCCGTGTGTTGGCGGATATCCTCGAGGATGGCTTGGTCAATGCTGAATTCAGCATGCACGGTGCCGCGGCCTGGGCTAATAAACTCTATATGCGAGGCCTTGTCCCACACCACGTAGTCGCGGCCGAGGTTTTCCATCAACATCAGCATAAAAAAAGGGTCAGTCATGGAGTACAGAGAGCCGCCAAATTGGGTGCGTACATAGTTGCGGTTGTACCAAGTTAAACCCATGCTGACGCGCACGTGACGAAAGTCTGGGCTGATCTCACGTACTTTTACTCCTGCACCTAAGTAAGGTGGATAAAAATTCATTGCCCAGCGCAATAATCGAGCCTTGCGTGCGGTTTTCTTCTTCTGCATAGCTAGCTTTTATCCTCTGTGCTGCGCACCCCTAAGCCCATGGCTTGGCGGGCAAACCAGTGTTTGGCGGGTGGAAATAGATCCAGCCCGAGTAAGCCTAAATTGCGTCCGCCGGCTAAGACAGGCTTAGCATTAGAAAATAAGCGTGTGACCCGATCTGAGAAGCCAATGGTTAATTCTTGATCAAGTTGTTGTTGCTGCTGGAAGCTTTGTAGGGTGGTCAGATCACCAGGGGTGTTTGGGCCAGCCAGTAAGCAGTCAGCCAGAGCCATGCTATCGCGCAAGGAAAGATTATAGCCTTGCCCTGCCACTGGGTGCAGGCTGTGCGCGGCATTGCCCAGTACCACGAGGTTGGCACGTACCTGCTCGCTGCTTTGAATTAAGCTCAAAGGGTAGAGGTGACGACGGCCCATCTGTTCGATAGCGCCGAGGCGATAGCCAAAGCAGGCTTGCAGTTCTTGCAAAAATTGCTGATCAGGTAGTGCATAAAGTCGTTGTGCTTCCTCTGGCTCGCGGGTCCAGATCAGCACGCTACGATTTTCAGGCAAGGGCAGTAAGGCCATGGGGCCGTCATCGGTAAAGCGTTCAAAGGCCATGCCTTGATGGGGCTTGGCACTACTGATATTGCTGATTAATGCCGTTTGCCCGTAAGGATTGTGTTGGGCATAAATCCCCAGTTGTTCACGTAACCCGGAGCGGCCACCGTCGGCCAAAATAGCCAAGTCACATTCAAGGCTGCTGCCATCATCTAATTCAAGGCGATAGCCATCGGGCAAGCTGTGCATCTGCTCCACGCGAGCGGGGCAGCGCCATTCAACTACTGCGCTGTCCAGTGCGGCCCAGAGGCAATGCCCGAGCCAAGCATTTTCCACCACATAGCCTAAAGCGGCAACGCCTTCTTCTTTCGCGTTAATGCGTGCAGCGGCAAAGCGGCCGCGGTCAGAAATATGAATATCCTGAATGGCTTCGGCACGCGGTGCTAGGGCATCCCAAAGGCCTAAACGCTGATAAATTTGCTGACTGCCAAAGGACAGAGCCGAGGCGCGCGCGTCATAACTGGGTTGGTAGCTGTCGCCGGGCGCATAGGGTTCAATTAGAACAATTTTCCATTGCCGCTCACGGGCCCCTGCTTGCAAGGCTAAAGCTAAGCTGGCGCCCACTAAACCACCGCCAATAATTGCGATCTGCACTCGGCTCATGGCTTAAGCTCCTGTTGCTTGTGCGGCGGCCATTAATGCTTCAATTTCATCGATGGTTTTTGGTACTGCATTGGTCAGTACGCGGCAGCCGTCTACGGTCACCACCACGTCATCTTCAATGCGCACACCAATCCCGCGCCATTGTGCCGGAACATCATGGTTGTCCACAGCAATATAAATACCTGGTTCGACGGTCATGGTCATACCGGGTTTGAGCGTACGCCATTGACCATCAACCTTGTAATCACCCACATCATGTACATCTAAACCCAGCCAGTGCCCAGCGCGGTGCATGTAAAAAGGTCTGTAGGCTTCATTGCTAATCAGCTCCGGCAACTCGCCTTGCAGTAGGCCAAGCTCTAGCAAACCAGCGGTAATGACGCGTACCGTGGCATCATGGGCGTCATTCCAGCAGTGCTTGGGCGAGATATAGTTCATCGCCTCTAAATTAGCCTTGAGAACAATCTCATAAATGGCTTTTTGTTCAGGGCTGAAGCGGCCACTGACGGGAAAGGTGCGGGTGATATCACTGGCATAGCAGTCGATTTCGCAACCGGCATCGATCAGCACTAAGTCACCGTCCTGAAGGGGGGCGTTGTTTTCTGTGTAATGCAAAATACAGGCGTTGTTACCGCTGGCGACAATGGAGGAGTAAGCGGGTAAGCGCGCGCCGCCTTTACGGAATTCGTAATCGAGCTCAGCTTCTAAATGGTATTCGTATAGCCCAGGTTGAGCGGCTTGCATGGCGCGGATATGGGCACGGCAAGAGATATCTGCTGCCTGCTGCATGGTGGCGATTTCTGCAGGGCTTTTGTACAGGCGCGCTTCATGCAGCAAGTGATCCAGAACAACAAACTCTTTAGGTGGCTGAGCACCCATGCGTGCTTTGCTGCGAATACTGTTGAGCCACTCCATCATCTGTTGATCAAACTCAGGGTTATTGCCCACTGAGTAGTACACCCGCTCACGGCCTTCAATCAGACCGGGCAAAATGTCATCAATATCACTGATCGGGAAGGCATCGTCGGCTTGATAATCAGCAATAGCACCGTCTTGTCCTGCTCTTAAACCTTCCCAAAGCTCGCGCTCGGGATTGCGTTCCCGGCAAAATAAAACAAACTCGCCGTGCTCACGTTTGGGGATTAACACCAGCACTGCTTCCGGCTCAGCAAAGCCTGACAGGTAAAAGAAGTCGCTGTCTTGCCGGTATGGATACTCAACGCTGCTGTTGCGGGTGCTGATAGCGGCAGCGGGTAAAATCGCAATGCTGTTGGGCGTCATTTGCTGCATCAGGTGTTGGCGGCGTTGGGCGTATTCAGAGGTGCTGATTGAGCGCATGGGGTGGCTCCTTAAATTTAGTGTACTGCAGGCTGTTCGTCGTCAGTATTGGGAAGAATATAGTTGGCGCATTCAGTGAATAGAAATAAAGGTGCTGCGCGTAAGTACTCGCTAAGCTCCATATAGGCCACTTCACCTTCTTCGTCTTCTTCTTCAGGAGGCGCAATTTGGGCGATAGAAACTAAATCTTCAAGAATTTCGTGGACTTCTTTAGAGAGCTTAGTCGTACCAATGTTGGCACCAAAACCACTGAGAAAACCTTGCGTCCATAAGCCCAGAGCGGCGGTGCGTAGTTGTAATGAGTCTTCATCACTGGGCAGCAGTAAAGTGAGGGAAACACTACTCTGAGCTACCAGTTCGGCTTTGACCATTTCTTGCAAACCCAACAGGGCTGCATGTAAGTTGCTAGGTACTTCACCGTCAAATAAATCTTGAGCTTCTTCGAGCCAGCCGCTGCCGGAAAAGCCTGCACCAGCACAGCAACGGCCAAGCAATAGGCCTTGCAGTTCAGCAGGTGATACAGAGTGCCCGCTGGTGGTCAGAAGGGCGGCAAATGAGGTGTAAGCAGATTGTGATTGAGGCATGAAAAATCCGAAGTAATGGAACTGATCTGAGGTTTTGAAGGTCGTTTAGGCTATGAGTGCAAGTATATCGCGTTGTTGAGTATGGCGCTAAATGTGGATATTTGCAGCCCGCGCATAACTTTTCTTGCTAATCGATAGCTGTCTTGCCGCCTAGGTTACTCGCCTTGCAGTGGTAAGCCGTGGATCGAGTTTAAATATATTTTCTCTATGTGCTGTGTAGCACTGTGCGTTATGGCAGGTGGGCGCTAGAATAACAAGCATGGTGGCTGTGTGATATGACTTGGTGATAACTGGAGTGCTGGTGAAAAATACTGATTTGCAAGCCTTGGTGGACGCCGTTGAGCAATTGATGCAACGCAACACTGAACTTAGAACGCAGAATAAAACTTTGCGCGAAGAGCGTGGGCAGTTAATAGAAAAAAACGAAATAGCGCAGCAAAAAGTTGCCGCTATGATCTCTCGACTTAAAGCCTTGGAGCAGGATTCATGACACAGTCCCAGACGATTACCGTGCGTATTCTGGATAAGGATTACCATATTGCTTGCCCAGCGTCAGAAAGCACAAACTTGGAGCGTGCTGCAGAGTATTTGGATAAGAAAATGCGCGAAATCCGACGCACAGGTAAAGTGATTGGCACCGAGCGTGTTGCGGTGATGGCTGCGTTAAATATTACCCATGAGCTGCACAGCAAGCAGAGTGCTGCACTGCTGGATGGCGAGAATACTGAGTTGATTCAGCAGTTGGTAGCGCGGGTCAATCAGAGTTTAGATGTTAGCGAATGATGTGCCCTTGAGGCATGTAAAGATCTGTGTATACTGGAGGCGTCTCCCTAGAGTGTGCGCCAGTTGGCAATGTCCCAGAGCCGATTCATGCAATACAGGGGATTGCAATTTTAGGTCGGTGTGCATGTCCGCTTGCGGAAAGCCTAAAGACCTAACGTGATCTCCGCCTTGGACTTTCGGGTTCAAGGGCTACGTCGACAGCGGCACATCCGGGGAGTCTTTTTTTTGATTCAAGTTAATCCTTCTTTATCCCGTGCCCAGCTACGCACACAGCTGCGTAAACAGCGGCGCAACTTATCCCCTAGTCAGCAAACCTTAGCGGCACAGCAACTGTATCGACAGTTTGCTCAGCATCCGCTATTTCGCCGTGCGCAGCATATTGCTTTCTATCTAGCGGGTGACGGTGAAATTAATCCGCAATTATTGTTGCAAGAAGCTTTGCAGCGCGGCAAGCATGTGTACCTGCCCGTTTTATCGCCTTGGCCTAAAACCACCATGGTGTTTCAGCGGGTAGGTGTCCAGCAGCAGTGGGAAAAGAACCGTTTTGGTATTTTGCAGCCACGTTGGTGTGCGGCAGATCAGCGCGCTGTTTGGACGCTGGATGCGGTTTTTTTACCGCTGGTAGGCTTTGATCCCCAAGGTGGGCGCTTGGGGATGGGCGGTGGTTTCTATGATCGCTGCTTTGCTCAGCTGTGTCGCAGCGCGCATCGGCTAGGGCCGCAACGTATAGGCTTGGCGCATGAGTGTCAGCGTGTTGCGCAGCTGCCGGTGGAGCCTTGGGATGTGCCGTTACATGCAGTAGTTACTGACCAGCAGTGGTATGCGGTGCCAGCATCGACTGACTGTGCTGGCTAGTTGGGGTGTTTTTTGCTGCGCTGCGATCCCATTGGCTTTGTGTATAGCCGGTAGTGACTACGCCCAAGGTTAAAATAATAGCTAAGATCCAAAGTAAATCAGGTTTGCGTTTCATGGGTATTTTGCTCTCCGGCAAATTCTTAAACAGCACTTGAGAGGCTGTTGAGTTTAAATATGCATAGATTAGGGTGGGTTGATGCTGATGCAGCGCGCATCCTAACGATTAGTGAGTGACTTTTTTAAAATTAGTTCACTTTTTTCTAAAAAATAAAAATATAGTTGCGGCTCAACCGCTTTAAATCAGCTTGTTTGCTAAGTGTGCGCGAAAGCATCTGGACGATTTGCATTCGCAGGGTACAATGTTGTTAGTCTTTTTGGGTATTGAAAATGCTGCTAGATGGTGAGTGCGCCATATCTGCAGTTTTGTTTTTTTATGGCATGCAGCGCTAATGGTTGTTGCATGGTTCACTCTTGCTAGGAGCAGGCATGTCTAAGCATAAAAGTCCGTCTCGTTTATATATTATTCCGCTGCTAATTGTCTTGTTGGCGGCAGGTGGTTTTGGTTATTGGAAGTCGTTGCAAGACCGACTGCCTGAGGGGTTATATGAAGCCAATGGCCGCTTAGAAGCTACCGAGGTGCAGGTTGCTACGAAACATCCTGGGCGCTTAGCGCAAGTGCTAGTGGCCGAAGGCGACAGCGTTGTAACTGGGCAGTTGTTAGCGCGTATTGATACCCGCACTTTAGAAGCGCAGCGTGAGCAAGCGCAGTCTGAAGTGGAGCGTGCCCGTGAAAATGTTGCGGCAGCGGAGGCTACTGTGCATTTGCGCGAAAGTGAGCGCCGCTTGGCTCAACAAGATTTAAAACGTTTCCGTGAGCTATACGCTCGTGGGCATGCCAGTGGTCAGCAGATTGATCAGCAGCAAGCACGTTTTGATACCGCTTCAGCTGCTTTAGATGCAGCCAAAGCTCAGGTTCAAGCTGCTCATGCAGCAATTGGAGCAGCACAGGCCATGGTGGCACAGCTCACCAGTGAAATTGATGACAGCAGCTTACGTGCACCAATGGATGGCATTGTACAGTTGCGTTTAGCAGAGCCCGGTGAGGTTTTGGGCGCTGGCGGTCGAGTCTTTTTGTTAATTGATCCTTCTGATCAGTATATGAATGTTTACCTGCCCTCAGCAGTCGCTGGGCGTTTAGCTGCAGGTGATGAGGCGCGGATACTTTTAGATGCCATCAGTGAGCAGCCTTTGCCGGCGCAAGTGGCTTTTGTTGCAGCTAAAGCGCAGTTTACTCCCAAGGAAGTAGAGACCCGCGATGAGCGTCAAAAATTAGTGTTTCGCGTGAAATTACGCCTCACTGATCCGGCCGCTATCCCACAGGCCAAGCCTGGTATGCCCGGATCTGCTTACGTGCGCCGTGATGCCACAATTGCCTGGCCGCAAACCTTAGAGTAAAACGACTGGGTTAGTTTTGGCTATGACTCAACAGCGGGGTCGCAATTCTTATCTGGAGTAGCGGTAAGGATACAGCGGTAAGTGGGCTAATCAGTTAGGTACAACATGACTACGCAAGTAATCAACGGCACGAATATTTCTCATTACTATGGCAAGCAGCGCGCCTTAGAGGACGTTAGCTTTAGTTTGCCAGTGGGCAGTCGTTGCGGCTTGATTGGTCCTGATGGTGCCGGTAAATCCAGCTTGCTGGGTTTGATTTCAGGGGTGAAAATCCTGCAGCAGGGTGAGCTGGATGTCTTAGGCGGCCCGATTAATAAACGCCGACATCGCGCTTCTTTATATCAGCGCATTGCTTTTATGCCGCAAGGTTTGGGGCATAACCTTTATCCTGACTTATCGATTGCAGAAAATATTCGTTTCTTCGCTGCTTTATTTGGTTTGAGCCGTGAGGAATGCGAAGTGCGCATGGCCAGTCTGTTGGAAGCTACGGACTTGGCTGAGTTTGCCGAGCGTCCCGCGGGTAAGTTATCAGGAGGGATGAAGCAAAAGCTGGGCTTGTGCTGTGCTTTAATTCATGACCCTGATTTATTGATTTTGGATGAGCCAACCACAGGTGTTGACCCTTTAGCACGTCGCCATTTTTGGGACTTGATTGAGCAGGTGCGCAGTGATCGACCGCAGCTGACTTTATTGGTGGCCACTGCGTATATGGAGGAGGCGGCACAGTTTGAGCACTGCTTAATGATGGATCAGGGCCGTTTGTTAGCCTCGGGGTTAACCCAGGAACTATCTGCGGCAACTCCTAGCGGTAAGCTGGATGATGCTTTCACCTATTATCAAGGAGCTGGCGCTACGCAAGTCGAACCCTTGCAGATGACGCCTTTTACCCCCGGCAACAGCGAAATAGTGATTAAGGCCACGGACTTAACCCTGCGTTTTGGTGATTTTACGGCAGTAAATAATGTCAGCTTTGAAATTGAACGCGGTGAAATCTTTGGTTTTTTAGGCTCCAACGGCTGTGGTAAAACCACTACCATGAAAGTGCTCACCGGTTTGTTGCCAGCCACTGAAGGCGAAGCTTGGTTGCTGGGTAAATCTGTGGATGCCAATGATTTAGCTACCCGTAAACGCGTGGGCTTTATGTCGCAGAGCTTCTCCCTCTATGGTGAGCTGACAGTTCTGCAAAACCTCGAGCTCCATGCCCATTTGTTTGATATTCCGAAAAAAGTTGGTGCCGAGCGTGCCCAAGCGCTGATTGAGCGCTTTGATTTAAACCAATATGTTAACGAGCAGGCGGGCGCTTTACCTTTAGGTTTACGTCAGCGTCTATCCTTAGCTGTGGCGGTGATCCATGAGCCAGAAGTATTGATTCTGGATGAACCCACTTCAGGAGTGGATCCTGCGGCCCGTGATGATTTTTGGCGATTGTTGTTTGAGTTATCCCGCGAGCAAGGGGTGACGATTTTCCTCTCCACGCACTTTATGAATGAAGCGCAGCGCTGTGATCGTATTTCTTTAATGCACGCTGCCAAAGTGTTGGCCGTGGGCACGCCTGATGAGCTGCAAGCACAGTATGGCGGTGCAACACTGGAAGATGCCTTTGTGGCTTGCCTGCAAGAAGCACAAGGCTTAAATGACGCAGCTCTCGAAGTAAAAAGTACGGCCACTGAGGCCTTAACCAGCATTCCGCGTCGCGGCTTTAGTTTAAAGCGCACTCAAGCTTTGGCGGTGCGGGAAAGCAAAGAGCTGCTACGTGACCGTGTGCGCCTCTGGTTTGCCTTGCTGGGTGCGGTGTTTATGATGATTATTTTAGGCTTTGGGATTTCCTTGGATGTGGAAGACTTAGCCTTTGCCACACTGGATCAAGACAACACTGCGCAAAGCCGTGCCTATTTAGAGGCTTTCCGAGGTTCGCGCTATTTTGCTGAGCGTGAGCCACTGACCAGTATGCAAGATTTGCATGCCCGCTTGCAGCGCGCTGATATTAAGTTAGCCATTGAAATACCCGCGGGCTTTGGCCGTGATTTGTATGCCGGTCGCCATCCTGAGGTGGGGATTTGGCTTGATGGTGGCATGCCGTTTCGGGCAGAAACCAGCCGTGGCTATGTTGAGGCGGTGCACCAAGAAAGCTTGCAGCGGCTGCAAGAGGAAGGCAGTGCCGCACTGCCTGCTTTAGCACAGCCGGCTCGCTTAGAGACGCGCTTTCGCTACAACCAAGATGTCATCAGCGTGAACGCCATTGGTCCTGGGGTGATGGCGCTGATCTTAGTGTTTATTCCGGCCATGCTGACGGCTCTGGGTGTGGTGCGAGAAAAAGAACTGGGTTCAATTACCAACTTTTACGCCACACCATTAACCCGCTTAGAGTTTTTACTGGGTAAGCAAATGCCTTACTTGGCGGTGAGCTTATTAAATCTTGCACTATTAGTAGCGATTAACCGCTGGGTGTTTGATGTGCCACTCAAAGGGAGTGGGGTTGCTTTGGCAGTTGGTGGCGTACTCTATGTTTTGGCTACCACAAGCTTTGGTTTATTGGTTTCTACAGTGACGAAAACGCAAATTGCGGCCATTTTGGGCACAATGATTTTAACC
The DNA here is from genome assembly GCF_027498055.1 of Denitrificimonas caeni. GTDB lineage: Bacteria > Pseudomonadota > Gammaproteobacteria > Pseudomonadales > Pseudomonadaceae > Denitrificimonas. The sequence continues at coordinate 537,295 of NZ_CP114976.1, forward strand.
ACACTGCCGACGGTTCAGTTTTCCGGGCTCATTACTCCACGCTCTTCCTTGGATGGTGGCGCAGCCCTAATGGGCGTATTGTTCCCGGCGGGGTACTTCTTGGATATTGCCGTTGGGACCTTTACTAAGGCATTGAATTTGCGTGACTTATGGCCGCAATGCTTAGCTTTGTTGGGCTTTTTCTTAGGCTTTACTGGTTTGAGTCTAATCCTTTTGAAAAAGCAGGAGGCTTAAGTCATGCATAAGTTATCGCATATTTTCCGCTTAGGTATCAAAGAACTGATTAGCTTGCGCTATGACTCGGTGCTGCTGCTGTTTATGTTGTATGCCTTTAGTGCGGCGATTTATATGCCGGCCTCTGGCTCTTCTGTGGGGGTGCACAATGCCAGTGTGGCCATTGTTGATGAAGATGACAGCCGTCTGTCTCGCCAGTTAGCCGAGGTGTTGCGTCCGCCTGAGTTTCAAACCCCAGTCTTATTGCCCTATGGGCAAATCGATGAAGTTATGGATAGCGGCCGCTACACCTTTGTGATTAATGTACCAGTGGGCTTTCAAGCAGACTTGCTGGCCGGTAAGCAACCTGAGTTGCAAATGAACGTAGATGCTACTGCTATGAGTCAAGCCTTTATGGGGGCAGGCTATATGGGGCGCATTTTTCAGCGGGAATTGCAGCAACTCAGTGGGGTTAGCATTGAGCAACCGATCCAACTCAACACCCGCGCGCTGTTTAACAGCAACATGCAAAGTGGTTGGTTTTTGGCGATTATTCAGATTATTAATAACGTGACTATTTTGGCGATTTTGCTTACAGGGACGGCACTTTTACGTGAGCGTGAGCATGGTACCTTGGAGCACTTGCTAGTACTGCCGCTGACTGCATTTGAAATTATGCTCGCGAAAGTCTGGACCAGCCTGCTAGTGGTGGTATTTTGCACTTGGCTGTCTTTAGAATTGATTGTGAAAAAAGCCCTTGGAGTACCGTTAGCGGGCTCGATGTTGTTGTATTTGCTGGTGACGGGTTTGTATTTATTTGCCAGTACTTCGTTGGCGGTATTTCTAACCACCTTAGCGCGCTCAATTCCGCAATTTGGCTTGTTAGCCATTCCGGTGGTGATGCCGATGTTGTTGCTCTCAGGCGGTACAACGCCACTGGATAGTATGCCGGTGTGGTTGCAGACAGTGATGCAGCTATCACCCACCACGCACTTTGTCAGTCTATCCACGGCGATTTTATTCCGTGATGCTGGGTTTGCTTTAGTTTGGCCAGAAATGTTGGCGCTGGCTGGGATTGGCTTGGTGTTTTTCTTGATTGCTTTAATGCGCTTTAGACGCAGCCTCACTGCTTAAAGTCTAGCCGCGCAGTGCTGGCTGCCGTTTTATGCTGGCTGAGAAGGTTACTCTTTGCAGAAGCGTAAGCCAGCACCGCTGCTAGTAATGCGCATAATTTCCATTTTCAGAATTGGCGCTTCCACAGGTAGGTCTTGTACTTGTCCAGTGACAATATCGCCTTTTTTAAGCTTGCTCATCTCCGGGTGTTTTACAAATACCCCTTCATCCGATAAGTCTTCAGTGGTGGCCAGTATTTCACCGAGTGACGGGTGACAGATTTTAATCCGGCAGTTCATACTCGTACGAATATTTTGTCGCAGATGTGAGGACATAATCATGCACCTGTGGTAATTGTTGTTCTGCTTTACTGTAAGCCGCTTTACGCGTCGCTAGCAATAGGACTTTTTAATACCAGCGCTGCTCACCTTCTGGGCGCTGCTTAAAGCGCTTCATGGTCCACATATACTGATCAGGCCAACGCTGTACATAACTGGCCAGCACATCGCTCATCGCGCTCACTGCAGTGTAAGTATCGGTGCTGTACATGGCCTCGGGTGCTGCTTCTAAAATCACTTTAAAGCCGCTGCCATCTGCGAGACGAATCGCGTGTAAAAATACGGCTGCGACCTTATCTTGCTTGCCGCCTAGCATGCCTGCCACAAATTTACTGGTTAGGGCGGTGGTGCCTAAAAAAGGTACAAAGACACCGGCACTGCGGCTGGGCTCAGGGTCCGCCGGAATACCTACAGAACCACCGCTGCGTACTTCTTTGATGACACTGATAATGCCTTCGCGGGTAGAGGGGGCAACGCGATTACCTTGCTGGACACGCTGGGTTTTCAGAAGATCGTCCAGTGCTTTGAGTTTGGGTGGGCGGTAAAAAATAATAGGTTTACATTGTGCGCAATAAAAGTGATTCAGCACCTCCCAGTTACCTAGGTGACTGGTGATGCCCACGATCCCTTTGCCGCTGGCGAGAGCTTCTTGCAGAACTTCCAAACCTTCAACTTCGCGCACATATTCTAACGTCTTTGCGGGCGGCCAGATCCAAGCGCAGGCGCTTTCGGTAAAGGACTTGCCGATACCTTTGAGGCTGCGCCCAGTAAGTTGGTCGATTTCAGTGGCATTCAACTCTGGAAAGCAATGGCTGAGGTTGAGGCGGGCAATTTCACGTGAGCGGTTGGGTATTTTCCACATCAGCCAGCCGGCGGCGCTGCCCAGTGCTTGCACCCCACGCCATGGCAACAACGCAATTAATTTTAAGGCACCCAGTGCCAGCTTGCCCTTTAAAGCTTCCACGTATCACCTCGATGACACAATTAAAAAACAGTAACTTACTGCAATTGTCAGGTTAAGTCAGCAAACAAAGCTTAACCGTGTTTCTGCCAAAGCGCATAGTGCACCTGTCCGCTACGTTTTTCACGGTGCAAGCGCCAAGTGCTCGGCACCGCCAAGCTGGAGGGTGCTTGCTCACTTTCGGTGTAAATCCACGCATGTTGCTTGAGCCAGTTATTGGACTCTAACAACTGGCACGCATCTAGCAGTAGATTTTGGTGAAAAGGTGGGTCGAGCAAGACAATATCAAAGCCTTGCTCAGCGTTATTACTCAGGTGTTGCAGGGCATCTACTTTTAGCACTGTAGCTGTAGTGCACTGCAGCAAGGCTAGATTAGCGCGTAGGTTATTGGTTGCGTCAGCATTTAAATCCAGTGCTAAGCCATTGCTGGCACCGCGGGACATGGCTTCCAGAAACACCGCACCGCTACCGCAAAATGCATCCAACACCCGTGCCCCTTGAATGTAGGGCGCAAGCCAATTAAATAAGGTTTCACGCACCCGATCAGGAGTGGGGCGCAAGCCCGGCGCATCGGGCACGTTAACTTTGCGTGAGCGCCATTGCCCACCAATGATACGCACTTGGCTCTGGCCGCGGGTAATCGGCGTAGGTTTTTTAGCCATCAGTGTTGGCGCTCCATGGCAGCGGAGTCGCCACGCTCCACTGGCTCTGGGAGCGGCAATTGCTCAACCGTTGGGCCAGCGGTAACAATGACCAACTGCTCAGGGTCAAGGTGGCGCTTAAAGGCGGCATGTACATCGGCTACGGTGAGCTTTTGTAAATCTTGCATAAAATCGCTCATCCACGTCAGCGGCATGTCGTAGAAGCCAATGGCAGCCAGTTGTCCAACTACTGCTGAGTTGCTGGCTGCACTGAGTGGGAAGCTGCCGAGGCTTTCGCGTTTGGCATCGGCCAGCTCGGCTTCAGTTGGGCCATTGGCAATATAGTCACGGAGCAAGTCTTGCACCAGCTGCAGGGTGGCCTCGCTAAGTTGCGCACGGGTTTGCACGTTAATCATAAAGGGCCCAGCGGTTTGCATTGGGCTAAAGCTGGAGTAGATACCGTAGGTTAGGCCGCGTTTTTCTCGCACCTCTTCCATCAGACGGGTGCCAAAACCACCACCACCGAGGATTTGATTACCTAAAAAAAGAGCTGGGTAATCGGGGTCGCCGCGCTCTACTGCCAGCTGTGCTAATAAAATATGCGTTTGGCTGGAGGGAAATTCAATATGGGTTTTGGCAGCACCACTAGCTACCGGCTTGGCTGTTACTGCCGCGGCGGGACCACTGGGTAGGCTGCTCGAGACTGCTTCGCTAATGGCTTTGGCTTGCGCCAGGGTTAAGTCGCCAACGAGGGCGATTTGCGCATTTTGCGCGGTGTAGTAGTTGCGGTGGAAATCTTGCAGCTGTTGGCGAGTGATAGTAGGAATTGACTGTGCGTCGCCAGCACTAGGGTGGGCATAGGCATGCTCACCGTACAGTTGCTCAAAGAGGGCTAATGAGGCCAGTTTTCCGGGGTTTTGCTTTTCGTACTCAAAGCCTGCTAAAAGTTGGTTTTTAATCCGTGCCAGTGAGTCGGCCGGAAAGCTGGGTTGCGCGACCACTGTGCTAAACAATTCTAAAGCTGGCGCGCTAAGCTTGGGGTCGCTAAGGCTGCGCAATGTGACCACGGCCATATCGCGGTAAGAACCGCTGGAAAACTCCGCGCCGAGGTCTTCAAAGCGTGCAGCAATTTGTCCTGCATCGAGCTTACCACTGCCTTCATTGAGCATTGCGTTGGTTAGCCCAGCTAAACCGTAAGCTTGCTGATCCTTGCTGCTGCCTGCGGCGAAGGTTAAGCGCAGGTCAAACATAGGGAGTTCAGGTGCTGCCATAAACAACACCTTAGTGCCGGCCGCAGTGCGCCACTCTTGAATATCAAGGTTGCGCGTTACTGGATCTTGGTTGGACATGGCGGCTAAGCTGCTAATGCGCTGCTCTGCTGAGCTGCCTTGCAGTGTTTGCCGGCTGTCTAGGGAGTGACAGCCAGCGCTGAGCAATAGTGCGGAGCTTAACAAGCCCGCAGTGAATATACGCAAGGACATCATGGGCGCGCCTCCTCAGGATGAATATATGCCGTGGTTAAGCGGGTCGGGATAAAAAACTTTTGTGCAGCAGCTTGAATATCTGCCGGTGTCACTGCCTCTAAGTCAGCAAGATTGCTCTCTTGGATGCGCCATGACAGTCCCACCGTTTCCAGCTGCCCAATTTGCGTGGCCTGACTGGTGATGGAGTCTTGCGCATACACTTCGCTGGCCAGCACTTGGGCGCGGACACGGGCCAATTCAGCGGCGCTCGGAGGGGTTTCTTGCAGTTGTTTTAATTGCTGCCATAGCCCAGCTTCAACTTCAGCGACGGTTTTACCTTTTTGCACGTTGGGCGTAGCCGATAATACAAATAAACTATCGCCACGGCTGAAAGCGTTATACCAAGCAGAGGCACCGGCTACTAACTCTTGCTCGCGCTCAAGCTGGGTAGGAATGCGCGAGCTGTTGCCGCCGTCTAATAGTGCGCTGATTAAGCGCAAGGCATGCACTTCAGTGGGGTTATCGCTGCTGGCTAAGCTGGGCACATTAAAGCCCATCATTAAACTGGGCAGTTGCGTTTTCAGGTACAGTGTAATGCTGCGCTCGCCGGGTTCATCCAGTTCAATGGGCTGTTTAACAGCAGGTAGCGGACGAGCGGGGATCTGCGCAAAATAGCGAGTCACCAGTTCTTTGACTTCGTCGGGCTGGACATCACCAACAATGACTAAAGTGGCGTTGTTAGGAGCATACCAGCGCTCATGCCAGTCACGCAGATCGTCGATGGTCATGCGGTCTAGGTCATGCATCCAGCCAATGGTTGGAATGTTATAGCCGCTAGCAGGGTAGGCTAAAGCTTTGAAACGCTCATAAGCCAAACCGCTGGGGCGATCATCGGTGCGCATGCGGCGCTCTTCTTTGATCACCTCAATTTCTCGAGTAAACTCGTCCTCTGGTAAGGTCAGGCTGGCTAAACGATCAGCCTCCATTTCCAGGGCCACCGCTAAGCGGTCGCGAGCTAGCACTTGGTAGTAGGCCGTATAGTCATCACTGGTGAAGGCATTCTCTTGCGCGCCGAGCTCGCGTAAAATGCGCGAAGATTCACCTGGCCCAAGTTTGCTACTGCCTTTAAACATCATATGTTCTAAAGCATGGGCTAAACCGGTACTGCCGGGTACTTCGTAACTGGAGCCCACTTTGTACCACAGCTGACTGACCACAACAGGTGCGCGATGATCTTCGCGAACAATCACCTTGAGTCCGTTATCTAAACTAAACTCGGTGGTGGCGGTCTGTGCCATGATGGGCGCAAGAAAAGTGCTTGAAAAAAGTAGTACGATGTAACGTAGATAAGTATTCATGTCTAAACCTTTTAAACTGCCCTCTGAGTTTAGCTACCGAGGGCTTAGAGGTGCTAGGATACGCAACCATTTTATTAACAACCAGATTGGCATATTTTGACTTAAAAATACCTGCCAGTTTGGTGATTAGCTGAGATAGCCTTTTTTATGTTTGGTTCCGGCGACGACAAAGCAAAAAAACCAGCGCCAAGCGCTGAATCTGAAACCCCTGCACAAGAGCAGCACACTGCAACTGCGCCAGAAAAGCCGGCCAAAAAAGGTCTGTTTTCTTGGTTTGGCCGCAAAAAAGCCACAGCAAAAGAAGAACAGTCTAGCGCAGTTGAGAGTACGCCTCCTGCAGAACTTGAGCAATGCGCTGAGCCAGTAGAACAGCCAACCGCAGAAAGTGTGGCTGTAGCAGAACGCTCTGAGACCGATGTGCAAACGGCAGCTGAGCCAGATGCAAACAGTGTTGTTATCGAGGCTGCAGAGCAACAACCTGAGGCAGTGGAGTCGGCACTGGCATTGAGTGAGGTTGAGGCCGAGCCTAAATCAGAGCCAGAGCCAGAGCCAGAGCCAGAGCCAGAGCCAGAGCTAATTGCCAAAGTGGAAACTGAAGCACAGCCGCAACTCAAATCAGTCGAAACAGAACCTGCGCTTGCAGCCAACCTGGCCGGTCAAAGCAAGCCACAAGGCAATAAGCTCAGTTGGTTTGCTCGGCTGAAACAAGGTTTAGCTAAAACCAGCTCCAGCCTCGGTGAGGGCATGGCTAGCCTGTTTTTAGGCAAAAAAGAAATTGACGATGACTTGCTCGAAGAGCTGGAAACCCGCTTGCTAACTGCTGACGTTGGCATGGAAGCAACCACCGCTATTATGGGTAACCTGACCCGCCGAGTGGCGCGCAAGGAGTTGGCCGACAGTGGTGCGCTGTATCAAGCGCTACAAGATGAAATGGTCGATTTACTGCGTCCTGTTGAACAACCGATGACGATTAGTGCAGAGAAAAAACCTCACGTGATCTTGGTTGTCGGGGTCAATGGCGCAGGTAAAACCACCACTATTGGTAAGTTGGCGCAGCGCTTACAAAAAGAAGGTAAAAAAGTCATGCTGGCGGCAGGCGATACTTTCCGTGCCGCTGCCGTAGAGCAGCTGCAAGTCTGGGGTGAGCGCAATAATGTGCCAGTGATTGCTCAGCATACTGGTGCTGACTCTGCTTCGGTGATTTTTGATGCAGTGCAGGCTGCGCAATCCCGCGGCATGGATGTCTTAATTGCCGATACTGCCGGACGCTTGCACACCAAAGATAACTTGATGGAAGAACTGCGCAAAGTGGCGCGGGTGATGGGGCGTTTAGATGACAGTGCACCCCATGAAGTACTGCTGGTCTTGGATGCCGGTACTGGGCAAAATGCGATCAACCAGACTCGCCACTTTAATGAGACTATTCCTGTCACTGGCTTAGCTTTAACTAAACTGGATGGCACGGCCAAGGGTGGTGTTATTTTTGCTTTGGCTAAGCATTTTGCCATTCCTGTGCGCTATATTGGCGTGGGCGAAGGCATTGATGATTTACGCGATTTTGTTGCCGATGATTTTGTTGCAGCACTGTTTGCCGAGAAGGATTCTGCATGATTCGATTTGAGCAGGTCGAAAAACGTTATCCCAATGGACATGTTGGCTTGCATGAGTTGAGTTTTCGTGTGCGGCGTGGCGAGTTTTTATTTGTAACCGGTCACTCGGGTGCTGGTAAAAGTACGATGCTGCGCTTGTTATTGGCAATGGAACGGCCAACCGGCGGTAAGTTATTATTGGCTGGGCAAAACTTAGCCAAAATCACTAATGCGCAGATCCCTTTTTTGCGTCGACAAATTGGTGTGGTATTCCAAAATCACCAGCTACTATTTGATCGCAGTGTATTCGCTAATGTGGCACTGCCTTTACAGATCCTTGGCTTGCCGCAAGAAGAAATTAACCAGCGCGTTAGCTTGGCTTTAGATCGCGTCAGCCTAAAAGATAAAGCCTTGCAAGCACCGGCCGATTTATCCACAGGGCAGCAGCAGCGTGTTGGTATTGCCCGTGCGATCGTTCACCAGCCTGCTTTACTCTTGGCTGATGAGCCAACCGGTAACCTAGACCCGCGTTTAGCTGCAGAAATTATGTCAGTGTTTGAAGACATTAATCAGTTAGGCACTACGGTATTGATTGCGAGCCATGACTTGGCATTAATCGCGCGTATGCGCCAGCGCATGTTGACCTTGCAGCGTGGACGCTTAATTGGCGATGGAGAAGCTGTCTAATGTGTTCTGCCCGTGTAACCCCTGATCAGCCTGGCGAACGAGTAGGTGCTACGGCGAAGCATCAAGTCGATGCAACCTTATCGGACAATCGTGGCTTGCGTAATCAATTGCGTGCTTGGCTAGAAAATCACCGCGCCAGCTTGCAGGACAGTACCGGCCGTTTAGTGCGGCAGCCATTGAGTAGCTTTTTCACCTGTTTGGTAATGGCCGTAGCTCTAAGCTTACCTATGGGGCTGGCCTTGCTTTTGGAGAATGTCAGTCAGCTGGGTGGTTCGTGGCAGCGTGCAGCGCAAATCTCTTTATTTTTAGAGTTGGACGCTGGGGATACCTATGGCGAGCTCTTGCGCGAAGAAATCATTAAACATGAAAATGTCGCTGAGGCGCAGTGGATCAGCCGTGAACAGGCGTTAGCAGAGTTTCAGGAGCAGTCTGGACTAGGCGAGGCCTTGCGTGAGCTGCCGGACAACCCGTTGCCGGGCAGTATCTTGGTTACGCCAGAGATCATTGATAAAGATGCGCTAGTGGCCTTGCTGGATGAGTTAAAGGCCATGCCACAGGTGCAGCAAGCGCAGTTGGACTTGATGTGGATTGAGCGCTTGGCGGCAATTTTACACATGGGTGAGAACTTTATTTTTGCTTTATCAGTGTTGCTGATTGCTGCCTTGCTGTTGGTGGTGGGTAATACCATTCGCCTACATATTGAAAACCGCCGCATTGAAATTGAAGTGATTAAACTGGTGGGTGGCACCGATGGCTATGTGCGTCGCCCCTTCTTGTATATGGGCGTGCTTTACGGCTTTGCTGGTGGGGTATTGGCTTGGTTGCTGTTGGCATTTGGCTTGGATTGGCTCAATGGCTCAGTGGTTGAGCTTGCGCAGTTATATGGCAGTGAATTTAGTTTATCAGGCGTGCCTGTTGAAGATGGCTTTTCTTTATTACTTGGTGCAGTATTACTGGGTTATATCGGTGCTTGGTTAGCTGTTGCGCGGCACCTGCGGGAATTATTACCGCGTTAGTTGCAAAGCGCCTTAGCATGAGGCTTTGCGCATATTTTTAAGCGCAAGAAAATGGAACTTTATGTCGTAAATGACATCTGATAGTTAATAGAGTTATTTAAGATATAGTCACCCGTTGGAGGAAATTTATGACCACCACGACCGCATTACAAACTGCTCGTATGCTGACTCCTGGTTCTAACCTTGAGACTTATATGCAGACAGTAAGCTCAATTCCGCTGTTAAGCGTTGAGCAAGAGCAAGACTTAGGTGAGCGCTTGTATTATCACCAAGATTTAGATGCTGCACGCCAATTAGTTATGGCGCACTTGCGTTTTGTCGTACACATTGCGCGCAGTTATTCAGGTTATGGCTTACCGCAAGGCGACCTGATTCAAGAAGGTAACGTTGGTTTGATGAAGGCAGTGAAGCGTTTTAATCCTGAAAAGGGTGTGCGCTTAGTGTCTTTTGCTGTGCATTGGATTAAAGCCGAAATTCACGAATACGTACTGCGTAACTGGCGTATTGTGAAAGTGGCAACCACTAAAGCACAACGCAAATTGTTCTTTAACTTGCGCAGTCAGAAAAAACGTTTGGCATGGTTAACCAATACCGAAGTTGAAGCTGTAGCTGATTCTTTAGGTGTTGAGGCGCGTGAAGTGCGAGAAATGGAAAGCCGTTTAACCGGCCATGATATGTCGTTTGATCCGTCTGCGACTGAGGATGATGAAGGAACATATCATTCTCCAGCGAATTACTTAGAAGATCATAGCCATGATCCAGCATTGCAGTTGGAGTCGCTTGATCAGGCTGAAAGCAGCAGCAACAGCCTGCATGAAGCACTGAGCGAGCTGGATGAGCGCAGCCGTGATATTTTGCAGCAGCGTTGGTTATCTGACGAGAAAGTGACTTTGCATGACTTGGCCGCACAATATGGTGTGTCTGCTGAGCGGATTCGTCAGATTGAGAAAAATGCCATGAAGAAGCTCAAAGGCAGCATTGCTGCGTAATGACTTCGAACGGGTGATAAAAAGGCGACTTTTATAGTCGCCTTTTTTATTGGGCGCAGAGAGGTGTTGTGTACGAGATGAAAAGCCAGCAGCAGTCTTTAATCGAGCGCTGGCTTAATTCATTGACAAAGTTCCAGACGAAATTGACACTTCGAGTCATGCTGTTTAGCAGTGGTCGGTGCTTATCTCGAATGCGAACTTTTAATGTTTTGGCGTGCTTTATCATGCTGTATATAATATCAGTACTAACCTATACTGCAAAGACTTGGACAACCTATTAGGGTGCTGCGCAAGCAGGCCTATAACAGGCTGCTAAAGATCTTGCAGTACAGCCCTATGTGTCAGCCTAGTTGTTCGCCGAGCTAAAACGGCCAAAAAATAGGAATAAAGATCACTCCCAGTACCCAAAAAATACTATTGAGCGGTAAGCCCACCTTAATAAAATCACTGAATTTATAACCACCAGCGTTATACACCATCATATTGGTTTGGTAGCCCACTGGGGTCATAAAGCTGGTAGAGGCGGCGAAGGTAATGGCAATCAAAAACGGAGTAGGATCAGCACCCATCAGTTGCGCAGTAGAAAAACCGATGGGCGTGAGCAGTACAGCTGCAGCTGAGTTGCTCATGAGCTCGCCCAATGCCAGAGCCATTAAATAGAGGACTGCGAGCACCACATGCGGCCCCAAGTGGCTGACTAAGCCGATACTGTTATCCACTAAGAACTGTGCCGCACCGCTACTGCTCATAGCAATTCCCAGCGGTAACAGCCCAGCGATTAAGATCACAATCGACCAGTCGGTACTCTCGTACACATCATCGGCGTGAATACAGCCTGCTAAGGTCATAGCCACCGCGCCAGTCAATGCAGAGAGGGCAATGGGTAACCAGCCCAGCGCCGAAACACTGACTACCGCAGCCATCACGGCAATGGCAAAAGGTGCGCGCCAACCAAATTTTTGTTGCGCCTCACGCTGCGAAATAACAATGACACTTTTATCTTTGCGCAGCGCGGCTAAGTCTTTTTCTGGTAAGGCTAAGAGCAAAATATCGCCGATGCGCAGTCGTAGACTATTGAGTTGCTTGCGCACCACCTGCCCACGCCGCTGCACGCCCATCACTGAAGCGTTGTAACGCCAGCTACGGTTCAAAACGGCGAGCAAGCGTCCTGCTGCGCGTGACTGTGGGGCGATCATCACTTCGGCCAGTACAGATTTTTCCTGCTTAGCACCTTTGAGCTGGAAGTCGGTTTGTGTATTGAACTCGAGTTTTTGTTCATCCTTAAGGGTTTCCAAATCTGACCAAACCCCACGCGCAAGTAAAATGTCACCCTCACGTAACTCTTCTGAGCGTGGTGACCAGTACTTTTCGCCGTCACGCAGCAGCTCGAGAATATACACATTGTAGTGCTTGCTGAGCTTGGCTTCTTCCACGGTTTTGCCCAATAGTTTTGAGTCTTCGGTGACTTTTAATTCGCTAATATAGTGGCCAAACTCATAGAGGTTGTCTAAGTCTGCGCTGCGCACATCAGGTAATAACCAGCGACCAAACGTTAGCAGGTATAGGCAGCCAGCCACGGCACAAATTGCCGCTAAAGGTAAAAACTCAAACATACTAAAACCAGAGTGCCCCAGATCTTTGGCAATGGAGTTGACCAGCAGGTTGGTGGAGGAGCCAATTAGGGTTACCACGCCCATCATTTGTGCGACATAAGACAGTGGGATTAGCGTTTTAGAGGGGGCTAAACCCACTTTTAAACTGGCGGCAATGACGATGGGAATAAAAATTGCCACCACCGCAGTGTTGTTGACGAAGGGCGCGATTAGCGCCAACAGGCCAAACAGCATCAGCATAAACTGCAAAGGCGAGCGGGCGGCGCTGAGTAATCTTTGTATGCCCGCCAGTGCGCCACTGTTTTGCAAACCAGCAGCAAGGATAAACATCGACGCTACAGTGATAGTGGCGGGGTTACTAAAGCCACTTAAGGCTTGGCTGGGGCTCACCAAGTCCAGCAGGGTTAAGCTAACCAGCACTAAAATGGCAATAGCATCAATGCGCAGCTTTTCGGTAACAAAAAGCGTCATGGCAGCTAAGGTAATCAGCAAAACGAGAAAGATTTCAAAGGTCATAAGCGTTTCGCCTGATGTTTTAACTGCGGCAATGACAGTTACAGTATAAGCATGCTGTTATTGGCGCAAGCGTAACTTAAGGAAGCGCTGAATAATTACCTACGTTGTCAGGACGTTGTTAAAAATCGGCTAAAAATGCTCATTTACTACCCGTAAACTGCGCTTTTTCGCCGATTTTTGCCTAGCCCTGACTGCCTCGCTAACATTATTCAGTGCTTCCTTAAGGGTCGGGGGTCGCCTGCTGGGCGAAGTATTTGCCAGTAAAACACAGCAGTATGGCAGCCAAGCCCAGTACCATTAATGCCATAGGCAGAGTGTACAGTGACGGCGCGGCAATGATACTGGCTAAGAAGCCAATCAGCGCAGCCAGGAGAAACTGAATTAAGCCCATGAGTGACGATGCAATGCCGGCATGTTGTTGGGTATGCGCCATGGTGACAGCGGTTAAGTTCCCCGTAATCAGACCGGACATGCTGGTGCCCAAGCCGAGCAATAAGCCATAACTCCACAATGCCACCCAGTCTAATTGCAGTAAGCTAAACAAGAGTAAACCAATGCTGATAAAACCAGCTAAACCAATCAGTAGAATCTGCATTGCGCTGTAAAGTTTTAATAAGCGCAAATTGATTTGGCTAAAAACGATCATGCCCACTGCATTGGCGGCAAATATATAGCTGAACTGGTTGGGGCTGAGCGCAAACATCTCAATAAAAATAAAGGGCGAGTTATTAATATAGATAAAAAGGCTGCCCAAGGTGCAACTGGTTGCTAGGGTGTAAAAGAAGAAGCTGGGATTGCTCAGCTGGATGGCGTAGTTGCGCACAATACTGCGCATGGATAAAGGAATGCGGCGCTCTACCGGCAGTGTTTCCGGCAGGAGCCGCAGGGTAAATGCCCCGCAGATGATACCAAACAAGGCCAGCACCCAAAAAATCAAATGCCATTCGCCGTAGAGTAAAATTAAGCTGCCCAACATGGGCGCGGTAATGGGGGCAATCATCATTACTTGCATCAGCATTGAGTAGATCCGTGCTGAGTTTTGCGGGTCACAGGTGTCAGTCACTACCGCTCGTGACGCTACCGAGCCAGCTGCAGCGCCAATGGCTTGTAAAAAACGTGCCACCAATAAGCCTTCGAAACTGGTGGTCAGTGCTGCGGCCAATGAGCCAATAGTGAATAAAGTGATGCCAAAGAGCAGTGGTGGTTTGCGCCCAAAACGATCTAAAAATGGGCCGTATAAGCCTTGGCCGATGCCTAGACCAATTAAAAACACTGAAAGAGTTTGCTGGACTTGCCCAGGGGTAATATCCAAGCTCGTAGCAACTGTAGGAAAAGCAGGCAGGTACATATCAATGGCCGCAGCCACCAGAGCACTTAGCGAGGCCAGCAGAATAATCAGCTGCATGCTTAGGGTTTTTGTTGCCGTTGGAGTACTAATAACACTGTTCCTTATGATCAGTAGAAGGCCGCGTAACAGCCTGATTTACTACTTTTTAAGCATGGCGCGAATATCAGCTAAAGCGCTGTTGCCCCGTGCTGCTTTCACTTCTTGTGGCGCTTCTTCAAGGCCTTCCCACTGTAGATCTTCGGCAGGTAGTTCGTCTAAAAAACGGCTGGGTATGCAGTCGATGGTTTCGCCATATTGCTTACGTTTACTGGCAAAAGTAAAGGTTAGATTGCGGCGGGCACGAGTAATTCCTACATAGGCTAAACGCCGTTCTTCTTCAATGGTATCGGCTTCAATGCTGGAGCGGTGTGGCAGAATCTCTTCTTCCATGCCCATAATATAAACGCTGGGAAACTCTAGACCTTTAGAGGCGTGCAAGGTCATCATTTGTACACCTTCAGCACCGTCTTCGTCTTCTTCTTGACGCTCCAGCATGTCGCGCAAAACCAGTTTGGCGATGGCTTCTTCGATGGTCATTGTGCCTTCTTCGTCGCGCTCTAAGGTGTTTTTTAACGCTTCAATTAAGAACCACACATTACTCATGCGGTATTCGCAGGCTTTTTCACTGGAGCTGTTTTGTCTGATCCAGTTTTCATAATCAATATCGAGGATCATCTCTTTTAAAGCAGCAATGGGCTCTTCGCTAAAACAGCGCTGGCGCAATTTATCCATATAGTGCTTAAAGCGGGCCAAGCGTTCGGTGTAGCGTGCGCCTAAATGCTCGCCAAGACCTATCTCGGCTGAGGCTTCATACATAGAAACCTTGCGCTCAGTAGCGTAGGCGCTGAGTTTCTCTAAAGTGGTGGAACCAATTTCACGGCGCGGCACATTGATCACCCGCAAAAAAGCGTTGTCGTCGTCTGGGTTGACCAGTAAGCGAAAGTACGACATCAGGTCTTTGACTTCTTGGCGACCAAAAAAACTGGTGCCGCCTGATAAGCGGTAGGGCACTTTGTGCACTTGCAGCTTGAGTTCCATGATTTTTGCTTGGTAGTTGCCACGGTACAAAATGGCAAAGTCGCTATACGGGCGCTGGGTGCGCATATGTTCGGTGAGGATTTCTAGGGCAATACGCTCCGCTTCAGCATCCTCATTGCGACAACGAATGACGCGGATTTCATCACCGTGCCCCATTTCACTCCACAGCTCTTTGACAAACTCGTGGGGGTTGTTGGAAATTAAGGTGTTAGCGCATTTTAGAATGCGGCCGGTGGAGCGGTAGTTTTGCTCCAGCATGACGATTTTTAATGAGGGAAAATCTTCTTTGAGTTGCATTAGATTTTCCGGCCGTGCGCCGCGCCAAGCATAAATTGATTGGTCATCATCGCCCACGACGGTGAATTGCGCGCGCTCTTTCACCAGTAACTTAACCAGCAGGTACTGACTGGCGTTGGTGTCTTGGTATTCATCCACCAACATATAGCGAATGCGATTACGCCATTTTTCTAGTATTTCTGGATGGTTCTGAAAAAGCTTTACCGGCTGCAAAATTAAGTCGTCAAAATCCACTGCGTTATAGGCTTTGAGGGTGCGCTGATAATGGCTGTAGACAATGGCGGCGGTTTGCTCTTTGCCGGCGCGGGCTTGCTCTAAAGCCTCCTCGGGTAGCACTAAGTCATTTTTCCAGCTGCTGATGAGGTTTTTTACTTCATCCGCGCCATCATCACCGGCGTATTCTTTTTGCATGATATCGGTGAGTAAGCTTTTAACATCAGAATCATCAAAAATAGAAAAACCAGGCTTGTAACCGAGCAGCGCATGTTCACGGCGGATGATGTTGAGGCCGAGGTTGTGGAAGGTGGAAACGGTTAAACCGTGACCTTCAGCGCCGCGCAACAAAGAAGAAACGCGCTCTTTCATCTCGCGGGCGGCCTTATTGGTAAAGGTTACCGCGACAATATGCCGAGCGGAGATGCCGCACTGCTGAATTAGGTAGGCGATTTTACGGGTAATTACGCTGGTTTTACCTGAGCCGGCACCCGCCAGCACCAGCATCGGGCCGCTAATATAATTGACCGCTTCTTGTTGGCGAGGATTGAGCTTAGACATGAATCAAACCAGAGTTGTGAAAGTGTTTATTCTAGCATTTAAGTGCTGTACAGAGGGTATTGCTGAGTTTGCAGAGAGTGGCAGGCATAAAAAAGGCGCCCATTAAGAGCGCCTTAGTGGTTAGCTAAACATTAACGCACAACGTGCAAGAAGTGCATGTGTTGCTCGTACTGATCAAGGATGTCATCAATCACTTCATCACGGGACCAACCCATGATGTCGTAATCTTGCCCACCTTCCATTAAGTGCACTTCGGCACGGAAGTACTTACGCTCTTCGCGTTCTTCCTGGCCGCTGTCTTCATCTTCAGGGCTATCCTCCTGCATGAGGTCAGGACGTGCATAAGCGCGGGCCCGTACTTCATAGATAAAGTTAGCTTCGAGGTGGTGCTGTACTTCAATTTTGCAGCGCTTATCATCATCACGTTCGGTCACTTCTACGCTGTAGCCTTGTTTGCGCAACTCCATTGCCACTTCTTCAAAGGCTGGTACCACTACTTCATCCATAAAGCGGTTGACGTGTGAGCGGCGTGGGAACATCACCATGCTGCGTAGGCGTCGCTGCCAGCCGCCAGTTTTTTGCTGCTGACGGGAGTGGTGCGTCGCACTTTGCTGCCTAAGTACACGTTTGGTGGAGTCAATGTGCAGCGCTTTAAATAAGCCCCAAATGGCAATCAGCAGCACCACGGAGAAAGGCAGTGCGCTAGCAATGGTAGCGGTTTGCAGAGCAGCTAGACCACCGCTCATTAACAGTGCGATAGCAACCACACCAGTGGACGATGCCCAAAACACGCGCTGCCACAAAGGTGTTTCTGTTTGACCTCCAGAAGCCAGCATATCAATCACCAACGAACCTGAGTCTGCTGAAGTGACGAAGAACAGGATCACCATACATACTGCCACCATAGACAGGAATGTAGAGAAGGGGAAATGCTCTAAGAAAGCAAACAGCGCCAAAGAGCTATCGGCACTGACAGTTTCAGCCAAGCTGGTCATCCCCTCCTTCATAATTAAATGGATAGATGTGTTGCCAAATACCGTCATCCACATAAAGGTAAAGCCGGTTGGCACTAGCAAAATACCGGTGATAAATTCACGGATAGTGCGGCCACGGGATACGCGGGCAATAAACATACCGACAAAGGGTGACCAAGAAATCCACCAGCCCCAGTACAGTAAGGTCCAGCCGCCCAGCCAGTCTGTTGGCTCGTAAGCAAACAGGTTGAAGGTTTTATTCACAATGTCAGATAAGTAGCCGCCGGTATTTTCCACAAAGCTTTTTAGCAGCAGTGCGGTAGGGCCGAGAATTAAAACTAGGGTTAATAAAACTACCGCTAACAACAGGTTTAATTCTGAGAGGCGCTTAACCCCTTTATCGAGTCCTGTCGCCACTGACAACGTTGCTAGGGCGGTGATCACCACAATTAAGATTACTTGTGTATTGGTACCAATGGGCAAATCAAACAAATAGTTAAAACCACTGTTGATCTGCAGTACGCCGTAACCCAGAGATGTGGCGATACCCAGAACGGTACTGATCACTGCGAAAATATCCACCGCATGGCCAATTGGGCCGTAGATGCGGTCACCAATTAACGGATACAGGGCCGAACGCAAGGTCAGCGGTAAGCCGTGACGGTAAGCAAAGAAAGCTAGAATCAAAGCAACCACGGCATACACTGCCCAAGCATGTAAACCCCAGTGGAAGAAGGTTAGCTTCATTGCTTCTTTAGCGGCTTCAACGGTATTAGGGTCGCCTACAGGTGGTGCCACAAAGTGCATGACCGGTTCGGCAACACCAAAGAACATCAAGCCAATACCCATACCAGCAGAAAACAGCATGGCAAACCATGAGGTGTTCTTATAGTCCGGCTTACTGTGATCAGGCCCGAGCTTGATATCTCCGTAACGGCTGGCAGCTAAAAACACTGTGGCCAAGAGAATTAAAGCCAGAGTCAGGATATAGAACCAGCTGACGTTTTCTAGGATCCAGCTTTGTACTTGCTCAAAAAACTCCTGTAGAGACTTTGGGAAAATACTTGCAGATATAACTAAGACAGCAATCAGAAGCGCCGATGTGTAAAACACCGGTGGGCTGATCGTTTTGCTATTTTCACTGGTTTTTTCCATGGGAGCTCCTTGGCGCCGAGTTGCAATGATCAAGTGCGGCCAGTAAGTATAGGGTTACCGGCACAAGACTGACAGGGCGGCGATAGTAAAACGCTTTATCGTATCTGTATATAAAAAACCCCCGATATTTATTACTAAATATTGGGGGTTGGGGTGTGACAAAACTTAGCGCAAGTTTAGTCTGTACGGGAAGTCAACAAAGCTGGGCGCTCTTTATTGCGTGTGCGTGACTCTAATTGCTCAAGCTGTTCTAGACTCGGTAAGCGCTCACCCTTGCGGATGATTAAGGGTTGCGGCGCTTCGCGGCTAACAGCTGGTTCATTGCTACCTAATGCTGCGCGCGAATCATTGCGGCGTGGATTATTACGCGGTTTTTTCGGTGCTCGGCGTTTATCAGTGGCAGCTGCAGGGTTATTGGCACGGGCTGGACGAGCACCGCGCGGTTGTGCACCCGCTGGAGTGTTGCTGTTAGGGCGACGGCCGCGACCTTTATTTTGATAAGGGCTAACGTAATCAACGCTATTACCAAAATTATCAATGGCGTCATCTAAAAAAACTTCAGGGTCGCGATTTGGCGGCAATTCTGGTGCGCCAACAATAGGTGCAGCAGCGCTACGTTGATTGCGAGTGTTACGCGGGTTACGTGTGCGGGGCGCTGGTTTGTCAGTGGCCGTCGCTGTGCTATCGGTGCGCTCAGGGTTACGCGCCGCAGGGCGTTTAGCTCTTGGCTTGTCTGGGTTTTTAGCCTTATCCGTAGTGCGTGGAGTGGCACTGCGGCCACCGCCGCGGGGTGGGCGAGGAGCGCGCGGCTCAGGTTTTTCAATGACGACGCTGCTTGGGTCAAAACCAAAGGTGTCACCGTCTTCGATTTTTTGCCGGGTCATGCGCTCAATGCCCTTAAGCAGACGCTCTTCATCTGGCGCCACTAATGACACTGCAAGACCTGAACGACCAGCACGCCCAGTGCGGCCAATGCGGTGCACATAATCTTCTTCTACGTTAGGCAGTTCGAAGTTAACCACGTGTGGTAATTGATCGATATCTAGACCGCGTGCAGCAATATCGGTGGCAACTAAGATGCGCACACTACCGGCTTTAAACTCGGCTAAAGCTTTGGTGCGGGCATTTTGGCTTTTGTTACCATGAATGGCTGCAGCTGGCAGGCCGTTTTTTGACAGGTATTCAGCCAAGCGGTTAGCGCCGTGCTTAGTGCGGGTAAATACTAAAACTTGCTCCCATGCACCCATGGTGATCAAGTGGGCTAATAAAGCGCGTTTGTGCGATGCCTGAATACGGTACACCCGTTGTTCAATACGCTCTACCGTAGTGTTGGGAGGCGTCACTTCAATGCGCTGGGGGTTGTGCAATAAACGGCCCGCTAAATTGGTGATGTCTTGCGAGAATGTTGCCGAGAACAGCAAGTTTTGGCGCTTGCTAGGTAATTTAGCCAGCACTTTCTTCACGTCATGAATAAAGCCCATATCGAGCATACGGTCGGCTTCATCCAGCACTAAAATTTCTACGCCGCTTAAATCAATTTTGCCTTGGTTGACCAAATCCAATAAACGACCTGGGCAAGCCACTAAAACATCTAAGCCTTTAGCGACCGCGTTGATTTGCGGGTTCATGCCGACGCCGCCAAAAATACAGGCGCTGACAAAAGGTAAGTCGCGGGCATACAGTCGAAAACTGTCGTGCACTTGCGCCGCCAGTTCACGTGTTGGTGTTAACACTAAGACACGGGGCTGACGCGGGCGGTGACGTTGTTCGCGGTCGGGCTTACCGTTAGGGAACAAGATTTCTAAAATAGGCAGAGCAAAGCCGCCAGTTTTACCGGTACCGGTTTGTGCGGCAACCATCAGGTCGCGGCCTTCGAGTGCCGGTGGAATAGCCAGTAATTGCACTGGCGATGGAGATGTATAGCCGGCAGCTTCAACGGCGTTGACCAGAGCCTGAGATAGGCCTAGCGAGGAAAAGGACATGCAGTCTTCCTGTGTGTCGGCGACCCGCCGACTTTGGGGCGCAAAATTATAAATGCTCCATACCAGCGCATAAAATATATGCACCCCATCCACGAGTTATGTCCTGCGCTGGGCATAAAGCTGGATGGAGGTATTTCGCTATAGTGGCACTTAGGCCTTATTTCAGCGGTTAAGCTGGAGATTATCCCAAACAGCTAAACTGGGTTCAGCTTGGTTAAGTGTGTAGAAGTGCAAGCCAGGCGCGCCACCTTCTAATAGGCGTTCGCACATGTTGGTAATAACTTCTTCACCAAAGGCTTGGATGCTTGCTATGTCGTCGCCGTACGCTTCCAGTTGTTTGCGTATCCAGCGCGGTAGCTCTGCACCACAAGAATCAGAGAATCGCGCCAATTTACTGTAATTGGTAATCGGCATAATGCCTGGCACGATTGGGATATCAATGCCTAGCTTACGCGTTCGCTCGACAAAATAGAAGTAACAATCTGGATTAAAGAAGTATTGGGTGATGGCGCTGTCGGAGCCAGCTTGCACTTTACGAGCAAAGTTTTGCAGGTCAACTTCAAAATCCCGCGCTTGTGGGTGCATCTCTGGATAGGCAGCTACTTCAATATAGAAGTGATCACCGGTCTCTGCGCGGATAAACTCCACCAGCTCATTGGCGTAGCGCAATTCACCGTTGGCCATACCCATCCCAGAGGGTAGGTCACCACGCAGGGCCACAATGCGTTTAATGCCAGCATCTTTATACAAATGCAGCAGTTCGCGTAAGTCTTCTTTACTGTCGCCGACACAGGATAAGTGCGGTGCAGTCGGGACTTTGATTTCGCCGTCTAATTGTAAAACGGTGTTTAAAGTGCGGTCACGGGTGGAGCCACCAGCGCCATAAGTGCAAGAGAAAAACTCAGGATTGTAAGTGGCTAGCTTGCTGGCTGTGGTGAGCAGCTTTGCGTGGCCAGCGTCGGTTTTGGTGGGGAAAAACTCAAAACTCACACGATGTTGATTGCTCATAGAATATGTCCCTAAATATGAAAATGTATGGGCAGTCGCAGTGAAAAAAGGGGCAGCTGTGCCACCCCTTCAAACTACTTAGTAGCGGTAGGTTTCTGGCTTGTAAGGGCCATCCACAGGTACACCAATGTAGTCAGCTTGCACATCAGTTAAGCGGGTAATGACGCCGCCAAAACCTTTAACCATTTCTAGAGCAACTTCTTCGTCGAGCTTTTTCGGTAACACTTCAACGGTTAATGCTGCTGCTTTTTGCTCAGCATTTAACTGGGCAAATTTGCGCTCAAATAAGTGCATTTGCGCAAGCACTTGGTTAGCAAAGGAACCGTCCATAATGCGGCTTGGGTGACCCGTCGCATTACCCAGGTTCACTAAGCGGCCTTCTGATAACAAAATTAAGTAGTCATCGTTGTGCGCATCAAATTCGCCAGCACCGGTGCGGTGAATTTTGTGCACCTGTGGCTTAACTTCTTCCCACGCCCAGTTTTTGCGCATAAATGCGGTGTCGATTTCATTGTCAAAGTGACCAATGTTGCAGACCACAGCGCGTTTTTTCAGGGCTTTAAGCATGCCGGCATCACAGACATTGGCGTTACCTGTGGTGGTAACGATCAAGTCTATTTTGCCTAACAGTGCTTTATCAATGCTGGCGTCGGTGCCGTCATTGTGACCATCGATGTAGGGTGATACCAACTCGTAACCGTCCATGCAGGCTTGCATCGCACAAATTGGGTCAACTTCAGAGACTTTAACAATCATGCCTTCCTGGTTCAGCGATTGTGCCGAGCCTTTACCCACATCACCGTAACCTATAACCAGAGCTTGCTTGCCTGACAGTAGGTTGTCAGTACCGCGCTTGATGGCATCGTTAAGGCTGTGGCGGCAACCGTATTTGTTGTCGTTTTTACTTTTGGTGACTGAGTCATTGACGTTGATGGCAGGTACTTTCAGCGTGCCTTTTTCCAGCATTTCTAGCAGGCGGTGTACGCCGGTGGTGGTTTCTTCAGTGACGCCGTGCACATTGTCTAGTACTTGTGGGAAGCGCTCGTGCAGGATCGCCGTAAGGTCACCGCCATCGTCAAGCACCATATTGGCATCCCAAGGTTGGCCGTCTTTAAGGATGGTTTGCTCGATACACCAGACGTACTCTTCTTCGGTTTCGCCTTTCCAAGCAAACACTGGAATACCTGCAGCCGCAATCGCCGCCGCGGCTTGGTCTTGGGTTGAGAAGATGTTGCAGCTAGACCAGCGCACTTCTGCACCCAATGCCGTCAGTGTTTCAATCAACACTGCAGTTTGAATGGTCATGTGAATACAGCCGAGAATTTTCGCACCTTTAAGCGGTTGCTCACCAGCGTACTTAGTACGCAAGCCCATTAAGGCTGGCATCTCAGATTCAGCAATAATAATTTCACGACGGCCCCAATCAGCCAGTGAAATATCCGCAACTTTATAATCAGTAAAATCAGCAACAGCGCTCATTGAAGAGTTCTCCATTCGTAATTAGCGAATGGGCGCCGTTTGCAAATATGCAGTTGTCGAGACAACTGGAAGGCAACTGTTTCGAGCCTGACAGGAGAATCCTGCTGCAGCGCCCCTCGAATCTGTTGGCGATCACGGCTGGGCCGTAATGCGCGAGTGATTATAGCGAGGCTTTGGCATTTGCCCAAGGGGTTAGCAATGAAGAATTTGTTTTGTATGGGGTAATTTGTATTAAGAAACCGCTGAATAACTACCTGCGTAGCTATCATTGCGTTAAAAACGTACTCAAAATGCTCATTTACTCGGTGTAAACTGCGCTTTCTCGTACGTTTTTGCCTTGTGCTAGCGTCCTCGGTAACGTTATTCAGAGGCTTCTTAAGGTAGCCATTCAAACGATAAAAATAATGAATGCAGGAGTAACTATGACAATTGCTTATTGGTGTGTGTTAGTGAGTATTTTGCTGCCATATATTTCTACGGTGTGGGCTAAAGCCAGTGCCGGGGGGTTTGCGCCGAAACATAATCATGATCCACGGGCTTTTTTAGCTACTGCGCAAGGGATGGCGCGGCGGGCAAATAATGCTCAGCAAAATGGTTTTGAAATTGCCCCAGCTTTTGCAGCTGCGGTAATTATTGCTCACTTAGCCGGAGGTGCTGAACAAGGACTGCTAGATCAGCTGGCGATCACCTTCGTTTTCAGTCGTGTGCTGTATACTCTGTGCTACATCGCGGACTGGGCCATTTTGCGTTCACTGGTATGGTTTTTAGGCTTGGGCTTAATTGTCAGTTTGTTTGTGGTGGCGGCTTAACGGGCTTGGTCTGTTTTTAACTATTATTTAAATTGTAAGTGGTGAGAGTGTGCTGAAACGTGGTTTTTTATTAGCGATAGTATTGAGTTTGGCTGCTTGTGGTGGTGTAGACCCTGATTCACCACTGGGCAAACGTAAGGCTGTATTCAAGAAAATGCTCAATGTGAGTGAGGATCTTGGCGGCATGTTGCGTGGCCGTATTGCTTATAACGAGCAGCTATTTGCGGAGTTGGCTGTGGAGCTGGATGAGCTGTCGCATGAGCCTTGGCAGTATTTTCCAACGGTTAAAGATGACGGTAAAACCTCAGCCCGCGATGATGTTTGGCAGCGTCAAGAGCGCTTTCAAGAGTTGGCGCGGCACTTAGAGGGCACAACTGCGCGTTTGGTGGCCAGCACCACTGAAGCACCCTTTAATAAAAGTGTTTTAGCCTTGCGCGTGCAAGCGGTAGAAGATTCTTGTGAGTCCTGTCACCAAGAGTTCCGCGTGTATTAAACAGTACAGCAGCGAACTGACTGTCAGCGTGTACCACCGGCAGTCAGTTCGTATGCGCAAGCTATTATTGCATTTGGAAGGATTCTAATAACGCCGGAATCCCTGGGAACATGCCGATCCCGGCCATGACCGCACACAGTAAAATAAAGACCATAGAGGGAATAATCCAGCGGTCAGTGCGGGTCATTTTTTCACCTCTTTCCTTGTCGCCAATAATGCCTATATTGTCCAGCAGCACCGTCAGTGACCAGCCAAATACTGGGTTCACCAGCGCCGATGAGAAAATCACAATGGCGGCCGACTGTGAGGTTTTGCCTTCACGGGTCATTTGCATGCCCGCTTCTAATAAGGGCAAGTACACCCCCACAATTAACGCTACGCTCAACACTGGCGGCCAAATGGCTAAGTCCATGGGATAACCCCAGACTGCTGCAATCACACAAAGCAAGCCGGTTAAGATTGCTCCTGCTGGAATTGGACGCTTAGCAATTGCGGCAGGGACAATATAAGTGCCCCATGATGAAGCAATATTGGCTCCGCCCAAGGCCGTACCCACCACTTGCCGTGCCGCAGCAACGCACATGGTGTCATCAATATTCATCACCACTTTTTTCGCGTCTTTTGGGTAGTTGAGGTACTGAAACGCACGGTGTCCAAGGAAGTCCGGTGACCACATGGCAATGGCCAAAACTGCAAAAGGGGTTACGGCAATAAATTGATGCAGTTCAGGTAAGCCCAGCTTCCAGCCGGTGTCGTCGCCCCACCAATAAGCTGGGTTTAGGTTTGGAATCCCCGGTTGTGTGGTGAATTCAAAGGGTGCGCCCAAGGCAAAAGCAATCACCGCAGCCAGCACCGCACCCAAAGGAATTGCTAGCCAGCGCTTACCAATATGCTCTAAATAGGCATACATAATGATGGTGGCTAACACCACGGTAAAGGCGATATGGCCGGCATCAAAGCCCTCGGCCCAAGCATAGAGGTACTTGATTTGCGAGGTCATGCCAATAAAGCCTAGGAACAGCAGCAACCCCCCACAGACCCCATCACTGGTGAGCCTCGCCAATAAACTACCGCCGCGAAATACGCCCAAGGTAAAGCCTAAGACACCGATCATAATGCCCAGCGCCATGGGATGACCGCCGGATGCCACAATAATAGGGATCAACGGGATCAGAGGGCCATGAGTACCCGCCAAGTTTGCGGTTGGGATCAGTACCCCAGAAAACAGCACCACGAATAACAGCGCAGCAATGAGCATTTCATAGCGGGCGTTTTCAATCACAAATGAAGCGGGTAGCCCTAAAGGCTCGGCGAATGCAGCAACAATCGCTGCGACCATGACAATTTTACCGATGGTTGCCGCCATGGCTGGCACCCAGTCCTCGGCCTCAAAACGGTAGTCACGAAAGGGTAAGTTTATGCGCCAACGTCTGGGCGACATAATGCTCAATTCATGTTCTAAGTAAGCTTGACGAGAAGCAAACTCGGAGCGCGGCCGGTGTAAGGCGCGATAGCTTTTAGGGTCATCATTTGCCATTTTTGTTGCTCTTGTAATATATGCGTAACACAAAAGACAGGCGCAGCAGGTTGCTGTGCAGTCACACAATGAGTGCGTTGTCTTGGCTAATATTTCTTATTGTTATGCGGGGCGCAGAGGCGCAGGTGAACAAACTGCCATGGGTTGCAGTTTAATAAGCGCGCGTATCATGGGCATTTGTCAGGGTTACGGCAATACGCCTTTTGGAGGGTGTTTATTTCTAAATGCTCTCTACCAACTCAGCTAAGTTGGCAGAGAACTGCAGTACGAGCGTGCTTAAAAGCCGTCAATGTCATGGTTTTGCAAGTTTAGTGCGGCAGTTTGTACTGCTGGGTGCTGAAAAAATGCCCAAGCACTGTGCGCCTGAGTCGAGCCTAAGTGGCGCTGTTGCTGCCAATCCTGAACGCTCAGGGCGGCAAGGCTGTGCCAATTGTCACCGGGTTTTATAGTGATACTGGCTGGCGCGCCCAAGGCTCTTAACCAACGCTGGAAAGGCTGCTGTTTGGCTTGAGCAAAGGCAGCAGCGGTGTGCTGGCTGCGCTTTAGGGCAAAGTTGGGTAGTTGCTGTAAGTCACTAGCGCTAAGCGTTAACCAGTCAGTCAGCTGGCTAATATAGTTGGCATCCACTAAGGCTTGCCATGTTTGTAGGCCAAGCCCTGACATGGCTAAATTATTCTTCTGGCCCAGCCAGTGCAGGCGGGCCAGAAACTGCTGTTGGCAGACTGGGCTGTTTTGCCAGCAGCTTAAAGCATGGTAGTGCGCAGCATGCGGTGTTTCGATGGTTTGCCGTTGTGGACTGCGCCAGACGACTTCTTTCAGTTGCGGAATGGC
This sequence comes from Denitrificimonas caeni, assembly GCF_027498055.1. Classification (GTDB taxonomy): domain Bacteria; phylum Pseudomonadota; class Gammaproteobacteria; order Pseudomonadales; family Pseudomonadaceae; genus Denitrificimonas. Next base: position 563,556 of record NZ_CP114976.1, read on the forward strand.
ATGCCCAGACAGCGCAATCGCCACATGATCGCCTTTGCTTAAGCGCAGTTTTGCCAAACGGGTCAGCGAACCCAGGCTCACTTTGCGAATGGTTTTGTCATCTAGGCTGACCGCCTGCACATGTGCGATAGGCGTAATGCGGCCACTGCGGCCAATGTTAAATGTGACATCGGTAACCGAAGTGAGCGCTTGTTGCAGCGGGTATTTTAACGCCACCGCCCAAAATGGCGGATAAGCGCTGCGCGCATGTTGAATGTTGCGCGTACTCTGCTTAATGACTAAACCATCACTGGCAAAGGGCAGCTCTGTGCGATACCAATAATCGCGCCAGTGTTTAGCTTCGGCTAAGTTGTGAATGGGTTGGCTATAGGCACCGCTGTCATTAAAGCCTAAATCCTGCAGTGTGCTTAAGCGTTCGGGCATGCTGGTCGGTCCATCGGGCCACTCCCAAACAAATAGACCAATTGTATTTCCAACGCTCGTTGTCAGTTGCTTGCGATTGAGCAGCCCAGCAACTTGGCTGCGGGCACTGCTACCACCATCACGCTGCTGAATATGTCTCGGCTGTTTTAAGTACAGCTCGCCTTGTAGGGTTATCTGCTTGCGTTGTGTTGCCAGTTGCTTGGGGATCGCAGCAATAGCTTGAGCATGCTTTAACCAGTTTTGTCCGCTTAAACCGTCACCACGGCTGAGTACTTGTTTGAGTTGGCCGTGGCTGTACACCAAGGTCACTGCCACTCCATCCACTTTTGGTTGCGCCCATAAATCTGCACGTTGCTGCATCCAGTCTTGTAGCTGGGTTTCACTGAGCTTGCTTAAACCCATTTGGCTAAAAGGTAGTGCTTGACTGCCCCGTGCTGACTGCAGGGCAGTGGCGGCCGGCTCCGGCGCAGCAGCAGGGGTAAAGCACGTTTGCCAGAGCTGTAATTGTGCGCGGGCTTGATCGTAGAGTTCGTCAGCAATGGGCGAGGTGGCGTCACGGTGATAGCTGCGATCCCAAACGGCAAGACGCTGCTGTAACGTGCTGATTTCTTGCTCGGCTTGAGTGTGAGTCCACGTTGGGCAAGCCGCTACAGCGGATAAATTGATCAGCAGCATCATGCTGCCAACGCAGATTGATACAATAGTACGCAACATATTGAGCATCCTTGCTAGTGATATGGCTGCATTCAGTGTAGTCGAAAATATTCCAGTGTCTTGGTTAAGGTTGTTGTAAGGCATGAAGATTAGACTGCAGCGTATAACGTGTTCAGAGGCGATCAAAATGAAAAAGGTGATGTACGCTGTAGCTATCTTGGTGGTGGCTGTTTGGGGCTTAACAGTGGTTGGGCACAACCCACCCATGGATGTGTGGTGGTGGCGCAAACAGCTAATTAATCTGACCGGCTTAGGTTCTTTTGTCTTGATGTCGTTGATTATGCTGCTGGCGGTGCGTCCGCTGTGGTTGGAAAAACGACTGCACGGCCTAGATAAAATGTACCGCCTACATAAGTGGGCTGGGATCTGGGCGATTGCCTTAGCCATTGCTCACTACGGATTAAAATTATCTAAAAGTGTTTTAAGTGAGTTTTTTGTACGCGGAGCTAAAGAGGCGCGCATAGAAACATTTTTAGATGCGTTTCGTGGTGCTGCTAAAGATCTTGGCGAATGGTCGGTGTGGATTTTGGGCATCATGCTAGTGATCACTCTTTGGCAGCGCTTTCCGTACCATATTTGGCGTTACGCGCATAAGATTTTATCGGTTATTTATCTGCTGATTGCTTTCCACAGCGTTGTTTTAGCACCTGCGGGCTGGTGGTTAGAGCCGGCTGGGGTATTGCTGGCGCTGGTCACTGCGGTTGGTTCGTATTGTGCGATTGTGGCCTTGACGGGCAGCATTGGTCGTGGCCGTCGCTATCCGGGTAAGGTTTTGCGTGTGAAGCGGCATCAGGGTGATGTACTGGAGGTGACTTGCCAGCTTCCTAAGAGCTGGTCGCACCGGCCTGGACAGTTTGCTTTTCTTACCTTTGATCGCTTTGAGGGTGCACACCCTTTTACCGTGAACAGTTCCGACCATGCGGATGGGCAGGTGAGTTTTGCGATTAAAGCCTTGGGTGATTACACCTCACGCTTACAAACTGAACTGGATGTAGGCCGCAAAGTCATTGCTGAAGGGCCCTATGGCCACTTTGATTTGCAGTTAGAGGGTGACAGTGAGCAGGTTTGGGTTGCTGCAGGCATTGGGGTAACACCATTTATTGCTTGGCTTGAGGCTTTGCAAGCACAGCCTGAGCGCGCACCGCAAGCCACTTTATATTACTGCGTAAACAATACTGCCGAAGGGGTCTTTGCCGAAAAACTGCAACGCTTAGCCGCTGCTGTACCAAATGTTACGTTGCATGTGCATTGCAGCGATGAGCAGGGGCATTTATGTGCTGAGCAAGCTTTGCAAGGCTGCGCTGCTGATACGCAAGTATGGTTTTGTGGCCCACAAGGCTTTGCCGATGCTTTGCAAAAAGGTATGCAAAATTTGGGTTTCCCAGCAGAAAACTTCCATAAAGAGTATTTTCAAATGCGTTAAGTAAGCGCAGCTCTGTATTAGGCACAGGGAAGTGCTTATAAAATATCCTTGTGAACCTCCTCCAGTCCTTGCGAACGCAGTGAAGCAATCCACCGAGCAAGCAGTACGCTGCCAAACTATAGGGTGCTGCTTTATTTTGAGGCTCTGGTGATTACCGCCATTTGCGCATCAGCGATTAAGTGCTTTTGGCTTGCTGCTTTAGCGCGCCAGAGCATGGCGGTATTTTCACAACGCTCAACGCCCAAACCTTGCTGATACAGCTCACTTAAATAATGCATGGCATCGGCATGCTGCTGTTGCGCCGCCAGTAAAAACCACTGTAAAGCAATGTCGGGGCGGTTTTGTTCAAGGAGCAGTAGTGCGACGTCATTTTGCGCCGCGCTATCGCCTTTGTCAGCTTCTATAAGCAACACGCGGTCCCCCCCCCCAGCGGGTTCGTCAGAAAGCTGCACGCAGAGGTGCTCGGCGATGTCAGTCAGTGCCAGCATTACCCGTCCGCGCTCGTCCATACTGTGCCGTTGTAAGGTGCCCGCGCTTAAACGACGCCATAGGGTGCGTTTACTCAGGTCCATCATTAGCGCGGCAGTATCAATACTGACAACATCGTTCACAATACTTTCTCCACAATTGATTGGCAGGCCTAAGAATGCACTGAATGGCCACGCAACAGCAACCACCACGCTGTTTTCTTTGCGAACCCTATCCCGTCCTTGCGAACGGCACCCCGTCATTACGAATCCCACCCCGCCATTGCGAACCCACCCCGTCCTTGCGAACGCAGTGAAGCAATCCACCCCGCCAACCACGCGCTACCCAAGCCATAAACTGCCACGTCGCTGCGCTCCTCGCAGAGACACTCGCTGTCACAGCACGCCACTGTGTCACAGCAGATTGTCACAGTTCTTCAGTGTGACAAGCCTGTCTGTCATAGCAAAGCGCTGTGACAAACCCACTTCGATTATTGGCTCAATAACAGCAAAATCCACTGCTTTTAAAATACTTTATTAAATATAGATAAATACTGTAAGCCTTGTATTTAGTGGCTTGCGTGGCATTTTCGCGTCTTTTTTAGTCAGGTTTAAGTGTGCTTTTTACCCTGCTTTGCGTCGCTGCAAAAAAGCTGGCACAGCCGTTGCAATAACCCTTATAGGTCACAAGGCCTTTATTTTTAAATACAACGGAGCTTCAAGAATGAAAGCACAAATGCAAAAGGGTTTTACCCTAATTGAATTAATGATCGTAGTGGCGATTATTGGGATTTTGGCGGCGATCGCGATCCCGCAATATCAAGACTACACAGCACGCGCACAAATGACTCGCGTGTTTGGCGAAATCAGCGCTCTTAAAACAGCTGCAGAAGCGGCTATTTTACAAGGGCAAGTAATTGCTGCTGAAGATAAAGCGGCAACAGCTGATGCACCGGCTGAAGTTAGTCTAGGATTTAATGATTCATCGTTGCTTGCAGCTGGCAGTGACGGCCAACTGACTATAACAGGCGGCAATAGTGCGACACCTACTATAGCCGTAACACTAGGCGGCTCAGCTGGTAAAAACATTACTGGCGCTGTAATGACATTAAGCAGAGCTGCCACTGGCGGTTGGGGCTGTGCAGTAACTGCTAACAACATCCCTGGCTGGAAAGATAGCTACGCCCCAGCGGGTTGCCCAAAATCATAATTTAGATCACACAGTCTAAATTAAGCAGCGCCTTGTTTTTACAAGGCGTTGTTGTTTCTACTTCGGAACTATCATTGCCAATGACAACTTTCTTGCGTACCGCACTTGCTGTTTTTTTATTACTCACTTGTGTTTTATTCGCAAGTTCGCTGCTAGACACTTGGCACATTGGTTTTTCTTGGAATGACCAGCAACGCTTCTATCAGCTGATACTTCTGTGTATTTCTGCTGGCATAGCTTATTTTTTACCGACGCTAACCTTGCCCCGTCATTTTTGTATTCTGTTATTTTCTCTGCTGGGATTTGGACTGCTGTCTGCTCTCCTATCTGAGTTTCCTACTTGGGCTTTAAAAGAGTGGGCACGTTATGCCGGTTTATTTATACTGGTTATGATTATCGCATACAGTGCTAGGCAAGTATGGTTTTTAAAAACGTTACTCTATCTGCTGGCTGCAACTGCTTTTTTGAACGCTTTTCAGTTTTTGACCTACTACTTAATGGCCTTCGCCACCGGCATTTTAATGTTCAATGCCGACCTACTTTTTAACGGTTTTTCCAACCCGCGCTTCCTCAATCAATTTCAAATGCTCTTTATGCCGATTTTAGCCTATTTAGCTCTGCATCATTGGCAAGTCAAACACCGCTACAGCAAGCTACTGTCGAGCATTATCTTTATCACCCTGCTGGTGCAGTGGTGCATTGCCTTTTCCCTCGGCGGGCGCGGCTTGTGGTTAGGTTTAGCTGTCAGCCATGCTGCTTTAATTGTGTTTTTCCCGCGCTTTTGGCGCTTGCTAGCGGTACAAGCTGCGGCTGGCGTGCTGGGGTTTATCCTCTTTTATTTAATGTTTACTGTTGTCCCCGAATGGTTAGGGCAAACCTCTTCGGTAAGAGACAGCATGCGCTTTGGTTTATCCAAACGTGAAGTGATCTGGCAACTGGCGTGGGATATGTTTATTGCCAACCCTTGGCTGGGTGTTGGCCCGATGCACTTTTCTGCTGAGGTCAACTCGGTCGCTGCGCATCCGCACCAAGTGGTTTTACAATGGCTGGCTGAATGGGGCATATTTGCCACCTTAGCTGCAGTGTTTATTGCCGTTTGGGGTATGCTGCATGGCTTACGTTTTGTACGCTCAGAGAAAGGTCAGCCACTCGATGCTGCACTCTGGATGAGTATTTTAGGCGCATTGGCTTTAGCTCAAGTAGACGGCGTATTTGTTATGCCTTACACAGAAACTTGGCTGGCCATTTTAATCGGTCTTGCCATGGCGCGCTGGTCAAAACCTACAGCATCAGCAACAGACACCACAGCAGCAGACCGCGGGCAAACCTATAGCCTGCGCATATTAGCCATACCCGTCATTCTGATTTTGGGTAATGTACTGATTAACGAAGTACCCACCCTAACGCAAGACAGCGAAGCCCATATGGAAAAACACGGTACGGGTTACACTCCGCGCTTTTGGATGCAGGGCTGGATACCTATGGATGGTAAGTAGCTGTGCTTCTGTTTGCTGTTTACAAATTAAATCTCGCCTCAAAACAGGATTTTTATTATTTAGAATAAAAGTAATCAAGCAGAGTAGATATGCCGATGCCATTTAGGTCTCTTACAGTTTTAATACCGATCGTACTGAGCCTAGCATTCTGTTCTGGCTATCAATTGCCTTACATAAATAATCCAGCACCAACGGTGCGCTTTGCCGGAGTGTCATTCAGCCTGCCCACGCAGCCAAAACTGATTGCCATGCCGAGCGGGCGTGGGGATTTTTTAGTGTTTAAGTACAGCAATCAGTCAGGTCGGGATTATTTGGCCTTTAGCCAAGAGGCAGCCATTGATGAAAGCTGTAGCAGCGCGGAGTTTTTCCACACTGTGGTAAACCCCGTTGCAAATACCCTCTGCAACTCTCACGCTGTCACGGTATTTACCCAACAATTTGCCGATCAATACCCTGCGGAGTTTTGGCCCAGCGCCAAGCACAATGCCTATTATTTTCAAAGCAATGACCAGCGCCGGTTTGTCTTTATTCCTCTGGCTGCAGATCAACTACTGAAGATTGATAGCGACTTTTTCAGCCGGCAGCAGTTGCGTGATTTAGTGGCTAATGTTGATTAATACTGCGTAGATCGCAACCTATAGACTGCCGCGTCGCTGCGCTCCTCGCAGAGACGCTGGCGAGTTTTGCAAACACAGCGAAGCACTCTATCGCGAGTGCCTAAATATAGATCGTCATAGCCTAAAGGCTTCGTAGAAGCGGTAACTCACCACTTACCGTGTATTCAAATAGCTGCAATTATTGCCAGCAATACCAATATTCAAAGCACGCTGCGTTAGGTCTGTGGCAAGCGTAGCCATGGATGGCGTAGCGCCCGAATCGAGACAGGAAGTCTCGTTGAGGGAAAAACAGATTTAACGCAGCGGGCCACACGGAGAATTGCTTTTTTTGTGCTCTTCTAGCGGTCCGTATCGCTACCTAGCACTCAACTTTCACATTGCAAAACCTCGTCTATACTGCATAGCAGCAAACCCAGTAACACGGAGGTTACTATGCGGCGATCTAAACACGGCCAATCTGCACCCGAAGACCACGACAGCCCATGGAAAGGTGCGCTGGAAGTCTTTTTCCAGCCCTTTATGGATTTTCTCTACCCGCACATTGCGGAGTTAATCGACTGGCAGCAACCGGTTGAGTTTCTCGATAAAGAACTGCAAAAAATCACCCGCAAGGCGAAAAACCCACGGCGTTATGCGGATAAGCTGGTTAAAGTGCAGTTTTTAAACGGCAGCGAACAATGGATTTTAATCCACATCGAAGTGCAAGGCGCACCCGAAAGCGACTTTGCCGAACGCATGTTCATTTACTATTACCGCATTCGTGACCGTTACCAGAAGCCAGTAATCAGCTTGGCGGTGCTAACTGACACTCAGCCCAGTTTTAGACCCAGTCACTACAATGACGAAATTGCCGGCTGCAGCATTCGCTTTGAATTTGCCACGGTGAAGCTGCTGGACTGGCAAGATAAAACCGATCAGTTACTGCAGCACGACAATCCATTCGGCTTGCTGATCGCCGCGCAACTGACGGCCAAGCTGATCAAAGACGGTAAAAACCGCGTTGATAATTTAATTGGCTATTATCGACTGGCTGCTAAAAAGCAATTACCCCGCGAACAGGTTGTGCAATTAGTGGTCTTTTTAGAGTGGATCGTCGCACTACCCGAAGACTTAACCCCATACTACAATGAGCAACTAGAACACCTCGAAGAGGATAACAAAATGACCTATATTTCAATTATTGAGCGCCAAGGCATTCAAAAGGGCCTCGAGCAAGGTCTTGAGCAGGGAATTGAAAAGGGGCTAGAAAAAGGCGTTGAGCAGGGCATTGGCCAAGGCCGTGCGGCAACCCTTTATAAGCAGCTACAGCTCAAGTTTAACCAGCAGGCTCAGGAGTACGAACAGCGCCTTTTCCAAGCCAGTGACGCGGAGCTGGATCTCTGGACCGAGCGCGTACTCTTTGCTGAAACCATTGAGGCGGTATTTGCTGGGTAGACCTCGAAGAGGATAGTAAAATGACCTATATTTCAATTATTGAGCGCCAAGGCATTCAAAAGGGCCTCGAGCAAGGTCTTGAGCAGGGAATTGAAAAGGGGCTAGAAAAAGGCGTTGAGCAGGGTATTGGCCAAGGTCGTGCAGCAACCCTTTATAAGCTTCTACAGCTCAAGTTTAACCAGCAGGCTCAGGAGTACGAACAGCGCCTTTTCCAAGCCAGTGACGCCGAGCTGGATCTCTGGACCGAGCGCGTACTCTTTGCTGAAACCATTGAGGCGGTATTTGCTGGGTAGACCTCGAAGAGGATAGTAAAATGACCTATATTTCAATTATTGAGCGTCAGGGCATCGAGCAAGGAATCGAGCAGGGCATTGGTCAAGGCCGTGCGGCAACCCTTTATAAGCTTCTACAGCTCAAGTTTAACCAGCAGGCTCAGGAGTACGAACAGCGCCTTTTCCAAGCCAGTGACGCCGAGCTGGATCTCTGGACTGAACGTGTACTCTTTGCTGAAACCATTGAGGCGGTGTTTGCTCCGTAACAATCTGCCGTATTTGCGAGCGTAGCGAAGTAATCTATTTGGTAAACCACTCGGCGCTGCAGGCATAGCAAGGTTCTGCAACAGTGGGCTGCGAGGTCGCTGCGCTTCTTGCAGAGACAATAATGCATTTGCGTACTACCTTTTATAGCTCCCATCCAGTCTTAGTGAACGCAGAAATAGTCCAGCACAGCTTACAGCGACAGCGCAGTTGGCGAGTGATGAACTATTATCAATAATCTTACAAAAACTTCTAGACGACTGGTCTAATCTTGCTTATTCTAAGCGCTACTTTAGGTTCTAATATTGCCATCAAGCTTTGTTAGTTGTGGTGTTGGTAGGGCTTGTTAGCTAAGTTACGCCTAGCAATGGAGTAAACAATGCACGTGAATACTCAGGCTTTAGCTGCATGGGTTGCCGCTGATGTACCTACTGAGTGTAGGTGCTGTGCATTAAGAACAGAGCAACGGTTTGCCTTGTAAATCGTTGTTATCACTCACGAGGAGTCATCGACGACATGCTAAATTTTGATTTTTACAATCCAACCCATATCAGCTTTGGTAAAGGCTGTATCGCTAAACTAGATGGCTTTGTTCCAGCGGAAGCGCAGGTAATGGTGCTTTACGGTGGGCAAAGTGCACAGCGCACCGGCACCTTAGATGAAGTGCAAGCGGCGCTGGGTGAGCGCAAGGTTTATCTATTTGGTGGCGTAGAGGCTAATCCCACTTATGAGAAGCTGATGGAAGCCGTGCAAATTGCCCGTGAGCAGAACATCGATTTCTTATTGGCGGTCGGTGGTGGCTCTGTGATCGATGGTGCTAAATTTGTTGCCGCAGCGGTGCCTTACCCAGATGACCCCTGGAATATATTGCTCAATGGCGGTCGTGATATTAAACAAGCACTGCCCATTGGTACGGTGTTGACCCTAGCGGCAACGGGTTCGGAAATGAACAACGGCAGTGTGATTACCCGTAAATCCTTGCAAGCCAAGTTGCCGTTCCATAACGATTTGGTTTTTCCGAAATTCTCCATGTTAGATCCAAGCAAAAGCTTTACCTTGCCGGAGCGTCAGGTGGCCAATGGTGTGGTTGATGCTTTTGTTCATGTCATGGAGCAGTACTTAACTTACCCAGTGAACGCCCCGGTGCAAGACCGCTTCTCTGAAGGCTTGCTGCAAACCTTAATTGAGCAAGGCCCGCTGGCGCTCAGTCAGCCAGATGATTATGAGGTGCGTGCCAATCTGATGTGGGTGGCCACCTTAGCCTTGAATGGTCTGATTGGTTCCGGTGTACCGCAGGACTGGTCGACGCATTTAATTGGGCATGAATTCACGGCTTTATACGGCTTAGATCATGCTCAGACTTTAGCAATTATTTTGCCGTCTATGCTGCAAGAGCGCCGCGTGGCGAAGCGTGAAAAACTATTGCAATACGCAGAGCGTGTGTGGAATTTGCGCGATGGTGATGCAGAGCAGCGCATTGATGCAGCGATTGCGCGAACCCGTGAGTTTTTTGAAACCCTTGGGGTAAAAACCCGTCTTAATGACTATGGTCTTGCACAAGATGCTGTGGAAGCCGCGCTGCAACAGTTGGAGCAACACGGCATGCTGCAGTTAGGCGAGCATAAAGACATTGATCTGGCGATAAGTCGCCGTGTGCTGGAAGCCAGCCTGTAATTGAATGCTTAGGAGTAATGTATGACTCAATCGACCCAAGTTAACCGTCGTATCGTCTTGGCTTCGCGCCCCCATGGTGCACCCACGCCAGAGAACTTCAGGCTTGAAGAGCAAGCACTGCCAACCCCAGCACAGGGCGAGGTGTTATTGCGCGCTGTGTACTTATCGCTGGACCCTTATATGCGTGGTCGTATGAGCGATGGCCCATCGTATGCCGAACCTGTGGCATTGGGTGCTGTGATGGTGGGCGCTACTGTTAGTCGAGTGGTGGCCTCTAAACATGAAAAATTTGCTGAAGGTGATTGGGTGTTGGCCAATAGTGGCTGGCAAGATTACGCCATCAGTGACGGCTCTGATTTAATGCCACTGGGCACCGCACCGAAAGCTCCATCCTATGCGCTGGGGATTCTCGGCATGCCAGGCTTTACCGCGTATATGGGGTTGCTCGATATTGGTAAACCTAAAGAGGGTGAAACGCTAGTTGTGGCCGCGGCAACTGGGCCGGTGGGTGCCACTGTCGGGCAAATTGCGAAGATCAAAGGTTGTCGCGTAGTGGGCGTGGCCGGTGGTGCAGAAAAATGCCGCTACGCTGTAGAAGTACAAGGTTTTGATGCCTGTATTGATCATCATGCACACGATTTTGCTGAGCAATTGGCTCAGGCGTGTCCGCAAGGTATTGATATTTATTACGAAAACGTCGGCGGTAAAGTCTTTGATGCGGTATTGCCGTTACTCAACACTAAAGCCCGTATTCCGGTGTGTGGTTTGATTGCCAATTACAACGCCACCGCCTTACAGCCAGGACCGGACCGCTTAGCTTTATTGATGAGCACTATTTTGGTGAAGCGCTTAACCGTGCAAGGTTTTATCATTTTTGATGATTACGCGCCGCGCTACCCAGAGTTTAATGCGGATATGCAAAAGTGGCTGGCAAATGAGCAAATAACCTACCGTGAAGATCGCGTGGTTGGTTTAGCCAATGCACCAGAAGCTTTTATGGGGTTATTGCAGGGCAGAAACTTCGGTAAGTTGGTGATCCAAGTGGGGCCTGAAGAGCAGTAACCGTATAGGCAGCAACAAAGATGCAGCCTGCAGAGGTCGCTGGTGAATAATCGGCCTTTGCCGGCTGTATTTGTGTTTTAGTAGGAGGGCACTGATGCTCCCAGATACTTTTTTTAATCGCCCCGCTCTTGAGCTGGCGCCGGATTTATTGGGCAAGGTGATACGTTATCGCCATCAAGGTATTTGGCTCAGTGCTCGGATCATTGAAACCGAAGCCTATCTACTCACTGATAAAGGCAGTCATGCTTCGTTGGGTTATACCGAGAAACGCCAAGCACTCTTTGCTGATGGTGGCACCATCTATATGTATTATGCGCGCGGCGGTGATTCAGTGAATTTCAGTGCGCAAGGTCCGGGTAATGCGGTGTTAATTAAATCAGCTTACCCGTACTTTGATCAGCTATCGCCCCAGTCCACGCTGAGTATTTTGCAGGCCAATAACCCCGATCGCCAAGGCCTGCCGCGTCCTGTGCATAAACTTTGCAGTGGCCAGACTTTACTGTGTAAAAGTTTAGGGTTGAAAGTACCAAATTGGGATAATCAGCGTTTTTCTGCTGAGCATTTTTACGTGGAAGACTGTGGCTTGCGCCCGCTAGAGATTCTGCAAACCACACGCTTAGGCATCAGCCAAGGCCGTGATGAAGATTTGCCGTATCGCTTTGTTGATGCTGAATATGCCGCCTACTGCACGAAAAATCCTTTACGCCGTGGGCAGGTAGAAGGGCGAGATTTTTTTCGACTCACTGGCGATCTTCAACCTGTTTAGTACTGCTGTTGAGCACATGGGCAGCTAAGGTGCGAATTGAGCCCAGTTGCTGGCTGATTAACAGCAGTTGGGTTTGTAAAAATCTCAGGGTGTCATCTTCTTCTTCAGGTAAATCACGTAAGCGATAGCTTTGCTGTTGCTCGGCATCGCAGTGCACGGCAATGGATTCGCGCTTAATCAGCTGTTGGGCCAGCGTTTCGAGGCTGTCAGCAATCAGCTGTGCCTCCTGATTGAGTAAGGGGTAGGTTGGCGCGTGGGCGAGAGTCTCGCGGTGCGCACCTAGCGCCGAGATATAGCTCAGTAAGGTATGTGAGAGCAGTAAAAAGCGAAAACCAATATCGGTTTGGCGGCGGAAATGCCCCGGCTCTTTGAGCATATTGGTTAGGGTGCTCGATAGCGCAGCATCGGCATTGTGCGCATCGCGACGGGCGACGCGGTAGGCCATATCATCAGTTTTGCCTTGGGTGTACTCCAGCATAATTTGCTTAAGGTAACGGCCATTGCTGCGCAGGGTTTGCCCCAATACCACATTTAAGCGGCGGCCTTGCCAGTCAGGCAAGATAAAAAACACCGCTAAGCCGGCGATGGCACTACCAATTAAAGTATCGGTTAAGCGGGGTAAGAACAGGTTATAACCATCACCAATTTGGTTGAAACAGAACAACACCATCATCGTGATGAAGGCAGTGGACAGTTTGTAATGCGTGGTGCGGGTAGTGAAGTAGGCGACTCCAGCGGCAACGGCTATCAGCGCTTGGAACCATAATGCAGGGAACAGCTCCAGTAACACCCAGCTGGCGGCTAAACCTAAAATAGTGCCAATAACACGCTCAGCGAGGCGGGTGCGAGTGGCGCCGTAATTAGGGCGGCAGACAAATACAGTGGTTAATAAAATCCAATAACCTTGATCGGCGTGCAGCATTTGCATCACGCCATAGCCAGCTGCGACAGCAATACTCAGACGCAAAGCATGGCGAAATAACAGTGAGTGAATGCTGAGGTTTTGGCGAATGCGCTCAAAAGCTTCTTTAAAGGTTTTCGGGTCGCGATCCAAAATGGCATCGTTGGCCGTTAAGGCGATAGCATCAGGGTTGGCAGCATCGCGCAGCAAGTGATCGAGGGTGCTGAGATTGTTAGCTAACGCGCGTAAAGACCGCAGTAAATCACGCCACTCAGGGTTGTTTTGTTGTTTGAGGTAAGCAATAGCACCTTGTAAATCTTCTAAAGCGGCGCTGTGGCCACCGCCGTAATCAAAGGGTTGGCGCAGCTCAATGGCTTTGGCTAGGGCTTTACAACCGTCGCCTTGCTGGCGCAATAAGCGTAAGCAGCGAAACAATACATCACTGTGAAAAAAAGCTTCTGCCAGTTGTGAGTAAGGGTAATGGGAGGAACTGGCACGTTCGTGAATATCTTGCGCTAGAAAATAGAGCTTTAGGTAGCGGTTTACTTTGCTGTTACTGCGTCGTCCTACCCGGTGCAAAATAATGCTTTTAGTGTCATTTAATGCTGCAACCACACGGCTGTTTTGTTTGGCGATTGCTAAGCGGTGACCCTCTACATCCATATTACGCAAAGGCTCAAAGAGTGCTGATTTAGCTTTTAAGTAATCACACTGCTCGCGAAACAGCCGCGCTAAGCTGTGCTGCAAGGGTTGCTGGGAAAAAATGCCATACCAGATAATGGACAAAACGCCGTAGATACTGGCGCCTATCACGAGCAGCGTTGGTTGTTTCCACAGCGATACCAGTACATCACCGCTTTGTTCTAAGCCGATCATGGTGTAAATGGCGAGTATTAAGGTGGCAAAGGCTACTGTGGCGTAACGTTCGCCCAGCGAACCCAGCATAATTAAACAAAATGTGGTGCTGCTGAGTGCAATGACAAAAAACCAAGGGTAGGGGTGTAATAACTCAACCGCAGCTGCAGTGAAGAAAAAGCAAATGAGTGTCACTGCAGTGGAAAAGAAGCGGCCTTGCCAGCTGTCATCGGATTCTGACAAAGCGCTGGCAATAACCCCCAGAAATAGAGGCGTTAGCAGCTCCATCTGCCCACTGTACCAAGACCAACCCATGCAGACGGTGAGGGCAATAAAAAAACGCAAGCTCGAGCCAAAACGCTCTAATGCCCACAAACGGCGTAGAGAGTGACTTAAAGAGAGCGAGCCCATAGATAGAGAGTCCTTGCGCCAGTCAGGGGTTAGCGATACCCATAAAACCAGCTTTTAGGCTGGCACAAGACGGCCAAAACGGCAAGCAATACAATGCTTACGCGGACTTCTTCCAGATAAATTTATCTTGCAGAATGTGGGTGGGTACATAACGCGGCTGACCATTCACAGCTTCCAGTTCTGTAGTGCCCGCCAGTTGGTTGACGACTCTATAACGGACACCGCAGCGTGTATCTTCCAGCGGGTACAGGCGACTGATTTGTTCGGCTAGTTCACTTAATGTGGACATCATCTAACTCCATGTTATCGGTGATACTGTTGTAGCAAACTAGAGTGACAGAATGATGAACAGTTCATTTTGGTCCCTGATTTTTGCTGAAGCGGATAATGCATACAGTCACTTCACTGCGGGCTGGGTGTGGTGATTGTACACCTATATCAACTTTTATTGATATAGGTGTTGCCGTGTGTCTATTCTGGGTCTAAACTGCCTGCCTTATGAGCACAGCCACGCAATTACCCACGTACAGTCCAACGGACGCCTTAGCTGCTTTTTGTAAAGCCGCTGGTGAGCCCTTGCGCCTGAATATTTTGCGTGCGTTGAGTAATGACTCCTTTGGTGTATTAGAGCTGGCGCAGATTTTTGCCACTGGCCAGTCGGGTATCAGCCATCACTTAAAAGTGCTGACCCAAGCGGGTTTAGTCACCTCGCGACGTGAAGGCAATGCGATTTTTTACCGTCGCAGCTTGCCGCAACAGCAAAGCCCCGATGAGTTATTGCATAACGCTTTACTGAGCAGTCTGGATGACTTACCACTGCCGGCCGATGTGCTGCTGCGCCTGAAACAAGTGCATGGGCAGCGCGCGCAGGCCAGTCAAGAATTTTTTGAGCGCATGGCCGGTGATTTTCAAAGCCGCCAAGATTTAATCGCCGGTTTGCCACAGTTCCGTGACAGCTTATTAGCTTTGTTGGACTCGCTCACTTTTCCGGCCGAGGCTACAGCGATTGAAGTCGGCCCCGGCGATGGTGGCTTTCTCGCCGAATTATCCAGCCGCTTTGCCCAGGTACGTGCGCTCGACAACAGTCCACAAATGCTCGAGCTGGCACGACAAACCTGCACTAAGCATGGCCTGCACAATGTGCAACTACAGTTGGCCGATGCGCTGCATGATGATGTTGCTGCTGCAGATTGTGTAGTGGTGAATATGGTCTTGCACCATTTTGCTGCACCAGCGGATGCTTTGTGTTTGCTGGCGCGACTAGTAAAACCAAGTGGTAGTTTATTGATCACTGAATTGTGCCGTCACGACCAAGATTGGGCCAAGCAGGCCTGCGGCGATCTATGGTTAGGTTTTGATCAGGATGAACTGGCCCAGTGGGCCGATGCCGCAGGACTGATACCCAGTGAAAGTCTTTACTTGGGTTTAAAAAACGGCTTTCAAATTCAGCTGCGGCATTTTGCCAAGCCGGATTCACGAAGCACCCTCACGCACCGGTAGTTAAAGGAACCGACATGAGCGAATACTCGATTTTTACCTCTGAATCCGTATCTGAAGGCCACCCCGATAAGATTGCGGATCAAATTTCTGATGCAGTGTTAGATGCCATCATCACTGAAGACAAACAAGCCCGTGTGGCCTGCGAAACATTGGTGAAAACCGGTGTGGCGATTGTGGCTGGCGAAATTTCTACCACTGCCTGGATTGATTTAGAGCAGCTGGTGCGCGATGTGATCGTGGATATCGGCTACAACAGTTCCGATGTCGGTTATGACGGCAACACCTGCGGCATCCTTAATATTATTGGTAAACAGTCCTCAGAAATCGCCCAAGGCGTGGATCGAGGCGACCCGGCAGAGCAGGGCGCTGGTGACCAAGGTTTGATGTTTGGTTATGCCAGCAATGAAACTGACGTGCTAATGCCTGCACCCATTACTTTCGCTCACCGTCTAATGGAGCGCCAAGCTGAAGTGCGTAAAAGTGGCTTGTTGCCTTGGTTGCGCCCCGATGCGAAAAGCCAAGTTACTTGCCGCTATGAAAATGGCAAAGTAGTGGGCATTGATGCGGTGGTTTTGTCCACTCAGCACAACCCCGATGTTTCGCAAAAAGATCTGCACGAAGCCACTATGGAGCTGATCGTTAAGCACACACTGCCTGCTGAATTACTGCACAAAGACACTCAGTACCATATCAACCCAACCGGTAAGTTTGTGATTGGTGGCCCGGTGGGTGACTGCGGTTTAACTGGCCGTAAAATCATCGTCGATACCTACGGTGGTATGGCTCGTCACGGTGGTGGTGCATTCTCCGGTAAAGACCCATCCAAAGTTGACCGCAGTGCCGCCTATGCTGGCCGCTATGTAGCGAAAAATATTGTTGCTGCAGGTTTAGCAGAGCGTTGCGAGATTCAGGTGTCGTATGCCATTGGCGTGGCACAACCGACGTCGATTTCTTTGAACACCTTCGGTACCGGTAAAATCAGCGATGAGCAGATCATCAAGCTGGTGCGCGATACCTTTGATTTGCGCCCTTATGCGATCACGACCATGCTCGACTTGCTGCACCCGATGTATCAAGCCACTGCGTCCTATGGTCACTTTGGTCGCACGCCCTACGAAATGACGGTCGGTGATGACACTTTCACCGCCTTTAGTTGGGAAAATACCGACCGCGCGGAAGCGTTACGCGCTGCTGCTGGTCTGTAAGCTGCTTAGGCACAACAGCTTTGCGCTTCGCGTGGAGCTGTTGTTGCGCGAATGCTTAGTGCTGCAGTCCTATCTGGCTGCACATTAAACCCTGCTTTACACCCTGCACTGTCTATCTCTAGCACTATTTGCGACTGTCTTTAATGCCGCCTTCTTGGTGGTTATCCGCTATAATCTCGACTTTGCTTAATTACAAACGTTGCCCCCTGTGCTCAGGTGGGCGAAAATAGCCGCCTTTATTTTAATTTTAGCGTCAGGAGATTCAGTAATGCCCAGCCGTCGTGAGCGAGCCAATGCCATTCGCGCCCTCAGCATGGATGCTGTGCAAAAAGCCAACAGTGGCCACCCGGGTGCCCCGATGGGTATGGCGGATATCGCCGAAGTCTTGTGGCGTGATCATCTGAAGCACAATCCGAAAAATCCCCAGTGGATCGATCGTGACCGCTTTGTGTTATCCAATGGTCACGGCTCTATGCTGCTGTATTCACTGCTGCATTTAACCGGTTATGACGTCAATCTGGATGACCTGAAAAGTTTCCGTCAATTGCACAGCCGTACCCCAGGTCACCCTGAGTACGGTTACACCGCTGGCGTAGAAACCACCACTGGCCCACTCGGTCAGGGTTTAGCCAATGCGGTGGGTTTTGCCTTAGCGGAAAAAGTCATGGCGGCGCAGTTCAACCGTCCTCAACATGAAATTGTTGATCACCAAACCTATGTGTTCTTAGGTGATGGCTGCTTGATGGAAGGTATTTCCCATGAGGTCTGCTCATTAGCCGGTACTTTGGGCTTGAGTAAACTCACCGCTTTTTATGATGACAATGGCATTTCCATTGATGGTCAGGTGCAAGGCTGGTTCAGTGATGACACCCCACGCCGTTTTGAAGCCTACGGTTGGCACGTGATCCGTAATGTTGACGGCCACAACCCAGATGAAATTGAAGTCGCCATTGAAGCGGCGCGCGAAAGTGATAAGCCAACATTAATTTGCTGCAAAACCGTGATTGGTTTTGGTTCGCCCAACCGTGGCGGCAAAGAAACCAGCCACGGTGCGCCACTGGGTGATGAAGAAATTGCCTTAACCCGCGCCGAACTGAACTGGCCACACGGCCCATTTGAAATTCCAGCGGATATCTACGCAGAGTGGAACGCAGACGCAGCTGGTGCGAAAGCCGAAGCTGAGTGGGACGCACGCTTTGCTGCTTATGCAGCTGAGTACCCAGAGCTGGCCGCTGAGTTTAAGCGCCGCATGGCCGGTGATTTACCGGCGGACTTTGCTGAGAAAGCTGCGCAGTACATTGCTGAAGTTGCCGCTAAAGGTGAAAGCATTGCCAGCCGTAAAGCCAGCCAAAACAGCCTCAATGCTTATGGCCCATTGCTGCCTGAGTTGCTGGGTGGTTCTGCTGACCTTGCCGGCTCTAACCTGACTTTATGGGAAGGCTGCAAAGGCGTTTCAGAAGTGGATGCCTCTGGTAACTACGTGTTCTACGGTGTGCGCGAGTTTGGTATGAGCGCCATTATGAATGGTGTGGCATTGCATGGCGGTTTGATTCCCTACGGCGCAACCTTCCTGATGTTTATGGAGTACGCCCGTAACGCAGTGCGCATGTCAGCGTTGATGAAGCAACGTGTGCTCTATGTGTTTACCCACGACTCCATTGGTTTGGGTGAAGACGGTCCAACCCACCAGCCGATTGAGCAGCTGACCAGTTTGCGTACCACGCCCAATCTTGATACCTGGCGTCCTTGTGATGCGGTGGAATCTGCGGTGTCGTGGAAGTATGCGTTAGAGCGTAAACACGGTCCCAGCGCCCTGATTTTCAGTCGCCAAAACCTCGATCACCAAGAGCGCACTGCTGCGCAAATTGCTGATATCGAGCGCGGTGGTTATATCCTCAAAGATTGCGCCGGCGAGCCTGAGTTGATCTTGATTGCGACCGGTTCAGAAGTGGGCTTGGCAGTGAGTGCCTATAACGCACTGACAGAGCAAGGCCATAAAGTACGTGTAGTTTCTATGCCGTGCACCAGCGTGTTTGATGCGCAAGATGCCGAGTACAAGCAAGCAGTCCTGCCCATCGAAGTGGGTGCGCGCATTGCTATTGAAGCCGCACACGCTGACTTCTGGTACAAGTACGTCGGTCTTGATGGCCGTGTAATTGGCATGACCACTTACGGCGAGTCAGCACCGGCTAATCAGTTGTTTGAGATGTTTGGCTTCACGGTTAATGATGTACTTAACGTTGCTGCAGAGTTGCTCGACGACGAGTAAGCAGCACTAGTATCGCCGCGCATGACTATCGTTGTGCGCGGCTTGTTTCTGTAAAGCTTTCAAGAAAGGATTGTTATGTCTGCACGCCCATTTCGAGTTGCCCTAAATGGTTACGGCCGTATCGGTCGTTGCGTGTTGCGTGCTTTAAGCGAGCGCAAAGATAAAACCAACTTTGAAATCATCGCGCTCAATGACATTGCTGATCAAGCCAGTATTGAATACCTAACCCGTTTTGATTCCACCCATGGGCGCTTCCCCGGTGAAGTGCGTGTGGATGGCGATTGTCTGCACATTGATGGCGTTTGCGTCAAAGTGCTGTGTGCCAGTACGCCGGAAGAGGTGGACTGGGCTGCATTAGAAATTGATTTGCTGCTGGAGTGCTCTGGACAATACACCAGTCGCGCCGATGCGCAGCGTTTTCTTGATGCTGGCGTGCCGCGTGTGCTTCTTTCACAGCCCATGGAAAGCGCCGCGGATGTGGATGCCACCATTGTCTATGGAGTGAATCACGCCTCTTTAACTGGCAACGAGTTGATCGTTTCCAATGCCTCTTGCACCACCAATTGCGGAGTGCCTTTGCTGCAATTGCTGGAGCACCGCGTGGGGATTGAGCATGCCTTTATCACCACTATTCATTCGGCGATGAATGATCAGCCGGTGATTGATGCCTATCACCATAAAGATTTACGCCGCACGCGTTCTGCGTTTCAGTCAGTGATTCCTGTTTCTACCGGCTTGGCACGTGGTATCGAGCGTTTACTGCCGCAGTTGAACGGTAAAATCCAATCCAAAGCGATGCGTGTACCTACGGTCAACGTGTCTTGCTTGGATATTACCGTGCAAACTCAGCGCGATACCGATACGGCAGAAATCAATCAACTGTTTCAGCAAGCTGCTGCGCAAGGTGCGCTGCACGGCTTGCTTGATTACACTGAATTACCGCACGCCAGTTGCGACTTTAACCATGACCCGCATTCAGCTATTTTCGATGCCAGCCAAACCAGCATGAGTGGCCCACGCATGCTCAATTTTGTCGCTTGGTTCGATAACGAATGGGGCTTTGCCAATCGCATGCTGGATGTGGCTGAACACTTTTTAAATGTTGCCTCTACCACTAACCGCTCAGTAAAGGACTAAAATTCCATGACAGTGTTAAATATGACTGACCTTGATCTCACCAACCAGCGCGTATTGATTCGTGAAGATCTTAACGTGCCAGTAAAAGACGGTGTTGTGCACAGTGATGCACGGATTGTGGCAGCCTTGCCGACCATCCGTTTAGCCTTGGAAAAAGGCGCGGCAGTTATGGTCTGCTCGCACCTTGGTCGTCCTGATGAAGGGCAGTTTAGTGAAGAGAACAGCTTGGCCCCGGTGGCTGCTTACTTAAGCAAAGTACTGGGCCGCGACGTACCGCTGGTACGCGATTACTTGAATGGCGTCGAAGTGGCGCCCGGCGAGATCGTACTGCTGGAAAACGTGCGTTTTAACAGCGGCGAAAAGAAAAATACCGATGAGCTCGCCAAGCAATACGCCGCTCTCTGCGATGTGTTTGTCATGGACGCTTTTGGTACTGCGCACCGCGCGCAGGGTTCCACCCATGGTGTGGCCAAGTTTGCTAAAGTGGCTTGCGCAGGCCCGTTGTTATCGGCAGAGCTTGCCGCATTGGGTAAAGCACTGGGCGCACCAGCCAAACCTATGGCGGCAATTGTGGCGGGCTCAAAAGTATCGACCAAGCTGGATGTGCTGACCAGTTTATCGGAACTGTGCGATCAGTTGATTGTTGGCGGCGGTATTGCCAATACTTTCTTGGCAGCGGCTGGTTTCCCAGTGGGTAAGTCTCTGTATGAAGCAGATTTAATCGATACCGCTAAAGCCATTGCGGCGAAAGTCAGCGTGCCTTTGCCCGTCGATGTAGTGGTCGCCAAAGCCTTTGCTGCCGATGCCGAAGCCACAGTTAAAGCCGTTGCTGATGTGGCTGAAGACGATATGATCTTGGATATCGGCCCAGAAACCGCTCAGCAATTTGCCGAGTTGCTGAAAAACTCAAAAACCATCCTGTGGAATGGCCCAGTGGGTGTGTTTGAGTTTGATCAGTTTGCTAACGGCACCAAAGTGCTGGCGCAAGCGATTGCTGAGAGCGACGCATTCTCAATTGCAGGCGGTGGTGATACGCTGGCAGCCATTGATAAGTATGATGTGGCCGAGAAAATTTCGTACATCTCCACCGGTGGTGGTGCCTTCCTTGAGTTTGTGGAAGGCAAAGTCTTACCAGCTGTGGCTATTTTAGAAGAACGCGCAAAAGCCTAAAGCGGCTTATTGTCTGCGTTGACGATTAATTACCGACTCACTTAGGGTGGGTCGGATCGATTTTAATGACCTTGCGGGGAAATAATTATGGCTCTTATTAGCATGCGTCAAATGCTGGATCACGCTGCCGAGTTTGGCTACGGCGTTCCAGCCTTTAACGTCAATAACCTAGAACAAATGCGCGCCATCATGGAAGCAGCGGATAAAACTGACTCACCAGTGATCGTGCAAGCCTCGGCTGGCGCACGTAAATATGCCGGTGCACCTTTCTTGCGTCACCTGATTTTAGCGGCGATCGAAGAGTTTCCACACATTCCTGTGTGTATGCACCAAGACCACGGTACCAGCCCAGATGTGTGCCAGCGCTCCATTCAGTTGGGCTTTTCATCAGTAATGATGGACGGCTCGCTCGGTGAAGACGGCAAAACGCCAATGGACTACGACTACAACGTTGACGTCACCCGTCGCACTGTTGCCTTAGCACACGCTTGTGGTGTCTCGGTTGAAGGTGAACTGGGCTGCTTAGGCAGTTTAGAAACCGGAATGGCCGGCGAAGAAGACGGCATCGGCGCAGAAGGCGTATTGGATATGGAGCAAATGCTCACTGATCCAGAAGAAGCCGCTGATTTTGTTAAGCAAACCAAAGTGGATGCCTTAGCCATCGCTATTGGTACCAGCCACGGTGCCTACAAATTCACTAAGCCACCCACCGGCGACACCTTAGCGATTGAGCGCATTAAAGAAATTCACAAACGTATTCCTGATACGCACTTGGTGATGCACGGCTCCAGCTCTGTGCCACAAGAGTGGTTGGAAATCATCAACCAGTACGGCGGCGACATTAAAGAAACCTACGGCGTACCTGTTGAAGAAATCGTTGAAGGTATTAAGTACGGCGTGCGTAAGGTCAACATTGATACTGACCTGCGTTTAGCCTCAACCGGTGCCATGCGTCGCCACATGGCGCTGAACCCAAGCGAGTTTGATCCACGTAAGTTCTTCGCAGAAACCGTGGTGGCGATGCGTGATATCTGTATCGCTCGTTACGAAGCTTTCGGCACTGCCGGCAACGCCTCAAAAATCAAGCCGATTTCCTTAGAGAAAATGTATCAGCGTTACGCCAGCGGCGAGCTGTATAAAAACATTAAGTAAGTTAATCACGCGACACAAAACCCGCCTGCTTGGTAAAAGAGCAGGCGGGTTTTTTATTGCCTGGCAGATTTTACCTCGTGCTATTTGTGTCTGTGTTGCGTGTTTTTATGTCGATGGCGTCGACATGCCAGCTTTATGTGTCGAAATTATTGCGTTTTATCGACACATAAGAACCTCATGTCGAAATTATGCCGTTTCATCGACATATAAATGGCATATGTCGATGCGGTGTACATATCAGTAGCTGTCCAGAGCTAGGCCTATAGATAAAACCCTGCATTTAATATTGCGCTGTTTTATGATGACTGCATTGATTATGAGTGGAGGTTGCTATGCAAGGTCATTCGGAAGTTGTTGCCTGTTTAGTCGAGCTGTTGCGTGGTGAGTTAGCCGCGCGTGATCAGTATTTTGTGCATTCGCGTTACTACGAGGACTTTGGTTTGACGCATCTGTACACCCGCATCAATCATGAGATGGAAGAAGAAACTCAGCACGCCGATGACATTTTGCGCCGCATTCTGTTTCTGGAAGGCACACCAGACATGCGCCCGCATGCCTTTGAATACGGTAAAACTGTACCCGAGATGCTGCGTAAAGATTTAGCTGTGGAATACAGCGTACAAAAAAACCTCACCGATGCTATGGCGCTGTGTGAAAAGCATAAGGATTACGTCTCGCGCGACATGCTGCTCTCGCAACTGCGTGACACCGAAGAAGACCATACCTACTGGCTTGAAAAGCAATTGCGCTTGATTGAAATGCTCGGTTTAGAAAACTACCTGCAAGCGCAGATCTAAACACACGCGTTTAGCCGCAAACGATTGATCTCGAACTGAGCCATGCCTGTGCATGCGCTCAGTTTTTTGCTTTATGGCAGGTAGAAAAGGCTGCAGCCGCGTCTCTGCGAGACGTGCCACAACGTAGCAGTCCGCAGTGCTCTAGGGTGCGCCTTGGATTTATATATTTCACTCAGCGAGAAAAAATCTATACAGTAACCATTGAGTCTCTCTAAGACCTAGCGGTCACTCTAGGGCCGTAAATATAATAGAAGGACGGCACGGACAGTATTGGCAGTCCTTCAAAAATACACCTGTATGAGGACACAACAATGGACGATAAACCTATTCTAGAATGGAAACCGTCACGAAGAGAGTTCCTTGCTGCCACCTCTATCGCTACGGCTGTCAGTGTTTTACCGTCTTGGTCTTTTGCGACTCAAGCCGATACTGTACCGCTGGAGCAATACCTACCTGAATATTTTAATGCCAGTGAGTGGGCATTTATCATCGCAGCAACCGCACGCTTGATACCCTCGGAGGGTGATGGGCCGGGAGCTTATGAGACACGCGTGCCAGTATTTATTGATCGGCAACTCGCTAGCAGCTATGGCTTAGCGGTGGACTGGTATATGCAAGGACCGCATGTGCCTGATGCTCCTTTAAGCTTTATTGGTCGTGACATAGAGCTTGGTTCTAGGCTTTAGGTCGCCTATTTTGCTTGTTATGATGGGTCATAATCTATATTTATAAGGTGTTATAGATGCCCCGCAATGACACTCATATTCTTAGTGCTATCTTTCGGACTAAGCCCCATTTTATCGTCTCTTTGCTTATTGCCACTGCTACATTCTTGATCTTGCTGCCCAGTGAGAAGGCGCTGCTGAGCTTTATTATCAGTTGGAATGCTTTTTCTTGGGTTTACCTACTGTTTCTTTTTAGCAAAATTGTCGGATCTAGAAAAAAAGATATTTGCCAGGAAACTATCAATGCCGATGAGAGCGCCAAAATGGTGCTGTTTTTTCTGTTGATTGGTTGTTTTGTGAGCTTGCTGGTGCTCTTTTTTGTTCTTGGTGGGCATGATGCACTCTCCACCAAAGATAAAATATTTCAGTACTCGCTGACCGCATCCACGCTGATTTCTTCTTGGTTGTTATTGCCCATGGGTTACACCATGCATTATGCACACCTCTATTACAGCAACCCCAATTATAGTGAACCTTGGTTGTATTTTCCCGAAAAAACGCTAAAGCCAGATTATTCTGATTTCATGTATTTCTCATTTACTATTGCCGTGGCCTCACAAACCGCGGATGTGGAAATTGCTTCTACGCCAATGCGGCGCGCCGTACTCTTGCAGTCCATTGTTTCTTTTATCTTCAACATGGCAATACTTGGTTTGTGTATCAATATCTCTGCGAGCTTTTTCTAGCTTAAAAATCAAGTTAGATCGTTGTGGCTGTTCCACGCCGTGCATAATTTTGTAGCACCCTGCCTGTTTTCATGCGGCCGCTCCAATCGCGCGTGTTAAGCTAGGTCGCTCTATTTATCAGTAACAGAGAGTTTTGCATGCCTACTACTGCTCTACTGCCGCACGGCGCTTTAACCGACTTTGTCGCGCCAGAGTGTGAGGCCTTGGTGGAGATTCTGTATCAAGATGATGATATTTTATTGATCAATAAACCCAGTGGCTTGCTCAGTGTGTCTGGGGCTAATCCGTTGAACTGGGACTCGGTGTATTACCGCTTATTACATGGGCAAGAGGGCGCAACTCCGGCCTTCCCAGAGGCGAAACTGCCGCACCGTTTAGATATTGGCACTTCAGGGATTATGTTGGTGGGGTTGCATGCGGCGGCGACCCGTCATCTGAATATTCAGTTTCAGCAACGAGTGATCCAAAGGCGTTATGTGGCGGTGCTGGAGGGGTGGTTGCAACATGACCACGGGCAAGTCAGTGCGCCCATTGCTAAAGATAAAAGTATTTTTCCGCGCGTGAAAATCTGTCACAGCAGCGGTAAAGCGGCGACCAGCCAATACCGGGTTTTGCAGCGTTTGGATCAACCGCAGCGCACCGTGGTGGAGTTTACCCCGCTCACAGGGCGTACTCATCAGTTGCGTATCCACAGTTTGTTAGCTGGTCACCCTATCCTGGGTTGCGAGCTTTATAGCAGTGCGCACAGTGAACAGATGGCAGAGCGCTTACTGTTGCATGCCAAGGATGTATATTTCCAGCACCCGCGTAGTGGCGAGCATATCCATGCCCAGAGCCCTTGTCCGTTTTACCCATGACAGGGCAATAGGTGGCGCTAAATCAGCAAGATATATGTTGAATAGACTGATCTATCTAAAATATCGATTGTTATTAGCATTAATTAGCGCTTTTTATCAATAGTAATGTGGCTACAATAGTCAGCATCAACAACATAAGAGAGTTCATATGCAGTTGCTTAATTCTTCAAATCGCTATGGTTGGGTCAGTGTGCTTATACACTGGTTGGTAGCAGTGGCAGTCTTTGCTTTATTTGGTTTGGGCCTGTGGATGACGGACTTGAGCTATTACAGCGAATGGTACCGTACAGCTCCAGCGCTGCATAAAAGCGTTGGCATTGTGCTCTTTGCGGTAATGCTGTTGCGGCTGCTATGGCGTTTTTTCACGCCGCAACCAGCGGCACTCAGTAGTCATTCAACTGCGGTGCAGTTGCTCAGCCGCTTAGGCCATGGCGCGCTGTATTTGGGGCTTTTTGTGGTGATGATTTCAGGTTATCTGATTTCCACCGCCGACGGGCGCGGTATCAGTGTCTTTGATCTGTTTGAGATCCCAGCGCTGATTACTGGCTTACCCAAGCAGGCCGACTTGGCTGGAGCGGTGCATTTTTATGTGGCTTGGGCTTTGGTGATTTTTGCTGGCTTACATGGTTTAGCTGCATTGAAGCATCACTTTATTGATCGCGACGCCACACTCAAGCGCATGCTGGGTTGTGGGCCAAAATAATTTCGTACGACTTACATTTTTTAATTCATTTAGAGGTAATAACATGTTTAAGAAAATATTTGCAGCATTGCTATTGGGTTCGGTATTAACCACTGGTGCAGTATCGGCAGCCGATTACGTGATTGACCAAGAAGGTCAGCACGCTTTTGTAAACTTTAAAATCAGCCACTTAGGCTACAGCTGGTTATACGGCACCTTTAAAGATTTTGATGGCACTTTTAGCTATGACGCAGAGCAGCCAGAAGCCAGCACAGTCAATGTTAACTTGCGTACTGCTAGTCTCGACAGTAACCATGCTGAGCGTGATAAGCACTTACGCAGCGCTGACTTTTTAAATACCAGCAAGCACCCTAAAGCGACCTTTGCCTCCACTAAAGTGGTTAGCACCGGTGAAGGCGCTGCTGATATTGTCGGTGACTTAACCCTCAATGGTGTGACTAAAGAAATAGTGATTGCTGCTAACTTTATTGGTGAAGGCGATGACCCTTGGGGCGGCTACCGTGCCGGTTTTGAAGGTACCACCACGCTGCAGTTGGCTGATTTTGGTATCAAAGCCAACTTAGGTCCCGCTTCAGAAAGTGTTGAGCTGATTTTATCCGTGGAAGGCGTACGCAAGTAAGATCGCCTTAGTCAGTGGCGCTATCTGGCATAGGTAGCGCGCTGGCGCGAATGCAATCAACTAAGATTTTCGCCGCTTTACCGAGCGGCTTATCTTTATGGCTATACAGATAAAAGGGTTGATGGCGAACACCGCTGGTTTGCAAGGGCAGTTTTTTCAGTAACCCGCTGGCTAAATCAGCTGCAACAATGTGTTCCGGCAACCAAGCAAAACCTAAACCCGCACGAATAAACTCAGCCGATGTGGCTAAACTGGCCACTGTCCAACGCTGTTCCGCACCTAGCCAACCCACATCCCGTGGCTGACGTTTGCCCGAATCACGCACCACCACCTGCATATGCGCAGAGAGATCATTGCCGCTGAGTTCTTGCCTCAGCTGATGCAACGGATGCTGGTGATGGGCAACGGCGATAAAAGTAATCGAGCCCAGCTCAATGGGTAGATAACCGGTAATATTCAACACGCTGATGGCAATATCAGCGGCACCGTCATGCAGCACTTCTTCTGTGCCTGATAACACTTCTTCCCGTAATAACACCCGGCAGCCGCGACTCAGAGGTTTAAAAGCCTGCAGGGCTTGCACAATTTTTTGACTGGGGTAGGCCACATCCACCACTAAACGCACTTCGGCTTCCCAGCCTTCTTCGATTTGTTGGGCTAAGGCTTCCAGCTGCGCTGCATCGGCAGTTAATTGCCGCGAGCGTCTGAGTAGGATTTCGCCCGTTTCCGTTAATACCGCTTTACGTCCCTCAATGCGTAACAATGGCATGGCCAGTTGTTCTTGCATGCGGGCAATGTTGTAACTGATCGATGATTGCGAGCAGTGCAGCGCTTGTGCCGCCTGCGCATAGCCACCATGATCAATCACGGCTTGTAAGATTTTCCATTGATCTAAAGTGATACGTGGGGCTTTCATAAGCGAACCATGGCCGGGTTTATGGGATTAACTCAATACTGCGACGTAAGGTGTCGCAGTATTGAGTTAGCATGATTTTAGTGTAGACGAGTGTAGGTTAGCGTCTATTTTGTATCATTACTATTGGATGAGCGCATGAAAAATATTCAGCTTATAGAGAGTATTCAAGCAGGTGAAATCCTAGATAGGGCTGTTTTTTTAGAAAATGATAGTACTCAAAATAATTATAATAAATCTTACTATCACTTCGTAAAGTATTTTGAAAGCAAAGCACAGTTAACAGAACATGATTTGGTTATTGCTGCGAATTTTACTTACGGCTGGATGCCAACAATATTAGAATATAAAAGTGATGATTTTGACTTGGCAGTGTCTGTTATAAATAAGGCAAAGCACTCAGAAAGAATATCAGATGAAGATTTATTGATACTTAAAAAGCTGATGAATAACTCCATAGTAGGAGTATCTAAAATGCTACACTTTATTAATCCTAATGTTTATGCGATATGGGATAGTCGGGTCTGTAATTTTTTAACAGGAAAAGCGCATGCTTATAAAGTTCAAAAATCTGGACTATTTTGGGCGTATTTGGATCTTTGTCAAAAAGTTGCAGCTGCTCCTGAGTTTGAATTTATCCATAGAAACCATCAAGAAAAAGTAGGGTATGACATTACCCCTATGCGAACTGTTGAGCAGATAATGTTTATTTGTAGTAGTAGTCCTATTCGCTATTAATTGTATGATATAGGTAGTTAAATGAATAAAATCCTACATAATCGTATTGATGAAATCCTGTTTTACAAATGGGACCCTATCGGAGTGTCCGACTCAAATTGGCCGCGAGATGAATACAAATTATATGTTAATAAGGTTTTAGATCTGGCTGTAAACAATACAACAGCTCAACCGTTAGCTGAGTATTTGACGTACCTGTCTACAGAAATAATACAAAGCACTGTCAGTAATGAGCGCACTTGCAAAGTAGCAGAACTGATATTTTCTATCGCTCATGATCGAGCATATTATCCTGATCATGCGGTTATAACTGTTGATTGATGCAGTGCTAATAGGACGACTAACAAGGACAATCAATGAAAATTCTATATCTGCACGGCTTTGCTTCTGCCGTAAAGAAAAGCAGCAAAAAGTATGATGAGCTAAGCAAGATAGGCGAAGTTGTGCCCTTTGCTCCAGACTACTGCCAAGGCTTTGATCAAGTGATTAAAGATACTTTAGCTTTCGCAGTAGCAGCAGGAAACATACAGGGCATTGTTGGTACATCTATGGGTGGTTATACGGCTTCGCATATCGCGGCACAGCTTAAGGTGCCTTTCGTTGCTATCAATCCATCGATTACGCCAAGCCAGACCCTAAAAAAATACATAGGCAAGCACCAAAATTATGATGGCAGCAGTTATGAGCTGAAACTTGCGCACGTGGGCTCGTATCCAGATTTTAATACGACGGCTAGAGGTTTAATTATTGTGAGCGCGTTGGATGAAGTCATTCCTGCTAAGGACACCCAAGCCTTTGCTAAAGAAAAACAGTTGCCCATTATAAGCTGTAATTATGGCGACCATCGTTTTGAAGATATTTCGCCATTGATTGAGCAGATCACTAAGCATCTTCAAGATGTACATTAACTACAAGTCTTCATAAAACTACTCAGAAAACCATATTGCACCCTCTTAAAGAGCTGCAGCAGTAAAGTAATTACCAGTTCCAGAGCAGTGAATTACGATGTTAGGAGGATGAGTAGTTTGCTACCCGGCTAGCATTGATTTTGCTTATATGTATTAACTCTGGTTGCAGTACGGTGCCAAATCAGTCCTGTCTTTTCAGTACTGTTTTTTGTATCTAACTCGTATAACCCTCTAAAACGATATAAAATATCACCTAGATTTCCTTTGACCTTCGCAAAAACTATACGTTTATGCTTATATTTTTCTTTATCTTCTATATGGCTTAAAATATATGATTTAGCTTTGTCATCATTTATATTTCTTTCAGTTATTGTTTCTTCATCTCTACTAATTTGATTGTCCCACTCTCCATTTTCAAACAGCTTAGGAAACCATAATATTGTATCGATATCTGGATGTGATGCTCCAGCTCTTTGATAGCCAGTGTAATTATGACCAAAACAATTACATGCATCTTTTATGGTTTTAAATGCAACATCGTCAGCAATATCAATATAGCCTCGTTGGATATATGTTTCAGAATTAAATTCAGAGTCAATATCCCAAGGTATAAATGAAGTGCTACGCTTAATTTCTTTTATTTTATCAACAGTTTCTTTAACTTTATCATTAATTTCTTCAAGTGATTGGGTTGCATCGATCCGTATAATCTGATGCCCAGTAGCGTTGATAATGTCTGCTTCACGCAATTTATCTGCTGCAATGTTAGCACCATTAAAATGATGCCCTTCATCAACTTCAATATGTAAGTTAAATTGTGTAAAGTATAAATCAGTTAGCGCTCGACCTTCTGGCCTAGTCACATACTGTTGGGTTACAAACTTAACAGTTAAATCGTTCAGTAAGTGAATAATTCGTGTCACAACATAAGCTTCATATTTTTTATTTTTTGTTCTTCCTAGTTGCCTGGTTATATATTCTTTTTTATTCATTATTAAAATCCAAATTAAAATTCTAGCGCCGTATACTATAGTAAATATCAGGTCTTATTTTATAAACTCAAAAGCTATCTCACCTAAGTCGTGTCCTTCAACGTCAAGGCTGGCGCCAAAAATAGGGCACACTGAGATGCGCAGAGTTGCGCCTGATGGCTCGCAATCTTGATTCACTTCATTTTCTGTTTTTTTGCGCATGATGGACAAATAGTGTGCTGTTTGTTCTGGGGATAATTGCATGTTTAATTTTTTAGTCATAAATATATTTGCTTTAAAAATGGCTGTGTACGTAGTGGGTTTAATAACAAAGCCTAAATGATGCTGTTAAACATAAGAGGCTGGGTTGTCTACCGTTCCTGTAAACGAGGTGGCTTGAGCTTCAAGCTGAGTATAGATTTCTTTATAGGATTCTCGGGTGTAGTAATGAGCACGGCCACTCTTAACGAGATTTTGTGTTCCTGCTATGGCTGGAATGCTTAGATCAGAGTAACCAGCAGCTGTAACATCAGGAACAAATACAGGACGTCCCATGGCGTAGCTGGCATCGACTGCATGCATTGTGCCGCCATCAATGGATGTTTCTATCGCAAAAACCGCAACAGATAAACCAGCTTGAATCCTATCGCGCTTAGCAAAAAGAGCAGGCATCAATCGAGTGCCAGGTGGATTTTCTGAAACCCAGAGACCATCGCTGTTTAAGATTTCATCAGCAAGCTTTCGATTTCCAGCTGGCGAAATTGAGATTAAGTCTACAAGCACGGCAATGGTAGGGGCGTTAAAGTCCAACGCTGCACGGTGTGCGATAGCGTCGATACCCAGTGCCAAGCCGCTAACAATCGTAAATTCTGTTCTTGCAAACTCTGCAACGGTTTTTACCGTCAGCTTTTCACCCACGCTCGTATTTTGACGTGTTCCCACCACAGCAATAGATTTTTCGTTTTGCAGTAGATCTATATTACCTTTGCAAAAAAGAAAAGGCGGCGGCGAAGCAACATCGAGTAGGCGATTGGGGTAGTTAGCATCTCCACGTAATAAAACTTGGATGCCTTGCTGTTGCCAGCCATCAAGTTTTTCGGAAAGCGGCTGCCTTGCAGAATCAAATTGACCGGCTTTTAAAAACTCAACCAACGAGGATGGCGTTCTTTTAAGAGGTAATTTGTGTTTGCGGTAGCCTGCGAGATCTTCAAGTGTTTTAAGCTGATTGGCAGCGGCGAAAACTAATAATGCGCTTATTGTTTCGTTCCCAACGCCTTTGAGTTCTTTAAGTACAAGTGCGTCTAGCAAATTCATATTATTTACCCGCTATAAAAGTATGAGGAAGCGATATACTTACATGGCTTTTAAACTGCAAGTTAACAGCTGGGTGCGACATAGCGTGTCGCTTTGCTGTTACCCCTCAACGTAAATCGATAGGTCTAGAATTGTACAGAGGGTATCTGTCTAGCGTTTTTTATTCATGTTGTTGAGAGGAATAGAGTGGCAATGTCTGAGCTCAAATACTTAGCCGCCTATGCGCCAGAACTGCAGGCGCAAGTACGCAACATGTTGGCGCAGGATAAGCTCGGTGCTTATTTACAGCAACGTTATCCCGAGCGCCATAGTGTGCAAAGTGATAAGGCGTTGTATCAGTTCACCACGGAACTCAAACAGCAATACCTGCGCAATTCTCCCAACATAGATAAAGTGTTGTACGACAGTAAGTTGGATGTATTGCGCCATGCTTTGGGTCTGCATACGGCGATTTCACGGGTGCAAGGCAATAAGCTCACAGCAAAAAAAGAAATCCGTATTGCCTCATTGTTTCGCGATACGCCGCCAGAGTTTTTGCAGATGATAGTGGTGCATGAGTTGGCGCACCTGCGAGAAAAAGACCATAACAAAGCCTTTTATCAGCTGTGTCAGCATATGTTGCCGGATTATCATCAGTATGAGTTTGATCTGCGTATTTACCTGACTTGGCGCGATACGCTGGCAAAAAAAGGCCAAGGTTAGGCATGGTTTAAATAGCGCGGCCAGCTTGCCTAGGCGCTGAGCACACTGCATATCTACAGTACTCTGGTCAGCAGCGTCAAACTGTACTTAACCGCTAGCTTACCCTTCCAGGTTGCGCACCCGCTGCGCCAAAACGGCAAAATCAAAACGCACTTTAGTGGGCACCAATAGCAGCACCATGGAGATGGCTACCGGAACGAGTGTGGCCAACAGAAATGATTCCAGCAGATTGGTGGTCGGTGCCCCTGGGCTGGGGAATATCAGCAAACCAGCGACGAGCCCACCGAGAGTGCTGAGTACGGCGTTATAGCTTCGGTAGCGCGCACTGTAAAAGCCAAAAAACACCGGGAAAGCTGCCGCACAACAGAGTAAATCTGCGAGCAAAAATAGATAAAGAATACTGTAACCCTGCGCCGCCACAATCAGTACCGGTACCGACAGTACGATAATTAACCAACGCGATAGCTTCAGTAAACTGTGGTTGCTGAACTTAGGTAATAAGCGGCCCATATCCACCACAAAGATGCTGGTTAGGGCGCTGATGGTGGAGTCGGCACTGCTCATAATCAGCGCCAGACCAAAGGGCAGCAGGCCGATAGCAAACCACAGCGGGGCGTCACGCAGTAGCACACTAAACAGCGCGACAGAGCCATCGCCGGGCAAGTCGAGGCCGACAAAGGCCAAACCAAACAAGCCCATAATAAAGATAATTGGGAAAATCAGCAGACCGCTGAGAATAAAGCCATTACGAATCACTCGGCTGCTGCGTGCGGCAAAAATACGCTGCCAAGTGCCTTGGTAAAATAGGCCGGTCAGCACTACTGCGAGGAAGAATGTTAGACCAGATTTTAAACCATTCAGATCAAAAGGGTTGAGTAGCTGCGGGGCTTTTTCTTGCAGGCTATGCGCCATGCTTGTGATGCCGCCAGTAGCTTTCCAGCCAAAAAACATCAGCACCAGGAGAAACGGAAGAATCACCAGCATCTGCAAACGGTCAGTGAAAATCGTCACGCGCAAGCCGCCATAGAGGGTGTAAATCAGTGTGGCGACCATCACAATGCTTGCGGTTTGCCACAGCGGTACCGGTGCCAGTAGTGCGACCATTTCTGCAATTGCCGTCAGCCCAGCGGTGAGGCTAATAAACATAAAGAAAACCATGATGACCAGCACAAAGGCATACATAACACGCCCGTAACGACCGAGAACGAACTCAGTCAGAGTGTGGCCTTCTGGCATCAGGGTACGAATACGTGGGCCGATTTGCGTCATGATTAAACTGGGCACCATCGAGCCTAAAGCGTAGCCGGTAATGGCACCAATGCCGCCCCACGTGGCGGCTTGTGCGGGACCAAATAAAATCCATGTGCCTAGGGTGGTGGCCAGTAATGTGAGCAAGGTGGCAGTGCTGCTTTGACTGTTGCGGGCCACCAGAAAATCATCCAGTTTATCTTGGCTGCGGCGGGCGTAGATCAGGCCGGGGACGGCAAAGAGTACGGCGAATAAAAGCAGCCAAACTAGAGCGGTAGAAGCACTGAGCATTGGTTTTTCCTTGCCTGTCAGGCACTAAAGTACGCACGCACAAGGCGCATAAGGGCGTGACAGCAAAGAAATAAAGGCCTGCGCAGACACAGAAATGATCAGCGCTCTCCATCCCTTCGCCGGCATTACCCAGATCAGGTTCAAAGGGTTACTGTAGAAAATACAGAATCTCAGCCGTGACTTGGCTCCCCTTGGATTGCGCACAGACTATGAAGCCTGCGGGCAATTGTCAATTTCAAATAAGTGCGAGTATGCGGTTTGAGTGCGCGCCTACAATGCAGTGCGCTTTATATGCTATGGTTTTCGCTCGACACGGGGTGTCCTGTTTGCAGGGCTGAGAGAATACCCGTTGAACCTGATCCAGTTCATACTGGCGAAGGGATGTCAGTCGCAGGTTGAGTTCCCGTCTGTCTATCCATATCTTCGCCTCTTTTTTGAGGTGTTTATGCCAAGTTCTATCCGTCTTGATCAACAGCTGGTGCTGGTCACTGGTGCGGCCCGCGGTTTAGGTGAGCATTTAGTGCGCGCTTTTCTACGTGAAGGTGCACTTGTAGTCATCAACTATTGCCACAGCGCTGAGGCTGCGCACAAGCTGGCCAGTGCAGCACCAGAGCAGTTGTTAGCCATTCAAGCCGATGTCACTGATAAGGCCGCGGTACAGGCGATGTTTGCCCAAGCCCGTGAGCATTTTGGCAAGCCCGTGACTACGGTGATTAATAACGCTTTGCCCAGCTTTTCTTTTAACGGCGATGCCCGTCCGAGTGTTGAGCAATTAACTCTAGCGCAGTTAAATCAGCAGTTCGACGGAGTGGTGGGTGGGGCGCTGAATACCACCCAAGCGGCGCTGGCCGGTATGCGCGAAGCGGGTTTTGGTCGCATTGTAAATATTGGTACCAATCTGTTTCAGAACCCGGTGGTGCCGTATCACGATTACACTGCCGGTAAAGCCGCCTTGCTGTCCCTGACCCGCACTCTTTCGCAAGATTTAGGCCCCGATAATATAACGGTGAATATGGTCTCTGGCGGTTTATTGCGCACCACCGATGCCTCGGCTGCTACCCCAGAGGCAGTGTTTGATTACATTGCCGCCAATACGCCGCTGCGTCGGGTGACCACGCCGGCTGAGTTTGCTGATGCGATTGTATTCTTTGCTTCGCCTTGGGCCCGTGCGGTAACGGGGCAAAATTTAATTGTTGACGGCGGCTTGGTGAAAAACTGATGACGACTGCAAAAGATACTCAGCGCATGATGCACATTAATCTATTTATTATGGGCTGCGGCCACCATAAAGCCGCTTGGCGTCATCCCAACTCCATGGTGGAGCAACTGGGCGATATCGCTTATTACGAACGCTTGGCGCAAATTGCTGAGCGGGGCAAATTGGATGCGGTGTTCTTTGCTGATGGCGCCTCGGTGGGCAATGTCTCCGATGGCAGTCCGTGGTTTATGGAACCGCTCACTGCCATTGCCGCGATGAGTCGTGCCACAGAAAAAATCGGTTTTATCAGTACGGTCTCCAGCACCTTTTACACGCCATTCCATGCGGCGCGTTTGGTGGCCTCTCTGGACCATATCAGTAAGGGCCGTATCGGCTGGAACGTGGTCACTTCCATGTTCGATGAAGAAGCGCGCAACCATGGTTATCAAGCGATGCCGGCCCACTCGGAGCGTTACCGCCGCGCCGAAGAGTTTGTGCAGACTGTATTGGGGCTGTGGGATTCTTGGCAGGATGATGCCTTAGAATTTGACCGTCAGGGCCATTACGCCAACCCAGCTAAAGTGCAGCCGATTAACCATGAGGGTGAATTCTTTTTGGTGGATGGCCCGCTGAATATCCCTCGCCCAGTACAGGGGCATCCGGTGCTGTTTCAAGCGGGATCCTCTGAGCAAGGCCGCACGTTAGCGGCTAAATGTGCCGAAGCGATTTACGCGGTGGCTTATGATTTACCCGCCGCGCAGGGTTATTACGCTGACATTAAACAGCGGGTTAAAACAGCGGGACGCAGCGCACCTGTGCCGATTATGCCGGGGCTGGTGACTTATGTAGCTGCCACTGAGGAAGAAGCACAAGCCAAGCAGCGTGAGCTGGATGAGTTGCTGCCAGTGGCAGCCTCTTTGCGCCAGTTAAGTGTTTTTACTGAGCAAGACTGCATGAGCTGGACCTTGGATGAGCCAGTCCCCGAGTTGCCGCCGTTAGCTGAGTTTAAAGGCCCGCAAGGCCGCTACAGCACTATTTTGCGCATTATCGAAACCGAGCAGCCCACGGTGCGCCAGTTATTAGGGCGTTTAGCAGCTGGTGGCGGCCACTGCACTATGGTTGGTACACCTGAGCAGATTGCCGATAAGATGGAGAACTGGTTTCGCAATGGCGGGGCTGATGGCTTTAACTTGATGCCGCCGTCGTTGCCCTATGGCATTGAAGATTTTGTTGAGCAGGTGATCCCCGAGTTACAGCGTCGCGGCTTATTTCGCACTGAGTATACGGGCAACACTTTGCGGGAACATTTGGGGCTGGCGCGGCCGCAGCATCCTTAATATGCAGGAAAACTTTGAAAAGGTATGGACGATGCAGGGATTTAAGCTTTTTGTAACCCGCGCTATTTTGTTGGGAGGCCTGAGCCTGGGGGCTTTCGCTAACAGTGCGCTACAAGCAGAGCAGCGCACACCGCTGATCGTGCCGCAGCTGTTAAACTTGGTTAAGCACAAACAATGTTTTGACCAGGCAGCAGAAGAGTATTGTGCGGATTTGCAGATAGAGTTTGAGGCAACAGGGGTGCCTTGGCTGGATCTTGCTTTATTAGCGAAGTTGGATATGCAGCAGGATGCGGGTCAGCAAGCACCCAGCAGTATTGCAGAGCAACTGCAGCGCATTGAGCAGCAAGCGGATGCTTGGCTGAGTGAAAGCTATGCCGATATTCAAGAAGCGCGGGCAGCGCCAGAGCCTTATTTTATTGCTTATGATTATCGGGACAGTCTGAGGTTTATTGCGCAGCGCAATCAGTTAGCCAGTTTTAAGCAGTTTTTCTACGCTTATTCCGGCGGCGCCCACGGCATGCACCACACCAGCTATGCGTTGTATGACTTAGATACGCGCCAACAATTGTTGTTGCCGGATCTTTTGCAGCGCTTTGCTGAGACTAAGCTGTTAGAAAAGTTACGTGAGCTGTATTTAGAGGATTACCCTGACTATGCGCAAAGCTGGCTAAGCGGCAGCCTCGCGGAGCAAACCGAGACCTTATTAACCGATAATTTTGTTTTTGATGAGCAGGGTTTAACTTTCAGCTATGCGCCCTATGTGCTGGGTCCGTACTCGGAAGGTGAAATACGCTTAACGCTGTATTACAGCCAGCTGCAAGACATTCTTAAACCAGAGTATCTACTTGGCAATTAAGCACTCGTATCGATACTGCTGACTGTGAAGAGGGCAGCAGTATCGGCACGGTTACAGGGCTGTGATGGTGCGTTGGCTTACCAAGCAATGCGGCCAAGCAGGATGTCTTTAAACATCACGAAATCACCGGTTAAGCTGTAAAACGGGTGTTGAAAAGTCGCGGGGCGGTTTTTTTCAAAGACAAAGTGTCCCAGCCAAGCAAAGCCATAACCACATACAGGCAGTGCTAGCAGCCACCAAGGGCTGATCACCGCAAGCAGCACACAGACCGCGATACTGATCACGCCAAGGGTGCCAAAAAAGTGTAAGCGGCGGCTGGTGCTGTTCTCATGCTCGGATAG
Source organism: Denitrificimonas caeni (assembly GCF_027498055.1). Classification (GTDB taxonomy): domain Bacteria; phylum Pseudomonadota; class Gammaproteobacteria; order Pseudomonadales; family Pseudomonadaceae; genus Denitrificimonas. The sequence goes on from NZ_CP114976.1 coordinate 601,182, forward strand.
GTAGTACGGGTAAAATTCGGCGAAGCTATTAAAGCTGATGGGCTTGTGCTGACTCATGGCGTGCTCTCTTATTATTGTGAGTGTTAGCCATTTGTAGCCAAGCCGTCCTCGACTGTCAACGCCTGCGCTTAGGGGATTTGTAGGTTGCTGACTAAGTCCAGTAGATCTGTTGATGGGATAAACTCTTCACAGTTTTTATGACCTGCTTGGCTGTCAGGTTGCAACACCGCGCGTAAATGGCCAATGCCGTAATGTTGCGCGCTGCGCAGAACAGGCAGGCTGTCGTCAATAAATAAGCTGCGTTCTGGTTGGAAGTCCAGCTCTTGCCTGAGACTTTGCCAAAAACGTTGGTCTTCTTTTGGGTAGCCGTAATCGTGTGAGCTGATAATGACATCCAGGAGCGGCTCTAAGTGCACTTTCTCTAGTTTGATTTGCAATGAATCACGGTGCGCATTAGTGACTAAAACGCAGTGCTTACCGGCCGCTCGCAGTGCAGCAAGAAACTTATCGGCATTGGCCCGTAGGCGGATCAGCTCGGCTGTATCCTGTTTCATCTGCTTGATGGGTAGATCCAGTTTGCCGCTCCAAAAATCCACGCAGTACCAATGGATTTGTCCTGTATAGGAGGCTAACAAAGGTTTGATATAAGCATCAGCCTCTGCCCGAGTGATTCCGTTTTTGTCGGCATAATATTGCGGCATATAGTCGAGCCAAAAGACATTATCAAAATGCAGGTCGAGCAACGTGCCGTCCATATCCAATAAAACTGTATCAATTTTCTCCCAAGGCAGCAGCTGCATACTTAAATCTCTCTAAAACTGTGTGTTCAAGCGCGCTATGATACCTAATATAAGCAATCGGAGTTTTTGTTATGCGAGAAAAACCAGTCATTTTAGCCAGCGAAGAAGTGGCGCGTAGTCGTATTTTTCGCGTCGAACAATTACAGCTGCGCTTTAGTAATGGGGTGGAGCGTACTTACGAGCGCTTGCGCGGTAAGGCCGGCGGTTTAGGCGCGGTAATGATTGTGGCCATGACCGATGCTGAGCATGTAGTGTTGGTTGAAGAGTATTGTGCCGGTAGTGAAGATTATGAGTTGTCGTTACCGAAAGGCTTAATTGATCCCGGTGAAGATGCTTTGCAAGCGGCCAATCGTGAGTTGCAAGAAGAGGCGGGCTTTGCTGCGCGTTCTTTAGAGTTTATTACTGAACTGAGTTTATCCCCAGGTTATATGAGTCAGCGTATTAGCGTTGTTTTAGCCCGCGACCTCTATCCGTCACGCTTACCCGGTGACGAACCAGAGCAGATGCGCGTTGAAACCGTTAGCTTGCGTAACTTGCTGGGTTTGTTAGAGCACCCACAGTTTACTGAGGGCCGAGCATTGGCGGCGATGTATGTGGTGCGTGACTTACTCCAGCAGCGTGGCGAGTTAACAGTATGATGGACAGTTTGATTAAACCCGTGCTTGAGCTGGTGCGGGCTGCGGGGCAGGCAACTTTGCCGTATTGGCAAGCGGGAGTGACTGTGCAAACCAAGGCCGACGACTCGCCAGTGACGGCGGCAGATATTGCTGCACATAAAGTGTTGGCCGCTGGGTTGGCCGCTTTAGATGCGAGTATTCCAGTACTCTCGGAAGAAGATTGCGCTATTGCGCTCAGCGAGCGTCAGCAGTGGACGCGTTGGTGGTTGGTTGATCCGCTTGATGGTACCAAAGAGTTTATCAGTGGCAGCGCTGAGTATACGGTCAACGTCGCATTGGTTGAGCGCGGTGAGGTGGTCTTTGGTGTGGTTGGTGTGCCAGTTACTGACAGTGTTTATTATGGTGGCGCAGCATTCGGTGCTTTTTGCCGCGATGCTGACGGCGCTATTCGTTCCTTGCAGATGCGCACTGCGCCCCAAGATGAGTTGGTGGTACTGGCCAGTAAGCGTCATAGCAGTCCTGAGCAAGAGGCGTTATTGCAGGGTTTAGCCGCGCAGTTTCCACGATTGCACTTGCTGAATGTGGGCAGCTCGCTGAAGTTTTGTCAGATGGCTGAAGGTGCAGCAGATCTTTATCCGCGTTTAGCGCCCACTTCACAATGGGATACTGCTGCGGCGCAAGGTGTGCTTGAGGGTGCCGGCGGGCAAGTGCTGAATCTGCAAGGGCAAGCGCTGACTTATGCCGCGCAGGAAAGCTATTTGAATCCGCATTTTATTGCCTTACCGCAACAAGCTCCGTGGCGAGAGCAGGTTTTAGCCAGTCTATAGACTGGCGTTAGCACTGAGAGTTTTAATCCAGGTGTTTACCACTAATGTCGCAAAGCACCATTGGTTAAAGCCCTGCACACTGAACGTTTTAATAATAAGAACATATTTATGACTGAAAAAACTCCAGACCTGTTACGGGTAATTATTGCTGGTGCCTTAGTGTTGCTGGTGGTGCATACCTTAGGGCGCTTTATTTATACCCCTTTGCTGCCGTGGCTGGTTGAAGATGGCTTGCTGACACTAAAGCAGGGTGCGGATGTTGCTAGTTGGAACTATCTTGGCTATTTAATTGGTGCCTTGTTGGCCATGCGCTGGCATCGTGTTGAGCAAATTCATAAGGTTTTGCCATGGGCCTTGGCCATTAACGTCTTATGTACGCTGCTACAAACCCAAGCTGAAAGTGCCGAGAGTCTGTCAGCTTTGCGCCTGATTAACGGGATAACTAACGGTATCGTTTTTGTGCAAGCGCCGTCATTGATTCTGGAGTGGTTGGCACGGCATGGGCGTGCTACTGCCAGTGGCTTAGTGTATTTAGGCGTGGGTGTTGGTTTGCTTGTGTCCAGTGCGCTGGTGGCTGTGCCAAGTGACTGGTTGCACGGGGCCGCGCGCTGGTGGCCGGCTTTTATTCTCAGTGTGCCCTTAGCATGGTGGGGCTGGCGTCAGTTGGCTGTGTTAGATATTCCTGCGCCGGTGGTGGTACCTAAAGCCAATGGTGAAGTGCCGTCGTCACGTTTACTGGATCGCGCGAGTACGCCGCTATTTTTATCCTATGCGGGAGCTGGTTTGGGTTATATCTTACCTTTAACGTTTTTGCCTATGCTGGCCAGTTTAGAGCTTGAACCTGGTAGTTTTTTAGTTGATGGCAGCTGGCTAGTGGTGGCGCTGGCGACCTTACCCGCACCTTGGATTTGGAATAAAGTGGGCGCGCGCATTGGTGATGCTTTGGCGCTGCGCATTAACTATATTTTGCAGCTGTTGGGCGTTCTGGCAGTGTTATTATTACCGGCAGCGTGGGGTGTTGTGCTCTGTGCTTTGCTAGTGGGCGGTACATTTTTAGGCACTGTGTTATTGACTCAGCGTCTCGCGCGCACTTTGCACCCGCATCAAGGTCCACGCTTATCTGCGGCTTTGGTCGCTTTATATGGCTTTACCCAGCTGACGGGGCCTTGGCTAACCGGGCAATGGTTGGCTGCCAGCGGTACCTTGCATGGGGCTTTTTGGTTAGGTGCAGGGGCTTTACTGTGGGGTTTGGTTTGGGCCTTACTGACACCTGAAAAAAGTTAAACGAAAAGGCTTGTTGTGTGTCAAGGTGACGCAGGTAAAAAAGCTGGTAAAATGATTGCCAGTTAGTCTGAGCTAATATCCTTTTCTCTTCTGAGCTTATGCTCTAATGCCCTGTTTTGCTAATGCTTAGAGCAGGGTAATATAACTTAGGCATGATAAATAATAGGCTGGACGGTTTTTATAGTGAGCGGTGCAGAGCACGCGATAAAAACCTTTCAGTGATGACTCGTTTTAGGGTGTATAAAATGAATGACTCTGCTGTTTTGATAGACATTGACCGACTGCGCGATAATGCCGGTGCGGCGGGCCAGCTGTTAAAAGCGCTGGGTAACCCTGATCGATTGTTACTGTTGTGTCAGCTCGTGCAAGGCGAGATGAATGTGGGTGAGCTAGAAGAACAACTGAAAATTGTGCAGCCAACGCTATCACAGCAATTGAGTGTTTTGCGTCGTGAGGGGCTGGTCGATACCCGTCGTGACGGGCGACAGATTTATTACAGCATTAGCAGTCCACAAGCACTTGCTGTGATTGAAACCTTGTACGGTTTATTTTGCGCTGCAGACCAGTAGTTTGCCGCTGCGACAATTTTACCTGTATATACTTTACCTTGCTGTATAGTAATGTTGTGAGATAGATATTTCAAAAGCAACAGCGAGGAATCATCATGAAAAGTAATATGGGTTCAATTGATCGTGCTTTGCGGATTATTGTCGGTTTAGTCTTAGTCGGTTTAGCGCTGACAAGTACTGTGGGATGGTGGGGCTGGTTGGGGATTATTCCAATCGTGACCGGTGTATTGGGTAACTGCCCGCTCTATAGCGTTATTGGGGTAAATACCTGTGGCACTAAGCAGTGCAACAAAAAATAGCAGACAGTTAAACGCGCATCAACATAAGGCACCTTAGGGGTGCCTTTTTTGTTTCTAGCATGCATCGCACCCGCATATTCTAATTAGCTATAAGCATATGCTTGAAAAGCGTGTATAATAGATAGCATGTTTATATAATGTTTTGAGGACGGTATTATGCAACCTGCAGTAACCGCTTTTTTTGACCCAGAAACTTACACTTACAGCTATGTCGTGCGTGACCCTAGTTCACAGTTTTGTGTAGTTCTCGATTCGGTTTTGGATTACGACCCAGCATCAGGTCGGACCAGCACGCACAGTGCGGAAAAAATTGTCAATTTTGTTCGTGAGCAGCAACTCAGCGTAGTTTGGCTTTTAGAAACCCATGTGCATGCAGATCACCTCTCAGCAGCACCGTATTTACAGCAAGAGCTGGGTGGACAGTTGGCCATCGGCAGTCACATCAAGACTGTACAGAAAGTCTTTGGTGAGATTTTTAACGCCGAGCCACAGTTTGCTACTGATGGCAGCCAGTTTGATCGCTTACTCAATGAAGGCGACACCTTAACCTTCGGCGCAATGACGGTAGAGGTGATGCACACTCCAGGACATACGCCCGCCTGTTTGAGTTATGTGATTGGCGATGCGGTATTTGTTGGCGACACTTTGTTTATGCCAGATTACGGTACAGCGCGCTGCGACTTTCCAGGCGGCGATGCGGCAACCCTGTATAACTCGATCCAGCGTCTATTTGAATTGCCCGATAACACGCGCATGTTTATGTGCCATGACTATCAAGCGCCTGGCCGTGACGAATACTGCAATGAAACCACAGTTGCCGCTGAGCGGAAAAACAATATTCATGTGCGTGAAGGCATTAGCCAAGAAGAGTTTGTGGCGATGCGTACAGCCCGTGATGCCACTTTATCCATGCCCCGTTTAATCTTGCCCTCAGTGCAAGTGAATATGCGTGCAGGTGATTTGCCACCTGCAGAAGATAACGGTGTACGCTATTTAAAAATCCCTTTAAACGCACTGTAATTGTGGAGAAATCCTAATGGAAGCAAGCAAACAGCTCACACCTTTTTTATCTGTTATTGGGCAAATTCAACCGACAGATATGGCTTCCGTAGCCGCTTCGGGCTTTCTTACGGTCATTAACAATCGCCCTGATGGTGAAGGTGAAGGCCAGCCCAGTAGCGCTGAGATGGCGGCAGCCGCGCAAGCGTCTGGCTTGCAATACCATTATTTACCGGTGATTGCAGGGCAAATCAGCGATGCCAATGTCAGTGATTTTGCTCAGTTATTAAGCCAAGTCAAAGGTCCAGTATTAGCGTTTTGCCGTACTGGTACACGCTCATCTAGTTTGTGGGCGTTAAGTGAGGCAAGCCGTTTGGATGCCACCGCTATTTTGGCTGCAGCCCAATCGGCGGGCTACGACTTAACCGGTTTAGTGCCGCGCATACAGCAGCGCTGGACTGAGCAGCAGTGCGTCCCCGATGCTGCACACTCGGCGCAGAGCAATCGTTATGATGTTCTAGTGATTGGTGGTGGTGCGGCGGGCTGTGCTGTCACTGCCAGCTTGCTCAAGCGTGATGCAAGTTTGCGCATTGGGGTGGTTGAGCCCAGCGAGCAACACTATTATCAGCCAGGCTGGACCATGGTGGGCGCGGGGGTCTTTACCCGTTCGCAAACTGAGCGGCCGATGGCGCAATGCATCCCTGAGCCGGCGCAGTGGATTCGAGCGGCAGTGACCGGCTTTCTACCTGAACAAAACACCGTGGTATTAGAGGATGGCCGGCAGCTGGCTTACCGCACCTTGATTGTGTGCCCGGGCTTAAAGCTACATTGGGATGCCATTAAAGGCTTGCGTGAAACCCTTGGCAAAAACGGCGTGACCTCCAACTATGTTTTAGAGTTGGCGCCTTATACTTGGCAGCTGGTGCAAAACTTACGCAAAGGCCGAGCTATTTTTACCCAGCCACCAATGCCGATTAAATGTGCCGGTGCGCCACAAAAAGCCTTGTATATGTCCGCTGACTGGTGGCTGAAAGAAGGTGTTTTAGCCGCCGTGGAAACTGAGTTTTGTACAGCGGGCAATGTGTTGTTTGGTGTGGCCGACTTTGTGCCACCATTGATGCAGTACATCGATAAATACCAAACCCAACTGAACTTCCAGCACAACCTAGTAGAGGTTGACGGTGAGGCTGGGAAGGCGTGGTTTGTGGTGACTGATGCTGAGGGAAATCAGCAGCGCATTGAAAAGTCTTTTGACTTTTTACATGCAGTACCGCCCCAGCGCGCGCCGCGTTTTGTCCGTGAAAGTGTTTTAGCAGATAAAGACGGTTGGCTGGAAGTACACCATGACACCCTGTGTCATCCTCGTTTTGGCAATATTTTTGCTCTAGGTGATGTGTGCTCTGCGCCCAATGCAAAAACTGCAGCAGCAGTACGTAAACAAGCGCCAGTGGTGGCGGAAAATATTTTAGCAGTCTTGGCTAAGCGCGAAGTGCGTGCAGTCTACGATGGTTATGGTGCTTGCCCGTTGGTAGTGGAGCGCGGCAAAGCAGTGCTTGCTGAGTTTGGTTATGGCGGTAAGTTATTGCCCACTTTCCCCCTCGATCCGCTGGTGCCACGTCGTTTAGCTTGGCAGCTGAAAGCACGTTGGATGCCGTCTATTTACTTCGATATGTTGCTCAAAGGTCGCGAATGGTTGGCGAAACCCAGCGTACTTGATCATGCACCGCATCGACCCACAGCCGTACAGGCTTGTGATTTTCAATCAGGAACTAAAGAGTGAAACTAAGACGCTGGCTACCCTGCATCGACTGGGTAGCTTCTTATGACCGTATGACCGCTGGCAAAGATGGCTTGGCCGCGGTCATTGTCACCTTGATGTTGATTCCGCAAAGTTTAGCCTATGCCATGCTGGCTGGCTTACCGCCAATAACCGGCTTGTATGCCAGTATTGCACCATTGTTGCTGTATGCGGTTTTTGGTTCTAGCCGCACTTTGGCGGTTGGCCCAGTGGCAGTTATTTCCTTGATGACGGCAGCTGCGTTAGAGCCGATGTTCCCATCCGGCTCTGCCGCTTATATTGGTGCTGCGATGTTGTTGGCTGCTTTATCTGGTGTGGTATTGCTGCTGATGGCTGTGCTGCGCTTAGGTTTTTTAGCTAACTTTCTCAGCCATCCAGTGATCTCTGGGTTTATCAGTGCTTCTGGGCTATTGATCGCTTTAAGTCAGTTTAAATATATTCTTGGAGTCAGTGCCGAAGGGCAAACGGTGCTGCAGCTTATTCCTTCGTTGGCGCAGCAACTGCCGTTTATTAATGTGCCAACTTTACTGATTGGTGGCTTGTGCCTAGTGTTTTTACAATTAGCGCGTACCCGTTTAAAAGGGTTGCTGTTGGCGCTAGGATTGAGCCCAGGTTGGGCCGATAGCCTAACTAAAACAGGACCTGTATTAACCATTATTGTTTCTGTGTTAATAGTGACCTGGGGTGATTTGGCCAGTAGTGGCGTGCATGTGGTTGGTGCGATTCCAGAAGGCTTGCCAGCTTTACGTCTGCCGACGATGGATTGGCAGTTGGCGATGCAATTGCTGCCTGCGGCGCTTTTGATTAGTTTGGTGGGTTTTGTTGAATCTGTCTCTGTGGCGCAAACATTGGCGGCAAAGCGGCGTGAGCGGATTGATCCTGACCAAGAGTTGGTGGGTTTAGGTGCGGCGAATATTGCTGCGGCAGTGAGCGGTGGTTTTCCTGTCACAGGTGGCTTTTCACGTTCGATTGTTAATTTTGATGCGGGTGCGCGCACACCGATGGCGGGCATTTTAACTGCACTAGGGATTGCACTGACTGCATTGTTTTTCACCCCGCTATTTCACAATTTACCGCACGCAGTGTTAGCGGCCACCATTATTGTTGCGGTGCTGAGTTTGGTTGATTTTGGCTCGTTAAAGCGCACTTGGCGTTTTTCCAAGCAAGATTTTATCGCCCAAGCAGCCACCATGTTTGGTGTGCTGTTTATGGGGGTTGAGATTGGTATTGTGATGGGTGTGAGTCTGTCCTTATTGCTGTTCTTATGGCGTACCAGTCGTCCACATAGTGCTGTGGTAGGGCAATTACCGGGCAGTGAGCATTTTCGCAATATTGAGCGGTTTAATGTTATTCAAAGCGACACTGTCTTGTCCTTGCGCGTTGATGAAAGCCTGTATTTTCCCAATGCACGCTATTTAGAAGAGCGCATTATTGAATTGATGGTGGATTACCCTGACTGTCAGCATTTAGTGTTGATGTGTTCTGGGGTGAACTTAATTGATGCCAGTGCTCTGGATAGTTTAGAGGCCATTGCAGAGCGCCTAACTGCGGCGCAGGTGCAGCTGCACTTGTCGGAAGTAAAGGGCCCAGTGATGGATCAGTTGCGCCGCTCCGACTTTCTCAATGAGTTTGGTGGGCAGGTTTTTGTCAGTCAATATGCCGCCATGCAGGCGTTGGATCCGGCAAGCATCATGCGTGCAGCGCAAAGCTAACAGTGGCTTGGTTTGAGTGTGCGCAAAAGAATATTAGCCTCAATAGCCTTTAGTTGATCTTGATCAATTAAAGGCTAAGTGCTATCAAGCATCCTGACACTAATAAAGTTATTGAGTTCCATAGAGGGATGTTCTAATGCTTAAGCTATCTGTATTGGCGCTCACGGTAAGTATGAGTGTTGCTGCCTTTGCTGCGCCGCAAAAAAATGAGCCTATTCAACCCATTGAGCCAGCGGTAGTTACCGATGCGGCAAAGGTTGAGTTGGGTAAACAGCTGTTCTTTGATCCGCGCTTATCGAAGTCCGGTTTTATTTCCTGTAACTCCTGTCACAACTTGAGCATGGGCGGCAGTGATAACTTACCGTCTTCTATTGGTCACAACTGGCAAGAAGGTCCTATCAACTCGCCAACAGTGCTGAACTCCAGTTTAAACCTGGCACAGTTTTGGGATGGACGCGCTGCTGACTTGCAAGAGCAGGCCGGTGGCCCTATTGCTAACCCAATGGAGATGGGCTTTACCCATGACTTAGCAGTGGGCGTTTTAGCGTCTATTCCACAGTATGTGCAGTCGTTCCAAGATGTTTATAACACTGACACCATTACTATTAATGAAGTGACTGATGCCATTGCTGAGTTTGAAAAAACTTTAGTGACGCCGAATGCGCCGTTTGATCAGTGGCTGCAAGGTAATGATGATGCGATCTCAGCTGATGCTAAGGCTGGCTATAAGCTATTTAAAGAAGTAGGTTGCACCGCTTGCCATAACGGGCCAGCAGTGGGCGGTAACTCATTCCAGAAAATGGGTTTATTTGAAGAGTATGTCACTGATAACCCTGCCGAAGGTGTGGCTGGTTTGACTGGTGATGACTTAGACCGCTTTAAGTTTAAAGTACCAACCTTGCGTAACGTTGAATTAACCTACCCGTACTTCCATGACGGTGCTTACTGGAATCTGGAAGAGGCGGTTGATGTCATGGCGCGCTTACAGTTGGGGCGTAAGCTGGATGAAGAGCAGATCAGCCAGATGACTGCATTCTTAAAAAGCTTGACGGGTGAGCAACCCAGCTTTGCAGTTCCAATGCTGCCACCTTCCACTGCGGCAACACCTCGTCCAGTACCTTTTGAGAAACTGGCTGAGTAAGCTTGCAGTTATAAAAAAACGGCCCACTGAGGCCGTTTTTTATTGCGCTGAAAATTTATTTTTTCAACTTGGGGTTGGGGAAAAACTGCAGTGCTTGGCCTTTGCTCTCTTTGGGTTTTTGCAATGCGCTGACATTGACGCGGGTGGGTAATTCATTGGGAATGGAATTACCTTCCGCGTTTAAAGTGTCGCTATAACCGCAATGCACGCAATCACGGTGTGGGACTTCATCCACTTCCCACATGCGGATGCCGTCCATGACCTGACAGGCTGGGCAGACTGCACCAGCGATAAAGCGTTTTTGCGGTTCTTTCTCTGTGGTAGCACTTGGCGTTGTCATTATCATCTCGTCCGTTATGCTGCGTTATGGTCGCTAAGACCGCTGTGGCGCAATAGTGCGTCGATGGCTGGCTCGCGTCCGCGAAACTCAACAAACAGTTGCATAGGTGACTGGGAGCCGCCTTTAGCAAGGATGGCGTCACGGAAGGCGCGGCCAGTTTCTGGGTTGAGCACACCTTCTTCTTCAAAGCGGGAAAATGCATCAGCAGATAACACTTCTGCCCATTTGTAGCTGTAATAACCAGCCGCGTAACCACCGGCAAAAATGTGTGCAAAACTGTTGGCAAAACGATTCCAGCTTGGTGGTGTCATTACCGCCACTTGCTCGCGCACGCTGTGCAATACATCTAATACGCTGCGGCCATCACCGTGACTGCAGTGCAGCTCAAAGTCGAATAGCGAGAATTCTAACTGGCGCAACATGCCTAGACCTGATTGGAAGTTGCGAGCAGCCAGCATTTTATCCAGTAGTGCTTTGGGCAGTACTTCTTGGCTCTCGTAGTGGCCGGAAATGAGCGCTAAGCCTTCCGGTTGCCAGCACCAGTTTTCCATAAACTGGCTGGGCAATTCCACCGCATCCCAAGCCACACCATTGATGCCAGACGCGCCGGCGAACTCAATGCGGGTTAATAAGTGGTGCAGGCCGTGGCCAAATTCATGGAATAACGTGGTGACCTCATCATGGGTTAACAGCGCAGGTTTGCCTTGGCTGGCAGGGGTGAAATTGCACACTAGGTAAGCAATGGGGTTGATCAGGCTGCCATCAGCGGCGCGGTATTTATCCCGCGAGCCATCCATCCAAGCTCCGCCACGCTTGTGTGCCCGCGCATACAGATCAAAGAAAAAGCGTCCGACATGTTGGCCATTTTCAGTGATTTCAAACAAACGCACATCGGGATGCCAGCTATCAAAGTCACTCAGCTCGGTGATTTGAATTCCATACAGTCGCTCAACAATGGCGAATAAACCGCTCAGGACTTTATCGATGGGGAAGTAAGCGCGTAGCTCTTCTTCACTGATGTCGTAGCGCTGCTCACGTAGCTTCTCGCTGAAATAACCCACATCCCAGCTGTTGAGATCCTGCACATTGTGCTCGGCAGCAAAAGCGCGCAATTCATTTAAGTCTTGCTCGGCAAAGGGTTTGCTGCGCTCAGCTAAGTCGTGCAAGAAGGTTAATACTTGCTCAGTTGACTCGGCCATTTTGGTGCTCAGTGACAGCTCACTGTAGTTTTTAAAGCCCAGCAGTTGTGCCAGTTCGAGGCGTAAATCTAAGATTTCTGCCATGATCGGTGAGTTGTCGAGCTGACCGGCATTGGGGCCTTGATCGGATGCACGGGTGCTATAAGCGGTATACACCTCTTCACGTAGGTTGCGGTCGTCAGCATAGGTCATGACGGCGTAATAGCTGGGGAACTCAAGGGTGATTAACCAGCCATCGAGCGCTTTGTCTTGCGCGGCCTGGGCCATTTGCTCTTTGGCTGAGTCGGTTAAACCGGCTAAAGCTTGCTCGTCGGTAATATGCTTGGTCCAGGCTTGGGTGGCATCGAGCAAGTTATTGGAAAAGCTGCTGGAAAGATCAGACAGGCGCATTTGAATTTCGCCATAGCGCTTCTGCTGCGCAGGCTCTAGGTCAATACCGGATAAACGAAAATCACGCAATTGATCTTCTAAAATGGTTTTTTGTGCAATGGAGAACTGCTCTGCAGCAGGACTGCTTGCGAGGGCTTGATAGGCTTTAAATAGAGCGCGATTTTGCCCCAGCTCAGTCCAAAACTCAGACAGCTTGGGTAAGCAGGCTTCATAGGCCACGCGCAGTTCGGGGCTGTTGCATACCGCGTTCAAGTGGCTGACGGGGCTCCAAGCTTCGCCTAGGCGGGCGCCCAGTTCGTCCATGGGGAGCACTAAGCTGTCCCAAGTGGGCTGTTGTGCATTGTTTAATAGTTGCGCAATAGCAGCACGGCTGTCGGCGAGAATTTTATCAATGGCTGGCTCAATATGCTCAGGGCGAATGGCTGAATAGGTGGGTAAGTCAAAATCTTGCAATAAAGGGTTCGATTGATCAGTCACGGTAATACCTGTAAAAACAAAAAAGGGGATGGCGGCTTAACCGCCAATCATGCATCTATCTTAATACAAATCAGTGCCTACGCGGCTTAAGGTTTTCTATTGTGTCGATTAGAATCTATAACGAAATATTACCACAGTGCGGCGCTCGGGTATTTGTTGATGAAAGTGCAGTGGTGATCGGTGATGTGCATTTAGCTGCAGATTGTTCAGTGTGGCCGCAGGCCGTGATACGGGGTGATATGCACCGTATTCGCATTGGTGCGCGTAGCAGTGTGCAAGATGGCAGTGTGTTACATATCACCCATGCAGGGCCATTTAATCCTGCCGGCTATCCATTGGATATTGGTGAGGATGTGACCATCGGGCATCAAGCGTTATTACATGGCTGCAGTATTGGCTCGCGGGTATTGATTGGCATGGGTTCGATTGTGATGGATGGTGCACGTATCGATGATGATGTGGTTTTAGCAGCCGGAAGCTTAGTGGCGCCGGGTAAGCACTTGCCCAGTGGTTACTTATATATGGGCCGTCCAGCGCAGCAAGTACGCGCCCTTAGCGAAGAAGAAATGGCTTATTTTACCTACACTGCCGGCAACTATGTGCGCCTGAAAGATGCGTATTTAGCGCAAGCCCAGCCAACTGGATAGCGTAGCTTTGTGCAGGTTAAGGAGTTGAATGCTGCGCAGCTATCAATAACGCCAAAATGCCGGTGACAGTAAAATCAGCAAGGAGAATACCTCGAGACGACCGAGTATCATCGCTAAGCTCAGGATCAGCTTGGCTGCATCAGGCAAACTGCCATAGTGCGCAGTTACATCACCGAGTGCCGGTCCGAGGTTGTTCATGCATGAGGCCAATGCCGAAAATGCGGTCACTGGGTCAAGTTCACAGGCCAATAAGGCGAGCATCAGGGTGAAGAAAGTCACCATATAGACGACACAAAACCCCCATACCGATTCAATAACACGGTCGGGCACCTTGCGCTTGCCTAACTTAATGGTGAAAACCCCGTTGGGGTGGAGCAGGCGTTGGATCTCACGTTGCCCTTGGCGATATAACAGCATCACTCGCATCACTTTCATGCCGCCACCGGTGGAGCCGGCACAGGCACCAATAAAGGTGGTGTAGAGCAATAAAAAGGGCAAAAAGCTAGGCCAGCCACTAAAGTCAGTGATACTAAAGCCTGTGGTGGTGGTGACTGAGACCACCTGGAATGCCGCATAGCGCAGGGATAGCAGTGGGTTGGCATGATGGTCATAAATCATCAAAATGACCGCGGTGATAGCAAAAGTGACAGCGAGTATTTTTAGGTAGGTGAGGCACTCAGGATCACTTAAATAAGCTTTCAGGGAGCGGCTGCGTAAGGCTAGAAAGTGCAGGGCAAAGTTCATCCCGGAGATGGCCATAAAGAACATACAGATCAGCTCAATCAGCGCGCTATCAAAGTAGCCGATGCTGGCATCATGGGTAGAAAAACCACCAATCGCAATAGTGGAGAAACTATGGCTAATGGCATCGAATACATCCATGCCAGCCGCCCAGTAGGCTAGAGCGCAAAGCAAGGTCAAGGCGCAATAAATCATCCATAAAGTTTTTGCCGTATCAGCAATGCGTGGAGAGAGTTTGTTGTCTTTGAGTGGTCCAGGCATTTCTGTGCGGTACAGTTGCATCCCACCTACACCTAACATTGGCATAATTGCCACTGCTAAGACGACAATCCCCATACCGCCGAGCCATTGTAATTGCTGGCGATAGTAAAGAATGGAATGCGGCAGTTGATCGATACCGGTTAATACTGTGGCACCAGTGGTACTTAAGCCGGAAAATGCTTCAAACAGAGAGTCGCTGACGCCCATGCTGGGGCTGGGGGAAAGTAAGAAAGGAATCGCTCCGAACACACCCAGTACAATCCAAAACAAGGCCGTAATTAAATAACCGTCGCGCACCCGCAATTCAGCCCGAGCGCGGCGCACCGGTAGCCAAATAGCTAGGCCGGTCAGCAAGGTAATCGCAAATGACCAAGCAAAACTTGCACTTGAGCCGCCACCCTCATAGAGAGCAATCAGTAGTGGTGGTATATGACTGCTACTAAATAGCATCAATAACACGCCCAGAATGCGACCAATTGCGGCAAAGTGCATGGAGTCTACTCGTTCAAGTCTGTGGGGTTATCAGTTAAAAGAAGGTCAGCCCGGGCTGGAACAGACGTTCTACATCACGAATATATTTTTTATCGACCACGAAAATAATAAAGTGATCATCCGCTTGAATGATAAGGTCTTCACTGCCAATCAAAACCGTATCGTTGCGAATAATCGCGCCAATGGTGGTGGCTGGCGGTAAGTTGATTTCACTGAGCTTACGGCCAATTACTTTACTGGATTTGCGATCACCGTGGGCAATGGCTTCAATGGCTTCTGCGGCGCCGCGGCGCAGCGAGTGGACGCTGGCAATATCGCCACGGCGCACGTGGGTCAATAGGGTACTCAGGGTCGCCAGTTGTGGGCTGATCGCAATATCAATGGCGCCACCTTGGACCAAGTCAGCGTAAGCTGGATTATTAATGATCGCCATGACTTTTCGTGCGCCCAAGCGCTTGGCCAGCAGCGAAGCCATGATGTTGGCTTCGTCATCGTTGGTCAGGGCTAAGAAAATATCCACTTCATCAATGTTTTCTTCCACCAGCAGATCGCGGTCGGAAGCGCTGCCATGTAGTACCACAGTGGTGTCTAAACTGTCGGATAAATAACGGCAGCGAGCGGCGTTGATTTCAATGATTTTAACTTGATAGCGGCTTTCAATTGCCTCGGCTAAGCGTTCACCAATATGCCCACCGCCAGCAATAATGACTTTACGGTAGCTGTCTTCCATGCGCCGTAACTCGCTCATGACGGCGCGGATATGAATACGAGCGGCAATGAAAAACACTTCATCATCCACTTCGATAATAGTATCGCCAGTGGGGAAAATTGGCCGGTCACGGCGGAAAATTGCAGCAACCCGAGTGTCTACATTGGGCATATGCTCCCGCAGTTGACGCAGCTCTTGTCCCACCAGCGGGCCACCATAATAGGCGCGAACACACACCAACTGCGCTTTGCCATCGGCAAAATCGAGGACTTGTAAGGCGCCTGGGTATTCAATTAAACGTTTAATATGGTTGGTGACGGCCTGCTCAGGGCTGATTAAGACATCAATCGGAATCGCATCAGGAGCAAATAACTCGGAACGGGTTAAGTAAGCCGACTCACGTACTCGGGCTATTTTGGTTGGTGTACGAAATAAAGTGTGCGCCACTTGGCAGGCGACCATGTTGGTTTCATCGCTGTTGGTCACAGCCACCAGCATGTCAGCATCATCAGCACCGGCTTGGCGTAAAATAGTTGGAAACGAGCAATGCCCCTGCACTGTGCGAATATCTAAGCGATCACCCAAGTCACGCAAGCGTTCAGTGTCGGTGTCTACCACGGTAATATCATTGGCTTCACTGGCGAGGTGCTCAGCTAGGGTGCCGCCCACTTGTCCCGCCCCGAGAATAATAATTTTCATGCTGATGTCCTTAAGCGCTTGAGTTGGCTGCTTGCTTGATCAATCGCGCATAGTAAAAGCCGTCATGGCCATCGACTTGGGCAAGGAGCTGGCGTCCGTGGGGTTGTGCTTGGCCAAAAGTTGCGGTGAACGGTAGCTCTTGCGCATCTTGGGTGCGTTGTAAAAAAGCCGCGATCACTTCGGTATTTTCTGTGGGTAAGGTGGAGCAGGTGGCGTACAATAAAATGCCATTATCGGCCAACGTCGGCCACAGAGCATCGAGCAACTCACCCTGTAATTGCGCCAGAGCGGCAATGTCATCCGCTTGACGGGTGAGTTTAATATCCGGATGACGACGAATAACACCTGTGGCTGAGCAGGGCGCATCGAGCAAGATACGCTGAAAAACTTCTCCGTCCCACCATTGCTCAGTAGCCCGTGCATCACCGGCCAGTAAAGTGGCGTCAAGCTGTAAGCGTGCTAGATTTTCTTCTACGCGCTGCAAGCGTTGTGGCTCTAAATCAATGGCAACCACTTCACCTAAGTCGGCTTGGCTTTCTAAAATATGGCAGGTTTTGCCGCCAGGTGCGCAACAGGCGTCCAATACCCGTTGCTTAGGTTCGAGTAACAATAGCTGCGCCGCCAGTTGCGCCGCTTCATCTTGTACGCTCACTGCACCCGTAGCAAAGTCGGGCAGGGCCGTCACCTCGCAAGCAGCAGCCAAGGTAATTCCGTCAGGGCTAAAGGCAGTGGCCTGGGCGGCAATTCCTGCTGCATTAAGGCGGGCTAAATAACTGTCACGGCTGCCCTGCTTTTGGTTAACCCGTAGGGTGAAGGGAGGGTGACTGTTATTGGCGTTGCAGATGTTTAACCAGTCATCTGGCCAAAATGCTTTTAAGGATTTTTGTAACCAGCGTGGATGCGCGGTAAGCACTACCGGATCTTTTTCTAAGCTGGGTAAGAGGGTTTCGGCTTCCCGTTGTGCGCGGCGCAAGACGGCATTGAGTAAACCTTTGGCCCAAGGTTTTTTCAGCGCTGTGGCGCAGCCAACAGTTTCAGAAATGGCTGCGTGGGCAGGGATGCGGGTGTATAAAAGTTGATATAAGCCCACTAAGAGCAATGCTTCAACATCTTGATCGGCCTTGCGAAATGGCTTGCTTAATAGTGCTGCGGCTAAGGCAGATAAGCGTGGTTGCCAGCGTGCTGTACCAAAAGCGAGTTCTTGTACTAAGCCTTTATCGCGGTCGCTTACGCGCTCCAATTGGGTGGGTAAACTGCTGGCTAGAGATGCTTTGCCAGCGAGTACTGCAGTCAGGGCGCGAGCTGCCGCGAGGCGTGGGTTCATAAGCCTAATACCTGCCCTGGAGCAAACAGCGCTTGACGACCATTGAGTAAATCGCGGAAAGCTAAAGCTCTGCCATTGGGTAACTGTAAGTGGGTCAGGCGCAGGGCTTGCTCGGCACAGGCGACTACGAGGCCATCAGGGCTGGCGCTGAGAATCTCGCCTGGTTGGCCCTGACCTTCTGCCAGTTCAGCGGCATGGATTTTCAGTGTTTCCCCAGCCAAAGTACTGTGACATACAGGCCAAGGGTGCATCGCCCGGATTTGGCAGTCCAATTCTATGGCTGGGCGCTGCCAGTTAATCAATGCGGCTTGCTTATTTAGTTTGTGCGCGTAGGTGGCGAGGCCGTCCAGCTGCTTTTCTGGGGTTATGCTGCCGTCAACTAAACCCTCAATGGCTTTAAGTACAGCATCTGGGCCAAGCGTTGCTAAACGGTCATGGAGACTGCCTCCCGTGTCGCTGGCGCTAATCGGGGTGCTGACTTTGAGCAACATAGGGCCGGTGTCTAAGCCCGCCTCCATTTGCATTACGGTCACCCCTGTTTCTTGGTCACCGGCTTCAATGGCCCGCTGGATAGGTGCTGCGCCGCGCCAACGGGGCAAGAGTGAAGCGTGACTATTGATGCAGCCCAAGCGCGGCGTGTCTAAAATTGCTTGCGGCAAAATCAAGCCGTAAGCCACCACGACCATCAGGTCTGCGTTGAACTCCGCCAGCTCTTGCTGTGCTTCGGGGCTGCGCAAGTTAACCGGTTGCAATACCGGGATCGCATGCTCAGTGGCCAGCTGCTTGACTGCACTAGGGGTGAGCTTTTGGCCACGCCCAGCTGGGCGGTCAGGTTGTGTATACACTGCGACAACGCTGTGTTGGCTGTTGAGAAGCGCTTGTAAATGATGGGCGGCAAACTCAGGTGTACCGGCAAACACAATACGTAAAGACGAGGACATACAATCACCTTGCAAATACAAAAGAGATGTCACAGCGCAGCGGCGACTTAATCAGCGTTAAGCTTTTTGCTGGCGATGAATTTTTTCAAGCTTTTTCTTAATGCGGTCACGTTTCAACGACGATAAATAATCCACAAAGAGTTTACCGTTTAAATGGTCGCACTCATGTTGGATACAGACTGCGAGTAACCCTTCAGCAATCAGCTCAAAAGGCTCGCCGTTGCGGTCTAAGGCGCGAATTTTAACGCGCTGTGGACGTTGCACGTCTTCGTAGAAGCCCGGCACCGACAAACAACCTTCTTGATAAAGATCGGTGTCATCAGTGAGTGTTTCAATGTCAGGGTTAATAAACACCAAGGGTTCAGACTTATCTTCAGATAAATCCATAACTATTAGGCGAATATGTTGGTCAACCTGTGTGGCAGCCAAACCTATACCTGGAGCGTCGTACATGGTTTCGAGCATGTCATCAATCAGGATGCGAACTTGGTCATCGACCTGCGTCACAGGTTTAGCTATGGTACGCAGTCGAGGATCGGGATATTCAAGAATATTTAAAATTGCCATATGCGTTTGTGATGTACTTATGGAATAAAATTGGAAAGCGCTGCTACTATGACGCTTAGCATAATAAAGAAATGGCTATAAAGCCAAAATGGGTTCTGGAATTGTCATTGGGCGTTCCACTGTCGACATATGATAAAGGGATTCACCGCATGAGGAAAACATTACTTGCTTTGTTACTACTTGCTAGCGCAGCAGTACAAGCACAAGTACAGTTAAAAAATGGCCACCCTGATAGCTATACAGTAGTGAAAGGTGACACTTTATGGGACATATCCGGTAAGTTTTTGAGTCAACCGTGGAAGTGGCCAGAGCTTTGGCACGCGAATCCGCAAGTTGCCAATCCGCATTTGATTTATCCAGGTGATCGCTTAAGCCTAGTATACATTGATGGGCAGCCGCGCATCATGCTCAATCGCGGTGCGAGTCGTGGCACTATTAAGTTATCCCCTAAAGTACGCAGCACGCCAATGGCTGAGGCTATCCCAACGATCCCTTTAGAGGCTATTAATAGTTTTTTGCTGAGCAACCGTATTGTGAACAGCAATGCTGAGTTCAGTAACAGCCCTTATGTGGTGGCTGGCAGTGCAGAACGAGTGGTGAGTGGTAAGGGTGACCGTATTTATGTGCGCGGCAAGGTGGCTGATGATGGCATTTATGGTATTTATCGCCAAGGCCGCACTTACGTTGATCCTGTGACTGAAGAGTTTCTTGGTATTAATGCGGACGATATTGGTACTGGTGAAATTGTTGCTGTAGAGGGCGACATTGGCACCATGGCGTTAACCCGTACCACACAAGAAGTGCGTAATGCCGACCGTCTTTTTCCCACTGAAGAGCGGGCGATTAACTCAACTTTCGTACCCAGCGAGCCACAAGAGACTATTAATGGTTTGATTTTGGATGTGCCGCGCGGGGTGACGCAAATTGGTCAGTTTGATGTGGTCACTATTAATAAAGGTGCCCGCGACGGATTGGTTGAGGGCAATGTTTTAGCTGTTTATAAAACCGGTGAAACAGTGCGTGACCGCGTCAGTGGTGAGTCAGTGAAGATTCCAGATGAGCGTTCGGGTTTGCTGATGATCTTCCGTACCTATGACAAGCTGAGTTATGGCTTGGTGTTGCATGCAAATCGTCAGTTGGCGGTACTGGATAAGGTGCAAAACCCTTAAGCAGCGCCTGCTAGCAAGTGGTCAAATATAAAGCGTCCTTGAAAAAGGGCGCTTTTTTGCTTTCTGGCTTAAGGTTACTACACTGAAGAGCACCCATGACAGGATGTCATTTCGCTTAATAAGGATGTTGCTATGTCGTCGCCTTGCTCACCAGCCGAACTTGAAGCGCGTTTGCGCTTGCACAGCCTCCCAGAGATTGGACCGCAACGATTTTATCGGTTGCTGAAAGTGTTTGCTTCCGCCAGCGCCGCATGGAGCGCTCCCGGTGCGGCTTGGCGCTCCCTAGGGTTACCACAAACAAGCGTCGATGCACGGCGCAGTGAGGAGATCCGTGAGCAAGCTTTGCAGGCCTTACGCTGGTTGGAAAACAGTCAGCATCAC
Organism: Denitrificimonas caeni; assembly: GCF_027498055.1. Classification (GTDB taxonomy): domain Bacteria; phylum Pseudomonadota; class Gammaproteobacteria; order Pseudomonadales; family Pseudomonadaceae; genus Denitrificimonas. The sequence goes on from NZ_CP114976.1 coordinate 621,565, forward strand.
CTGTTGCTACATGACTCACCCAATTATCCTGCATTATTAAAAGAAACTGCTGGCGCACCGCCGCTGCTGTTTGTACAAGGTGATGCGGCTATTTTGGAGCAACCGCAAATTGCTATTGTGGGCAGTCGTCGCGCCACTCGACCGGGTCTGGATACTGCCCATAGTTTTGCTCGCAGCCTAGCCAAGGGTGGCTTTGTGGTAACCAGTGGCTTGGCTTTAGGTGTGGATGCGGCAGCGCACCAAGGTGCATTGGCTGTACAGGGAGCAACTGTTGCTGTGGTGGGTACTGGGCTCAAGCGTATTTATCCGGCACGGCACCGCGATTTATTGCAGGAAATTGTTGCGCAGGGTGGTGCTGTGGTTTCAGAGCTGGCCCTCGATAGTGCGCCTCACGCCAGTCATTTCCCGCGGCGCAATCGTATTATCAGTGGCTTAGCGTTGGGTGTGCTGGTGGTTGAAGCCAGCCCTTCCAGTGGCTCGCTGATCACTGCTCGTTTAGCGGCGGAGCAAGGCCGCGAGGTATATGCCATTCCCGGTTCTATTCATGCCCCTGGCGCGCGCGGCTGCCATCAACTGATTCGTAATGGTGCAACTTTAATTGAAACAGTTGATGATATTTTAGAGTCACTGCAGGGCTGGCAGCGGATTGGTGCTGTTGAGCCACCGCCGCTGCAAACTGCGCTTGAGTTGCAGCATCCATTACTGGAGCTGCTTAAAGTACGCCCGCTCGATACAGAAGGGCTGGTTGATCTCAGCGAGTTACCTCTGCAGGAAGTGTTGGGTTTGCTGACAGAGTTGGAGATTGATGGGCGGGTCAGTCGTGAGGGTGGTTTTTGGCTGTATAATTCTTAGAAACTACGGCAATTATTCATAAGCTTTTATCGCGTTTTTGACGTCAATTAAATGGCTTAGAAATTCGTTAATCATGCTGCTAGTATAATTAATGCTAGCCTATCCTTTTTTAGCAGATTGCTATGGCTGCTTGCTGTAACTTATTTCTATACTGACTTATATTCTGATTCAGCAGGGTTGCGATTAAATTGCATAGTAAATTGAACTGGCCCAGAAGATCAGTTGTTGTTACAAAATGGTGCTGCATTGGTTGCCGCAGCAGATATTCAGTTAGTGCAGCTTTTGAATATGTCGGGGGATTTACAAAATCAACACCATACCTGCCCTTTATTAGAAAACTTAGAAGCGGTAATTGAGTGCATTAAGCCGCCAAACATCAAAGGTGTGGTTTCGGCTTTGGAATTTGTAAAAATCGCTTTACAGCGTATTTTCGCGCTACCTTTTGAGAAGATTATTGCCTCGTATCAAGTGCACAGTAATCGTATTGTTATGTTGAACGCCGCTTAACTGATAATTGGGTCATAGGCACAGGACTGGATTGGCAGTACAGTGACGATTACTCACCGAGTCGCGCGATGCTGTATTTACGTTACTCATTTGCACCTTGGCAAGGTGATTTAAGCTTACCAATTGAACCGATAATCCCTTACGCTGACTTCAAGTAAAGCCAGTTCATTCCGTATTACGCAGTGCAAAGAGAATTATGACCAGCGCTTGGCAGATCCAACAGGTTGCAAAGAAAGTTCGACAAGGCGCAGTAATTGCCTACCCTACAGAGGCGGTGTGGGGGTTAGGCTGTGATCCGTTTAATGCCACAGCTGTAACGCGCTTGCTGGCTTTAAAAGAGCGTCCCATGCATAAGGGCCTGATTTTAGTGGCCGCAGATATTGAGCAGTTGGCCTGGTTGCTTGAGGGCTTGAGTGACAGTGCGTTAGCGCAATTAAAGCAAAGTTGGCCAGGGCCTAATACGTGGTTAGTGCCGCATCATAATCGTGTGCCTGAGTGGATTAGTGGTGAGCATGACACTGTGGCGGTGCGGGTCAGTGCTCACCCTTTAGTGGTGCAGTTGTGTGCTGCAACAGGCCCCTTGGTCTCCACCTCGGCCAACCCCAGTGGTTTATTACCGGCTAAAAGTCGCCTACGCATTGAGCAGTATTTTCATGGTCAACTGGATGCGGTCTTAAGTGGCGAGCTGGGACAGCACAGCAAACCCAGCACCATTCGCGACTTGCGTAGCGGCAAGGTGCTGCGTTCTGCTTAAAGGTTTAGAGCTGGGCACGTAGTGCTTGTAGCACCGGTGCTGCATTGGGGCGCACGCCAGTCCAGACATAGAACGCTTCAGCTGCTTGCTCTACGAGCATTCCTAAACCGTCTAAAGTCAGTGCCGCGCCTTGTTGCTGTGCCCACTGATTAAATACTGTGGTGTGTTTGCTATACATCATGTCATAGCACAGCGTGTCGCCAGCTTTTACCAGAGTGTTGGCCAGTGGTGGTAGGTCGCCGCTGAGGCTGGCAGAAGTGCCGTTGATAATGATATCCACAGGCGCATCAATCCAGTCGTAGCCGCAAGCGGTCATTGGGCCTAAATCAGTGAACTCTCTGGCTAACTGTTCGGCTTTTTCCACGGTGCGGTTCACAATGCACACTTCTTTAGGATTTTGCGCCAGCAGTGGCTCTAGAATCCCACGCACTGCACCGCCAGCACCCAAGACCAAAATACTTTTATTGGCTATCTGCACATGGTTATTGAGTAAGTCATTGACCAAGCCAGCACCGTCGGTGTTATCGCCGAAGAGGCTGCCGTCTTCAAGTTTTTTCAAGGTGTTGACTGCTTTGGCCCGCTGCGCCCGTTCGCTGAGTTGGTCTGCGAGTGCAAATGCTTGCTCTTTAAAAGGGACGGTAATGTTGGCGCCGCTGCCGTTGCGAAAAAACTCGCTCACAGCCTCAGTAAAACCATCTAAAGGAGCTAGCAGAGGCTCATAGCTGAGTTGCAAGCCGCTTTGCTCAGCAAATAAACGATGAATTAGCGGGGATTTACTGTGGGCAATGGGGTTGCCAAATACGCCATAATAGTTCATTTTACTTGCGCCTCAGCGAGCCAGTCGCGGTCTTGTAAAAAATATTCAGTAAGGCGCGCTTCTCGGCTGCCAGGCTCTGGTTGCCAGTCGTACCCCCAGCGCACCTGCGGCGGCAGCGACATTAAAATAGACTCGGTACGGCCGCCGGACTGCAGGCCAAATAAAGTGCCACGGTCAAAGACTAAGTTGAACTCAACATAACGTCCGCGGCGATGGGCTTGGAATTCGCGCTCTGCTTCGGTAAAAGGCGTATGCCGGCGACGTTCGACAATGGGCATATAGGCTGCTAGATAAGCCTCGCCCACGGAGCGCATAAAGGCAAAGCAGGTCGCAAAGTCCCATTGGTTCATATCGTCATAAAATAGGCCGCCGATGCCACGCGGCTCATCGCGGTGTTTGAGGTAAAAGTAGCGGTCACACCACTCTTTATACTCGGCATACACAGTGTCGCCAAAAGGCGCGCAAGCATCGTGGGCGACTTGATGCCAATGTACACAGTCTTCTTCGTGGGCGTAATACGGAGTTAAGTCAAACCCGCCGCCAAACCACCAGATCGGCTCTTCACCGGGCTTTTCTGCCACAAATAAGCGCACATTGGCGTGTGATGTTGGAATGTGTGGGTTTTCTGGGTGAATCACTAACGACAGACCCATGGCCTGGAAGGAGCGTCCAGCGAGCTCAGGACGATGGGCGCTGGCTGAAGGGGGTAAGGAGTCGCCGTATACATGGGAAAAGTTAACTCCACCTTTTTCAATCAGGGCCCCGTCAGCTAAGACACGAGTACGGCCACCGCCGCCGCCAGGACGCTCCCAGCTTTCTTCAAAGAAAGTACCACCGTCAGCCTGCTCAAAAGTTGCACAAATGCGGTCTTGCAGGTCCAATAAATAGGTTTTCACATCATCAATTGTGGCCGTCAAAATAAGCTCCAAAGAAGGGTGGGCAGCACCACTCAAAATACTGTACTTAAAGAAAAATTATTTAGTTAAACTAAGCATACCATCATCATAATAATCGGCTAACAGAATACGTGAAATCCACTAGCGGTTGTCATTAACGGGTGCTTCCCTTAGTATTCGCACGCCGCATAATCGGTTTCAGAGAAATAAAAAGCTTTATGGAAAATTCTTGTATAAGCCCATATTGGGCTTCATTACACATTATAAGCGTACTTGCTCGCGACCTGCTGTTGACGAAAACCAGCCTTGCCTGATTTGTAGTCTCCGTTAGTTGCTGGATGCTGGCCGCTCGGAGATTCACCATGAGTAACACCAATGACAATCTCGCCCTCGTTCTGAGTGATGCGATTCAAAATAATCAGTTTGATGACGCCTTAGTGGCGATTAAAGGTTTACGCCCTGTTGACCTGGCTGATGTTTTAGAGCAATTAGAACCGAGTTTAGGTTGGCGTCTGTTAGAGCGCTTGCCGGATCGTGCCGAAGTATTCACCTATTTTGAACCCGAGCAACAAGTGCGTTTAGCCCGTGAGTTTCCGCGCGCGACCTTGGCGGCTTTGGTCAGTGAAATGCCTGCTGATGAGCGTACCGACTTATTTAAACGCTTTGATCAAAATCAGCGCGACGCCTTATTGCCAGCGCTGGCACAAGCTGAGCGTGAGGATATTCGTAAGCTATCGGCTTATGTCGAAGGTACTGCTGGCGCATTAATGACTTCGGATTATGCGGTGCTGCGAAAAGACATGACCGTGGCTGAAGCCTTGGCGTCATTGCGCACTGAAGCGCCTGATGCAGAAACGATTTACCAAGCCTATGTCATTGATAAAAAACGTAAGCTATTGGGCGTGGTGTCGTTGCGTGATCTGATTTTAGCTGATCTTGGTAAAAGCATTAAAGAACTCATGACCAGTGATGTGGTGAGTGGCTTGGTTACTGATGACCAAGAAGATATTGCCAAGAAAATCGCCCGTTATGATTTGTTGGCGTTACCCATTGCCGATGAGCGCGGTGTGTTAACCGGTATTGTTACCTATGATGACGCCATGGATGTGGTCAGCGAAGAAGTGACTGAAGATATCCATAAGTCTGCAGGTGTTAGCACCATTGCCGGCAACTTAAAAGATGCCACTATTGGTTTGCTGTACCGTAAACGGATTTTTTGGCTGATTTTGCTGGTATTTGGTAACTTGTTTTCCGGTGCCGGAATTGCGCACTTTGAAGACATCATTGCTGCCAATATTGTTTTAGTCTTTTTCTTACCGTTATTGGTGGACAGTGGCGGTAACGCAGGTTCACAGTCTGCCACCTTGATGGTCCGCGCTTTAGCCACAGGTGAGGTGGTGATGCGTGACTGGTTGTATTTAATTGGTCGTGAAGCCTTAGTGGCATTGGCGTTGGGTTGTACCATGGCGCTGGCGGTTTCCCTGCTGGGCTATATTCGCGGTGATTCAACCATTGCTTTAGTGCTGGCGTTAAGTATGGTCTCAATTGTGATGATCGGTTGCATGATCGGCATGAGCCTACCGTTTGTTTTAAGTAAGTTTAATTTTGACCCTGCCAGTGCCAGTGCGCCTTTGATTACTTCTGTGTGTGATGCCACTGGCGTGGTGATTTATCTATTTATTGCTTCGCAGCTGCTGGATGACTTGGCAGTGGTGCCCATTTAACTAGCGGTGCTGCTTGTCGGTTGTACCGAACTGGGTTGTGAAGCATCATCGATTAACTCAGTATGTTGCATAGAGGCTGCTGTAATTTTCAGCCGTCCAATGCACAGCCAAGTCTTACTGGGCTTGAGTCATTAGAACTAGGGAGGCCTGCATGGCTTGGGAAAGCTTTGTGTGGCGCGTCATTGTCGCTATGTTGCTGGGTGCAGCGATTGGTATAGAGCGTCAGTACCGTCATGGTATGGCTGGTTTGCGCACCAATGCGCTGGTGGCTACAGGTGCGGCGCTATTTGTTTTGGTGTCAAACTATACGGGCGATATTGGTAGTGCTGGGCGCATGGCTGGGCAGGTGGTCTCAGGCATCGGTTTTTTAGGTGCTGGAGTGATTATGCGTGAGGGCCTGAATGTTCGTGGGCTCAATACCGCCGCAACCTTGTGGTGCTCCGCTGCTGTGGGTGTATTAAGTGGACTGGGTTTGCTCTGGGAAGCTTCTTTAGGTGCTGTGGTTATTCTATCGGCTAACACGCTCCTACGTGCTGTGGCGAAACGCATTGATCGTTTAGGTGTGATGGGCGGTGTGGTTGAGCAGCGTTATGCAATTTATATTACTTGCCAGCTTGCCGAAGAAGTGCAGGTGCGGGCTTTCTTAGTGCATAGCCTCAGTGATATGAAATTCACTTTGCGCTCGTTGCTCAGTGAGGATCTGGACAAGGAAGGTTTTGTTCAAGTCACCGCTAACCTCTTAGTGCCAGTGGATAAAAAGTTTCGCCTGGAAAAAATAGTCAGTCGTGCCAGTCTAGAAAAGGGTGTGAGTGCGGTCAGCTGGGAGCTGATTAATGATGAAGAAGAGGAGCACGCCTAGCCTGAGTTGGTTCTGCTAATAGAAAAGCCCCAGCTCAGTAAAGAGTTTGGGGCTTTTTTTGTTTGCCAGCCTTAAGGCGGGGCCTGTGCTAACAGCTCATGGAATACGCTTAAAACATCTCATCCAATAACGCTTTGTTACGCACTGCACCTTTGTCAGCACTGGTGGCTAATAAGCCATAGGCTTTTAGCGCAGTAGTGACTTTACGTGGGCGCACTTCAACCGGCTTCCAACCTTTGGCATCTTGTGCCACACGGCGTTCGGCCAACTCAGCATCGCTGACTTGCAAATTAATAGTGCGATTGGGGATATCAATTAAAATTGTATCGCCTTCTTGCACTAAACCAATGGCACCGCCAGATGCAGCTTCGGGCGAGGCGTGACCAATGGAAAGGCCAGAAGTACCGCCGGAGAAGCGGCCATCGGTCAGCAGGGCGCATTGTTCGCCCAAACCTTTGGACTTTAAGTAGCTGGTTGGGTAGAGCATTTCTTGCATACCCGGACCACCTTTAGGCCCTTCGTAGCGAATAATAACGATGTCACCGGCTTTGATTTCATCGTTAAGAATGCCGCGTACTGCTGAGTCTTGGCTTTCAAAGATTTTTGCGGTGCCATTAAACACGTGAATTGACTCATCGACCCCAGCGGTTTTTACCACGCAGCCATCTTCAGCAATATTGCCGTAGAGTACCGCCAAGCCACCTTCGTGGGAGTAGGCGTGCTCAACGCTACGGATGCAGCCGGTGGCACGGTCTAAATCCAGGCTTGGCCAGCGCGTTGCTTGGCTAAAGGCCGTTTGGGTGGGAATACCACCAGGCCCTGCTTTAAAGAAAGTGTGCACAGCTTCATCGTCAGTTTGGGTGATATCCCACTTGGCAATTGCCTCGGCCATGGTTTTGCTGTGGATGGTGGGCAGGTCAGTGTGCAAGAATCCACCGCGAGCCAAGGAGCCTAAAATACTGAAGATACCACCAGCGCGGTGCACATCTTCCATATGGTAGTCCTTAATGTTCGGCGCGACTTTGCACAACTCTGGTACTTTGCGCGATAAACGGTCGATATCCAGCAGGTTAAAGTCCATTTCCGCTTCTTGCGCTGCGGCTAGCAAGTGCAAAATAGTGTTGGTAGAGCCACCCATGGCAATGTCCAAAGTCATGGCATTTTCAAAGGCTTTAAAGTTGGCGATATTGCGCGGTAAAGCGGACTCGTCATCTTCTTTGTAATAGCGGTGGCACAGCTCAACAATGGTGCGTCCGGCTTGTAAGAACAGCTCTTTACGGTCCGCGTGAGTGGCTAACACAGTACCGTTACCCGGCAGACCTAAGCCTAAAGCTTCTACTAAACAGTTCATCGAGTTGGCGGTGAACATGCCTGAGCAGGAGCCGCACGTTGGGCAAGCACTGCGCTCGTACTCGACCACTTTTTCGTCAGAGGCGTCATCGTCCGCAGCAATCACCATGGCGTCCACCAAGTCTAAGCCGTGATTGGCCAGTTTGGTTTTACCCGCTTCCATGGGCCCACCAGAAACAAATACCACCGGAATATTGAGGCGCAAAGCCGCCATCAGCATGCCGGGGGTGATTTTGTCGCAGTTGGAAATACAAACTAAGGCGTCGGCGCAGTGGGCGTTGGCCATATACTCCACTGAGTCGGCAATGATTTCACGGCTGGGCAGCGAATACAGCATGCCGTCGTGTCCCATGGCGATCCCATCGTCGACAGCAATGGTGTTGAATTCTTTGGCAACGCCGCCAGCGCGCTCAATTTCGCGAGCAACCAGTTGCCCCATATCCTTGAGGTGCACGTGACCGGGCACAAACTGGGTAAAGGAGTTAGCAACAGCAATAATAGGCTTATGAAAATCTTCGTCGGTCATACCGGTAGCGCGCCATAGAGCGCGAGCACCCGCCATATTGCGGCCGAAGGTGGAGGTTTTCGAACGATAATCAGGCATGAGGAACTTCCTGCAAAATAAGTAAAGGGCGATAAGCGCATCTGCAACTGTTGCTGCGGGGTGACCGTGCGGTCGGCAAAGCGTGCTTGACTCGCCTTGGGTAGTGACGAGAATTGATCTGATTCTACGCTGCCCTGTGCCGGTGGGCAAAGGGCAGCGTGGTTTTGCTTGACCTTGGTTAGGCCGGTTGCTTTAACTGTTGGGTAAAATGCGGCACACAGTGTATTTCAAGTAGCGTGTTTCAGGGATGGCTGGGTGCATTGGGTGGTCGGCACTTTGACCGCTTTGTTCCAAGATCTGAATATTACGATCGAGGTGGCGAGCAGCGGCGAGTAGCGTACTGTGCATGCTTTCTTCGCTAAAAAATGGCGAGCGTGATGAGCAAATAAAGATGCCATCGCGGCTCAGTAGACGGATGCAGTGCTCGTAGAGTTTGCGGTAGCCTGCTTCACCGCTTTTTAAGTCTTTTTTGCGTTTAATAAACGCCGGTGGGTCAGCAATAATCACGTCAAAACGTTCTTCATCGGCCTTCAGTGATTGCAAGGTTTCCAGCACATCGCCTTCGGCACAGAGTAAGGTGCCGCCGATCTCATTGAGTTGTGCATTGTTTTCTAGGGCATCTAAGGCTTGGGGCGAGGCATCGGCGCAGAGCACTTCGCTGGCGCCAGCCAATGCCGCAGGAATCGCCCAGCTGCCCACATCGCTATACACCGACAATACACGTTTATCGGTGCAATAGGCTGCTGCCTGTAAACGGTTAAAACGTTGGTCATAATTCCAGCCGAGCACTTTTTTCTGCAGCATCGGTGCATTATATACAAGGTCGTTTTCTAGCAATTGCAGCCACTCAGGAACATCACCGTAAGCGACTGTTAAATAGCGCTCTAAACCTTCTAGGTCGCGGGTTGGTGCATCATTGCGCCAGAGCACACCGGTAGGCTTGCAGACTTGTAGCAGAGCTTCAAGAAGGATGTCTTTATGTGGCTCCATGCAAGCTGCGGTAATTTGCACTACCAAGGTATCGCCAAAACGATCGACTTCCAGTCCTGGTAATAAATCGCCTTCCCCGTGAACTAAACGGTAGAAATGGGCGTCGAACAGGCGCTCACGTAAGGACAGGGCAATGTTGAGACGGTGCACCAGCAGGGATTTATCAAAGCGGTGTTCGATATCACGGGAGACCAAGCGGGCACACACCAGCGTTTGCGGGCTCAGTAGCGCCACGCCCAAAGGTTTACCGGCAGCGTTTTCCACTATGGCTTGATCGCCCACTTTAAAAGCGCTTAAAGGTGACAGTTTGGTATCGATTTCATTGCTATACAGCCACAGGTGACCACTGCGTAAACGACGGTCGGCATTGGCTTTTAAGCGTAAAGAAGGCAGGGACATGGAGTTCTCCAAAAAAACTATGTGCTGAGTATAACGATTGTCTTGATTGCAAGTTTGTTTTTCACAGTAGCATGCCATGCTTGGCTGCGCTGACGCGGCAGGCATTGATAGATGGCTGTTTTTATTTGCTTTAAATGACCATTACCCAAGGTTTTTTCTATGTTGAAAATGTTTAAAAAACGCCCAGCACGCTGGCTATCAATAGCGGCATGTCTAGGCTTGCTGATTGCTGCGTTAGATTATTTGCACTGGGATGATCGTTTGTTATTTCTATGGCAAGAGCGCAGCACTAGTGCCGAACAACAAGCGCAAAGTATTTGGTTGCCAAACTATCGGGCAGTGATTCAAGCTAAGCCGTTGGCTGGGCTCGCGCAAGCAGAAAATTCAGGCCTAAGCTGGAGTCCTTTGAGTAATACTTTATTTACTGTGACTGGCAGGGTGCCGAAGTTGGTGGAGTTGTCCTTGGATGGCGAAGTGCTACGCGAGGTTGAATTACGTGGATTTTCAGATCCTGAAGGCGTTGAAGTGCTCAGTGATGGACGAATCGCCATTATTGATGAGCGTCGAGCGCAATTAACTGCATTTTATTTGCCATTGGATGCGCAGTTTATTGATGGCGACAGCTTAGCTTCGATTGATTTAGGTCGTTCTCGGGCTAATAATAAAGGCTTTGAAGGGGTGGCTTGGGATCCACGTAACCAACAGATGCTGTTAGCTAAAGAGCGCAGTCCTTTTGGTTTGTTCAGTTTACCGTTCCCTCCTGCAGTAGATAATGTTGAGGCATCTGTACCTAAGTTGTTAGAACTGCCGTCGGGACAGATTTTTATGCGTGATTTCTCTTCCTTGGCTGTGGATCAGCGCACTGGCCATGTGCTGGTGTTATCGGATGAATCGCGCATGCTCTTAGAACTAGACGAGCAAGGAAATCCTGTTAGTTTTATTAGCCTAGCGATGGGCTTTAATGGGTTAACTAGCAGTATCAAGCAAGCTGAGGGTGTGGCGATGGATGCGCATGGCACCATTTATATTGTCAGTGAGCCTAACTTATTTTACGTGTTTAAAAAGCAAGACAGCTAAGGTCTGCAAAATAACCACGGCTTGCTTGCCGCAAACCGTGGTAAAAATTAGGGCTTGCGCACTAAGGTTTCAACACCGTTTTTACTGCCTATGAGCAAGACATCAGCCGGGCGCTGGGCGAATAAACCACTGCACACGACACCGGTGATGGCGTTAATTTGCTCTTCTAGACCGCGCGGATCGGTGATTTGCATATTGTGTAGGTCTAAAATCACATTACCATTGTCGGTCACGACACCAGTGCGATACACCGGGTCGCCACCGAGCTTGAGCAGTTCGCGGGCGACATAGCTGCGCGCCATGGGAATTACTTCAACGGGCAAAGGAAACTCGCCGAGTACCGCAACTTTTTTGCTGTCGTCGGCAATACAAATAAAGGTCTTGGCCACTGCGGCAACAATTTTTTCGCGAGTTAAGGCTGCACCACCACCTTTAATCAACTCTAAGTGCTTATTGCACTCGTCAGCGCCGTCCACATAAAACTCCAACTCTTGCACTGAATTGAGGTTATGCACACTAATACCGTGTTGCTTTAACCGTTCAGCGGTAGCTTCAGAGCTGGCTACGGCACCGGCAAAGTCGTATTTGTGCTCTGCCAGTAAATCAATAAAAAAGTTTGCCGTGGAGCCGGTACCGACCCCAATGATGCTGCGCGGCTCAAGGTGAGGGAGGATGTAGTCAATAGCGGCTTTAGCAACGGCCTGCTTGAGTTGGTCTTGGTTCACGGGATGCTCCAGTACGAGGGAAGATACACTGATTATAGCCACTTACACTGCATGCATGTGGTTGAGTTGTAAACGGTGGAGTAGACTGTTTGGCTTTGTCGCACAGTTTAAGTGAACCCGCCATGCTCGAACATTATGTGAAGAAAACTTTAAATGCCCGCGTCTATGATGTGGCGCAAGAAACACCACTCCAAGCCGCGCAGCAATTATCAGAGCGCTTAGGCAATACAATTTTGCTCAAGCGGGAAGACTTGCAACCGGTCTTCTCCTTTAAAATTCGTGGTGCTTACAACAAAATTGTCCAACTCAGTGCCGCCGAGCGGGCCTGTGGTGTGGTGACTGCTTCTGCAGGTAATCATGCGCAAGGTGTGGCGTTGGCAGCGAAGTTTCTTGGTATTAAAGCCACTATTGTGATGCCCAAAACCACTCCGGAAATTAAAGTTAAAGCGGTGCGCGCGCGCGGTGCGCGGGTGGTCTTGCACGGTGATGCTTTTCCTGAATCTTTGGCTTATTCATTGAAACTGGTTGAAGAAAAAAGCTTGGTGTATATCCACCCATACGATGATCCTGATGTGATTGCTGGGCAGGGTACTGTGGCAATGGAGATTTTGCGCCAGCATCAAGGCCCTTTACACGCAGTTTTTGTGCCCTGTGGCGGTGGTGGTTTGCTTGCTGGCGTGGCGGCGTACATCAAATATGTACGGCCAGAAGTGAAAATTATTGGTGTTGAGCCCATTGACTCCAACTGTTTGCAGCAGGCTTTGGCAAGCGGTGAGCGTGTGGTCTTGCCGCAAGTGGGACTCTTTGCAGACGGTGTTGCGGTGACTCAAATTGGTGAGTACACCTTTGATATTTGCCGGCATTATGTTGATGAAGTCATTACCGTTAATACCGATGAAATTTGTGCGGCAATGAAAGATATTTATGATGATACCCGCTCTATCACTGAGCCTGCGGGGGCTTTGGCGGTGGCGGGGATTAAAAAATATATTGAGCGCAGCGCCATTGCCGGTGAAACCTTAGTGGCAATTGACTCTGGGGCCAACGTTAACTTTGACCGCTTACGCCATGTGGCTGAGCGTGCTGAGTTGGGTGAGCAGCGCGAGGCTATTATTGCGGTGACTATTCCAGAAAAGCCCGGCAGCTTTAAACGCTTCTGTGAAGCCATTGGTAAGCGACAAATTACCGAGTTTAATTACCGTTACCATACCGACAGCACGGCGCATATTTTTGTTGGTGTGCAAACGCATCCTGATTTAGATCCGCGCTCAGTCTTGGTCGCAAGTTTACGAGAGCAAGGCTTCCCAGTGTTGGACTTAACTGAGAACGAATTGGCGAAGTTACACACGCGGCATATGGTTGGTGGGCATGCGGATGCAGTCAGCAGTGAGCGGGTTTTTCGTTTTGAGTTTCCCGAGCATCCCGGTGCTTTATTTAACTTTTTAAATAAATTGGGTGGGCGCTGGAATATTTCTATGTTCCATTACCGTAACCATGGCGCAGCTGTGGGACGTGTCTTGGCTGCTTTACAGGTGCCCAAAAATGATCAAGAACTGCTGATTGAAGCGTTGGATAAAATTGGTTATCCATACTGGGATGAAACTGAAAATCCGGCTTATCAACTGTTTTTAGGATAGGCTGAGCGCGCTTCAGCTTGAGGCGCTATTGGTTAATATGGTTTAGGAGTAACAAGGCTTGGAAAATTACTTAGTGTTGCGGATTAGTCACAGTGTGCCGGCAGTTTTGCTGCTGCTGGGTGTGCTTGCCCATATCATTATCGTGTGGCGCGCTCGGGGTAAAGGCCCGGTTATTTTGGCAGAAAAATTACGCCGTACGCGAGTGATTAGTTTGCCGGTTTTTGCGCTATTGGCTCTGAGTTTGCCGATCACAGGTTGGTGGATGACCCATCTGTCCGGGCTGCCCTTAAGCCAGAAGTGGTTGATGCTCAGTATTGCGCTATTACCACTGCTGTTTATTTTCGGTGGTTTTTTATATAGCAATTTGAGCCGCTGGCAATTACAACTGGCGCAACAGAAAAGTGCCAGCGCGCGTGATCAAGGCTTAGCACTGTTGTGGGCGATTCTAGTTTTTGTGATTTTGCTCGCAACCAGCGCACTAATGGGCGCTAAGCCCGTTTAAATTACTGCATGGCAGGCTGTAGAAGCTTGGATTGACCAAGTTTCTGCAGTTCGGCATCTACCAAGTGGGTGAGTATTAACTGGCCCTTACTACCGACTCGAAACAAGCCATAGCGCGCTTGTTCATACATGCTGCCAGTACCTTCCTGAAAGAAAAAAGCATTGGTCGCAAACTTTATGCGGCCATTACGCACACGGTATTGCAGCCGTAATTGATCTTCTGCTAACGCTTGCTGCTGATCCAGAGTCACTAAACTGGCCCGTCGTTGAGGGTCGAGTTGTACAGTGACTTGGCCGTCTAAATGTTGTTCTTGTTTTGGTAGCTGCTGGTGAATGGCATCGGCCATGGCAAAGCGTAGCGCCATATAGTCGCCTTGCATCAATGAGCGCGGGTCCACTGGTGCCAGTTCTAAAAACAGGATTTCGCCATGTTCAATTAAGGTTTCGTTTTGCCAAATAGCCAGGTTAACCACAGCTAAAATCAACGGCGCGCAGAGCAAAATAAGCCATTTACGCATGGGGTTCTGGCTCCGCGCTCAATAGATGGGCGCTGCGATTTAATAGCGCGTAGAGCAGCAGTAACGCGCTGCCACTGAGGCACAGCACGATTGATTTATACAGTAGGCTGTTATTTAAATTGTAGTAATAGAGCAGTAAATAAACGCCTAGTAACAGCAGGTTCAGCCAGATCAGGCGCGGCTTGGCCAGAGCGACACCAATGCAGAGCAGTAAGCATAAGGGCGCTATTCCAGGCATGGTTAAATTGACTAAGCCAATCGCAAAGCTGACAAAGAACGCAATGTAAGTCAGTTGTGCGTGCTGTACGTAGCGGCGAATTAATTGCCAAGCCAGCAGCAGGCAAACAAGGCTGGTCAGTGCTGCTGCGAGCCACAATTGTCTATGCCGGTTGTCCTCGGCAATGTGCAGCCAGGTAAATTCAGTGCTGTTACCCAGCAGGGCAAGAAAAATCATGGCCCACAAGGCAAGCGTTAAGCCTGTGCTGGCTGGCTGCCAATAGGCGCTGTTATTAAAGCGGCGTAGGCTATTGAGCTGCAGCCCTATTGCAGCAGCACTCAGTAGCGGCAGTGCATACAGCCATGCTTGCTTATCCAGTAGCCACATTAAGGCAGCACAAGCGAGAAATACCGCGGTAGCGCGCAGACTGCGCATGCCAATAGCGGCAAACAGAAACAGCTCTAATACCAGCATGCAGGCTGCGGTGAGTTGACTGCTAGCGGAGCTTTCCCAGACGCCGAATACAATAAAAGCTTGTCCAGCTAAGCTACAGGCAAAAACAAATTGTTCGAGAAATAAAGGCAAGTTTGCCAGACGGCTGAGGCCAATACTGATGGCACAAAGTATGATCCCCAGTATCCAGATACTGCTGGCTTGGGCTAAAAAGCTGGCGAAAATAGATGCAATAAAACCGCAAAAAAATAGCGCTGTTAACCACCCTGAAATGCCTAATAGAATTCGTAGAAACAATGCTGGCTGCGGATTACTTGGCTCTAATGCTGGCATTTTACCTGTGACTAAACCTGCCTGTTGCAGTTGCTGCCAGAGTGCTATGGGCTGGGTCATGGCGTGCTTCCAGAAGTGCGTGGTAATTTAGCCCGCTGGCTGAGATGGCGTAACCAAATTGTCGCAGCAGTGGATAAACCCAGTACAGTTAGGGTCAGCAGCAAAAACAGCGCTTCAAGGGCAATAACATCTGCTAGTGTTTGCACCAGAATAACCACGGATAAAATAATCGCCGCCAGACTCAGGGCCGAGAGCATCATTAGCTCGAGCTGGCGTAGGCGGTACAGGTACAGCCAAGTAAGGCTAAAGCCTAGCCAGATCGGTAGCGTCAGTACATCAGTGTTGCTCCATGAGTCGACATAACCTATGGCTAAGATGGTAATTATTAATAAACTGTACAACGCAATAATTCGCTCGCCCCAGCGCAATAAAAGAGTACTGGTCGAGCGCTGCGTAGCCAGAATCCACAGGCCTGTAGCGCCAAGGTTAAGGGCGAAGATAGACCAAAGCGGATGAGTAAAAGGTGCGCTGAATTGGTGGATACTCAGGTTGTCCAATGCCAAGACTAAGCTGAGGTTGAGTAAAACCAGTAGCAATAACCACAGGACTGGCAGACGTGCCAAAAGCGTCCATGGCGTGATCAATACGGCCCAAATTAAAAAGAGTTCGTAAGTGTCAGCTCCGCTTTGATAGGTCTGGCCTACTAACGCCAGTAGCGCGCCGACTAACAGGCAGGCTGCAAATAATGATGCTTGCCCAGCAGGATGTTGCAGATTAACCCGTAGCAGCGGCAGCAATGACAGCAGTAAAGCACCTTGAGCAATAATAAATTTATTAAAGCGACTTAAGTCATCCCAATTGTAGGCAAAAAAGAAAATCACCCCACTGCACAGCAGCAGAACGGCGCAGGCCAGTACCACGCGGCTGAGCAAGCGCAAGTTATCCGCAGCGCTAGGGACACAACCGGTGATCTGCAGTGCGTGTTCCAGCTGATCTGGGGCCAGATCACCACTGGCTACCCAGTCCAGTATCTGTTGGCGTTTGCTCGGCATTGCTGCGGTTACGGTGCTAAGCGAGCGTTAAGGCTGTTCTCAGCTAAACGCTGCGCCTGTTGTTGAGTCATCCCCAGGCCTGTGTGCAGGGCTTGGAAGTTTTCCGTGAGATAACCACCAAAATAGGCGGGGTCATCAGAGTTCACCGTAACCATGGCGCCTTGCTCGAGCATTTGTAAAATCGGGTGCTCGCTCATATTTTGGTACACGCGCAATTTGGTGTTGGATAATGGACAAACGGTGAGGGGGATTTGCTCTTCAATCAAGCGGGCCATTAAGCGCGGGTCTTCCCAGGCACGTACACCGTGATCGATGCGACTGACTTTAAGTAAATCCAGTGCTTCCCAGACATACTCAGGTGGCCCTTCTTCACCTGCATGGGCCACGGCCAATAAGCCCTCAGCGCGAGCCTTGGCAAAAACATTGGTGAACTTGCTAGGCGGATGGCCCAACTCCGAGCTGTCTAAGCCAACGGCAAAAAACAAATCGCGAAAGGGCATGGCTTGCTGCAGGGTATGGAAGGCATCTTCTTCGGATAAGTGGCGTAAAAAACTTAAAATCAAACCGCTGCTGATGCCCAGTAAATCTCTGGCGTCACCCAGCGCTTCGCTGATCCCGGTAATCGCCACTTCCATGGAGACACCGCGGGCGGTGTGGGTTTGCGGGTCAAAAAACGGCTCAACGTGAATTACATTTTGCTCTTCACACTTCTGCAAGTAGGCCCAGGTCAGGTCGTAGAAGTCTTGTTCAGTTTGCAGCACATTGGCACCTTGATAATAGATGTCCAAAAACTCCTGCAAATTATTAAAGTCGTAAGCACTGCGCAGTGCTTCTACACTGTCCCATGGCAGTTTAATGTGGTTGCGTTCTGCCAGTTGAAACATCAACTCAGGCTCCAGCGAGCCTTCTAAGTGCATATGCAGTTCTGCTTTAGGTAATGCATTGAGCCAGTTATACATGGGGCTAACCTGTTCTAGGCAGAGCTGTCGGCAGGAGCATGCCGGCAGCACTGTGGTGAATTAAAGCTCTGCGCTGTTGTGATCGAGGAAAATATCACAGTAGGCACAATAGAGTGCGCCACAGAACAAGGGTAAATAAACAATAGCGACGGCAATACCAAGTAACCAGCCGAGCAATGGAATAGCAACAAAGATGCTGATTACAAAGAGGCAAACGGTGAGCACAACAAAAAATACAATGAAGGGCAGGATGTTACGTAAACTTCCGGCAAAGCTGCGTTTAATTGCGGCGACGACAGGTACTTGGTGCTGATGGACTAAAACCGGGGCAAAGACAAATGCCATGGCTAGGGCCAGAGAAGCAGGGATGGAGATGAGCAGCATAAGAATGCCGCCAACAGCCAGACGCCCCATATCAATATTACCGTTCATTATGTCAGTGACCGAGCCCAGACTCATAAAGGCAACAATGCCTAAGACAAGGATCAGTACAGTACCGGCAAGCAGATACAGTGCGCCTACGCCAAGTAGATTGGCAGGGGCTTTAAAGGGTTCAAATAAATCATTAGCCGTCACTGCTTGTTGCTGTTTGGCATGTTTAAAAGCTAAGAAGAAACCTGCCATCATGGCTGGCCACAGCAGAGTGATGGCTAAACCACCAAGAAATGGCACCAAGCCAAGAATGAAAATTGCCACTAGGCTTATCACGCTCATCACGGAAAAAACCAGCGGCTCCTTCATGAACAACGCCCAACCCTCAGTGAGCCAGCTGAATCCGCGTCCTGCTGCGACCTTATGTGGTTCGCTGCGCAAAAGCGGTGAGGTATTGTTGCTGATGTTTGCTGTGGCTAACTCAGGTACTGGTTGTGCTGTATCGCTCATTGAGGTACGTCCTTTTAATTAATCAATTGAAGCAGCATGGTAAAACAAAGCTATTCAATAAGCAGTGCTGACAGCACAATTTTCCAGTTTAAACTGCCACTTTGGCCTTAATATGCGGGTGTGCTTGATAATCACACAGCTCAAAATCTGCAAAAGTGAAGTCAAAAATAGACTTTACTGCCGGATTGATGCGCATCGTGGGTAAGGCAAACGGCTCGCGGCTCAGTTGCTCTTCCACTTGCTGCATATGGTTGGCATACAAGTGGCAGTCACCGCCGCTCCAAATAAAGTCGCCCAGATCAAGCTCGCAGACCTGCGCCACCATCATGGTCAGTAACGCATAGCTGGCAATATTAAAGGGCACACCGAGGAAAATATCCGCCGAGCGCTGATAGAGCTGACAGCTGAGTTTGCCGTCGGCGACATAAAACTGAAACAGTGCATGGCAGGGCGGCAATGCCATATCGTCCACCAGCGCCGGGTTCCAAGCACTGACAATTAAACGGCGCGAATCAGGATTGCTTTTGATCATCTCAATCACATTGCTGATCTGGTCAATGGACTCACCGTTAGGTGTTGGCCAGTTGCGCCATTGATAGCCATACACTGGGCCTAAATCACCGTCTTCATCAGCCCACTCATCCCAAATGCGCACACCGTTGTCTTGCAGGTATTTGATATTGGTATCGCCCTGCAAAAACCACAGCAGCTCATGAATAATGGACCTTAAGTGGCATTTTTTCGTGGTAACCAGCGGAAAGCCCGCCTTTAAATCAAAACGCATTTGGTGGCCAAAGACACTGCGCGTACCGGTGCCAGTACGATCACTTTTATCCACGCCCTGATCGCGCACATGGCGCATTAAATCCAGATACTGTTTCATTGTACCGTCACCTCTTGACGCTTATATGCATACATAATTAAGCCGATACCGCCAATAATCATCGGAATACACAACACTTGACCCATAGTTAGCCAATCAAAGGCTAAGTAGCCCAGCTGCGCATCCGGTACGCGGACGAACTCAACGATAAAGCGGAAGATGCCGTAACACAGGGCAAACATGCCTGACACCGCCATAGTGGGCCGCGGTTTGCGCGAATACAGCCAGAGAATAACAAACAGCGCCACGCCTTCTAAAGCAAACTGGTACAGCTGCGAGGGGTGGCGGGCCAGTTGTTCAGGATCAGTGGGGAAGACCATTGCCCAAGACACATTAGTGGCTTTGCCCCAGAGTTCGGCATTAATAAAGTTACCAATGCGTCCGGCACCTAAACCGATCGGCACTAAGGGGGCAATAAAGTCCATGAGTTGGAAAAAGCTTTTATTATGCTTGCGGCCAAACAGCCACACCGCCAGCATCACCCCAATGAAACCGCCGTGGAAGGACATGCCACCTTCCCAAATACGTAACACCAGCGCAGGATTATCAATATAGGCGGCCAGATCGTAAAACAGCACATAGCCTAAGCGTCCACCTAAAATAATCCCCATCGCGACCCAAAACACCAGGTCAGACAGGGTATCTTTACTCCAGCTGGGGTCAAAGCGTTGTAAGCGCCGGCTGGCCAACCACCAAGCGCCACCAATACCCACTAAGTACATTAAGCCGTACCAGTGTATTTTCAGCGGCCCTAGGGCAATCGCCACAGGGTCAATGTTGGGGTAGGTGAGCATAGGTCTTCCTTAGTTAAGTAAAAAGCTGATGCCGACCGCAGTGAGCAGTAAGGCAAATAAGCGTTTTAATAAGAGGGGGGGTAAGCGGTGGGCGAGACGGGCGCCAAAGCGGGCGAAAAACATTGAGGTCAGGGCAATCCCGAGCACTGCCGGCAAGTAAACAAAGCCAAGGCTCCATTCGGGGAGTTGGCTCTCATGCCAGCCAGTGCTCATAAACACTACCGCACCAGCGAAGGCAATGGGAAAACCACAGGCTGCTGAGGTAGCGACCGCTTGTTGGATGCTGACACTGCGCCACACTAAAAAAGGCACTGTGACTGAGCCGCCACCAATGCCGAAAATTGCTGAAGCCCAGCCAATGATGCCGCCAGCAGCAACCAGTTCGGGACGCTTAGGGAGTGGGCGAGGGTTTTTTGGGGTCAGATTGAGTGCTAATTGCAGCGCCACGCAAATGGCAAAGACACCAATGATTTTTTGCAAAATCGGCCCTTGGATTAATGCAGCTGTTACCCCGCCCACAGCTGCGCCCGCTAAAATGCCTGGGGCGAGCCAGACAAACAGATTCCACTGTACCGCGCCGCGGCGGTTGTGTTCACGAATTGAGTTAATCGAAGTGAAAACAATAGTGGCCAATGACGTGCCCACTGCTAAGTGGGTCAAAACTTCAGGGGCAAAGCCTTGCGCGGTGAAGCTAAAGACTAAAACAGGGACAATAATAATCCCGCCACCGACACCAAATAAACCGGCTAAAATGCCAGCAATAGCGCCGAGTACTAAATAAAGAGCAAATTCCATACCGTGTCCTAGTCAAATGAGTTGGGGCAGAGTGCGCGACTGAGTCAACCGAGCAGCATAGCGGTCGGCTGTTATGCGCAGCCACATAGATTCTGGGTGACAACAATCCGCGTATTCTAAAGGGCTGAGTCGGCTTTGTCAGTTTATGTCTGAGACCTTAGTGTTTGCATCTATATTGCTTGGGTACTGCTGGGCCTAAACGCTGTAGTATTTACCTGTGGTTGCTGTTTTAACTTCTGAAACAACCAGTGGATGCTTAGTATGCCGTTAGTCAATAACGAGAAGTTGCGTTTAGCTGCTTTACACAATTTAAAGATTTTAGACACTGGCACAGATCCGGCCTTTGATAATCTCACCAAAGTAGCGGCGAGCTTATTCAATATGCCGATGGTTTTGGTGTCATTAGTGGATGCGGATCGGCAGTGGTTTAAGTCGCGGGTTGGCGTGCACACTTTAGAACTGCCACGCCAGGGTTCGTTTTGTACCTGTGCCATTGAGGCCGATAGCACCTTTATAGTGGAGGATGCGCTACTCGATGAGCGCTTTGTTAACAGCCCCTTAGTCCAGGGGCCACCCTATATCCGTTTTTATGCTGGCGTGCCCATCCGTTCGGAAGACGGTTATAACGTCGGTACATTTTGTTTGATAGACAGCCAGCCACGGCAGTTAAGCACAGCAGAGCAATATCACTTAACGTTGCTGGCGCGTCAGGCAGAGCAGCTTTTATATTTGCATTCACGCACCATTGAGCTAGCGCTACAAACTCAGCAAAGTAACGCCAGTAATGCTCGCTATGCAGCGATTATTGAAAGTGCAGCTGCGGGCATTGTGCGCATTGATGGCTATGGCCGTGTCTTACACCTGAATGATTCGGCGCTCAATATGCTCGGCTATGCCCGTGAAGAAGTGCTTGGACACAACGTGAAAATGTTAATGCCAGAGCGTTGGTCATCAGAGCATGATGGCTATCTAGCTGAATATCAGCGCACCGGTAAGAAAAATATCATTGGCGTGGGACGTGAAGTGTTCGCGCTGCATAAAAACGGGACCCAGATACCAGTTCACTTAGCGGTCAGTGAGGTGCGCTGCAAGGGTGAGTCAGTAGCACCTGGGAATCGAGAGTTTATTGGGATTTTGTCTGATTTACGTGCCGCTGCTGCTGCCCGTGAGCGTGAGCGTAAAGAGCGCGCGCTCTTGCAGGTTTTGCACCGTGGTCTGACTGATTATCATGCATTGTTATCCGGCAATACCCTGTGGCAGTTTTTAAAAGAAGCGCTCAAACAGCTGACTCACAGTGAGTATGCGCTGATTGGTGAGGTGATTAAACGTGAAGGTGTGCCAGCGTTAAAAATCCACGCTATCAGTGATTTAGCTTGGAACGAACCCACCCGACAGTTGATGCAGCAGCTGCGTGAAGGGGAAATGTTCCTGAGCAATCCGCGCAGTATGTTGGGGCAGGTGTTTGCCAGCGGGAAAACTGTGTTAAGCAATGACATGTTGATGGATCCTCGTGGCGGCGCATTACCCGATGGTCACCCAGTGCTGCAGCGTTATTTAGGTGTGCCCATTGTGGACCGTGGTGAAGTCATTGGCATGTATGCCATTGCCAATGCCCAGCAGGATTATGATGAAGCTTTGGTGGAGTGGTTAAAGCCCTTCAACTCAACCTGTGCGTTACTGATCAATTTATACCGGCAACTCAATGAGCAGCAGCGCTTTACTGAAGAGTTAAGAAACGCCCGAGACTTGGCCGAGCGCTCCAGTAAAGCTAAAACCGAGTTTCTGTCGTCTATGAGCCATGAGCTGCGCACACCTTTGAATGCGATATTAGGTTTTTCGCAACTGTTGGGAAATGGTAAGCAACCGCTCACGGAGCGCCAGCAACGGCAAAATGAGCAGATTTTGCGTAGCGGCCAGCACCTGTTGAATTTGATTAATGAAGTGCTGGATTTGGCGCGAATTGAGTCAGGGCATACCCAGGTATCCCTTGAGCCGACCAACTTGAAAGAAGTGCTAGATGACAGTTTGGAAATTGTCCAAGCATTAGCCAGTAGCCAGCAAATTGATCTGCAAGTGCAGTTCGATAGCAGTCACGACTGCTTTGTGCAGGCCGATTACACGCGCTTGAAACAGATTTTAATTAACTTGTTAAGCAACGCCATTAAATACAATCGCGTTGGTGGTACGGTGATTTTGGCGTGCCAGCGCGAGGCCGAGCGCATGCAAATTAGTGTCAGCGACAGTGGCATGGGTATTCCCGCTGAGCAGTTGGGTATGTTGTTTGAACCCTTTAATCGTTTAGGTGCAGAGCACAGCGGAATTGAGGGAGCAGGGGTTGGCTTGGCGCTGACCCGTAAATTAGCGCGCTTGATGCACAGTGACATTGCAGTGCAGTCCACAGTGGGTGAGGGCAGTGTTTTTTCCTTCTCTTTGCCGGTGTTGGCACTGCCAGCACAGCCTAGTTCCGCTGCCGTGACTGAAGATGAGTTAGCAACTGATCCGCAAAGGTTACATAAACATCGCTTACTCTATATTGAAGATAACCCGCAGAGTCAGCGTTTACTGCAGGAATTATGCAGTGAGATGGATGCTGTGCAGTTATTGTGTGCCAACTCGGCAGCCGCAGGTTTTGAAATAGCTTGTTCAGAGCAGCCCCATTTGATTTTATTAGACATTGATTTGCCGGACATGAATGGTCTGCAAGTGGGGCGCATGCTGAAAAATAATCCCCTTACGACGCAGATACCGCTGCTGGCTATTTCCGCCAGCTGTGCCACGCAAGATGAGCAGCAAGCGCAAGCATTAGGGTTTGCAGGTTTTTATCGCAAGCCTATTCAGCTCGATGCATTGGTAGCGCATATTCAACAACTTTTATTGCAACAGGAGAGACCATGACTGCTCTTGGCAAGTTATTTAGCGCGGCGGATATATTGGTTGTTGATGACAACCCGGTGAACGTCGAGCTGCTTCTAGATCTACTGGAAGATGAAGGCTATCGCACGGTCGAGGGGATGACTGATCCGTTGCAAGTTGAAGCTCGGGTGCAGACAAAGCGGCCTGATTTGATTTTGTTAGATATCCGTATGCCCAGCCTTAACGGTTTGCAATTATTGCAGTTGCTGAATAATAACTATGCTGAAAATACCCCAGCAGTGATTGTCTTAACCGCGCAAATCGATGAGGCAACGCGGCATCAAGCGCTCGAATTGGGCGCACAAGACTTTTTAACTAAGCCTTTCAATCATATTGAGGTGTTGCAGCGTATTCATAACACCTTGCAGCTGCAGCGTTTACTCAGTGAGCGGGCAGAAAAGGCGCAGTTGTTGGAGAGTTTGGTCGCGGAGCGAACCCACGAGTTAAGCGTGCTGTCGCGCCAAGACCCACAGACTTCTTTGCCCAACCGTGCTGTGATTTTAGAAACCATTGGACAGTTGCGCAGTGAGAGCAAAGACCTGCTGACATTTTTTGTTGCCCTAGAGGGCTTAGATGAAATGGGGCGCCTGCACGGCTATGACGTTATGGATCAGGTGCTTTGTCGTCTGTCTGCACAGGTACAAGAGTTGGCTGATGTGCCGCTGGGTTTGCTGGGAGTGTGGAGCTCGGATAAGTGGGTGGTGTTGTGTGAAAGCCCAGTCAGTGAGGCTCAGGCTGAGCAGATCGCACAGCGTTTGCTCAGAGCATTTCAGACGCCCTTGGCGATGCAGCAATTGTCGCTACATGTGGCGGTGCGCATTGGTGTCAGCGGCTCCAGTGTCGAGCGCAGTCCAGAACAAATGGTACGTATGGCGGCGGTGGCTTTGCCAGCTGAGACTAATTGCTGGCAGGGCTACGATCAAGCGCTAGAAAACAGCTTGTGGCGTAAAAACCAGTTGAGCCAAGCTTTATATGGCGCGGTGGAAAATAACGAGCTGCACCTGCTGTATCAGCCCAAGGTTGATGTGCAAACGGGCGCCGTACGCGGCGCTGAAGCTTTATTGCGCTGGGAAAGCCCAGTGTTTGGTAGGGTTTCACCAGCGGAGTTTATTCCTATTGTCGAAGCCAATCGCCATATTGTTGAGATTGGTAAATGGGTGATACAACAGGCTGTTGCTACCCTTTTAAGTTGGCGTGCACAGCAGGCTGTGGATGAGCATTTTACGGTTGCAGTGAACGTCGCTAGTGCGCAATTGATGCAAGCGGATTTTTCTCAGTGGTTGATTGAGGTGGTACAGCAGTCGGGCTTGCCAGCTCATGCCTTAGAGCTTGAAGTGACTGAATCAGACCTGATGGAGAATATGCAGTTGGCAATGTTGCAGTTACAGCGACTGTCTGCGGCAGGTTTTCGCATAGCCATTGATGATTTTGGAACTGGCTACTCCTCGCTGGCCTATTTAAAAGTTTTACCGGTAGCGGTACTTAAAATTGATCGGGCTTTTATTTCAGAAATGCATGTCAATGCTCAAGATAGACGCTTAACCCGTACCGTAATTGATATGGCTCGCCACTTTCAGTTCACCACTGTAGCTGAGGGGGTGGAAGAGCCAGAGCAGTTCAAATTATTGCAGGAAATGGGCTGCGATTTGATTCAAGGCTTTTTATTTGCTCCGCCTCTACATGAGGCCATGCTGCTGCAGCTGGTGGCGCAAGGATTTGCCGCCTCCCCAGCATTTATAGCGCAGGGGCTGTAAACAGGCAGTGTCTGCGCTGCAGTGGCTTGTGGCGCAGACACTGTAGCGGTTTAGTAATGCTGCTCTTCGGAAGTTTCCCCAACCTCCGCCAGAGGGCTGTCTTGCATTTGCTCTTGTACGTGGCTTTCCTCAACACGGGGGTCAAGGGCGGCGGATAAGGGTGAGCTACTAATACCGTCTGGCATGCTGATGTGTTGTAGGGGCGCTTCTTCGCTGAGCGTGTCGCCAGTAATAACCTCTGGGCGTACGCGAATGGCAATGTACATGGCAAATAAACTGAATGCGGCAAACAGCATATTGGGGCCGAGAGTTTTCATTAGTGCACCCACTAATAGTGGGCTAATGCTGGCACCTAAGCCAAAGGTGGTCAGTAACACCGCAGTCAGCGAAACGCGTTTTTCTGCTTCAATATTGTCATTGGCAAAGGCCACTGCCAGCGGGTAAAGACTAAACAGCAGCATGCAAGTAAGGCTGCCACCAATAAAAATAAAGATAACCGGTAAATCGCTCCACAATGCTTGCGGGAGCGCAATCAGCATTAACAGTGCGCTGCAGACACGAATTAATGTTGGGCGATCCACTCGGTCAGATAACCAGCCTAGCGGAATCTGTGCCAGTAAGCTGGCGACAATGCAGGTGGCCATAAAGAGACCAATCATTTGTGTGGGTAAACCAATACGACTGGCATACAGCGGGGCTAAACCGTAAAAAGCACCGACCATCGCACCGGCGGCCAAACTGGTAATCATCGACAAGGGTACGCGCTGGAAAAAATAACGAGGCTCTAAAGGCGCAGGGTGCAAAGGTTCAGGGTGAATGCGCCGAGTTAAGGCGACCGGCACCAAACATAAGGAAAAGCACAGAGCCACCAGTAACAGTAGGCTGATATCAAGCGTAGGTATGGCTGCTAGGACCAGTTGGCCGAGTACCGAGCCGAGGTAGGAGGCTATCATATAGCCAGAGAACACCATGCCGCGCTCTTCTGAGGAACTTTGCTCATTGAGCCAGCTTTCCACCACCATATACATGGACATCATGCCCAGCCCCACTACAACCCGTAGCGCCAGCCAAGCTGATAAGTTTTCGGTTAGACCGTGCAGCAGTACCGCTGCGGTAACGATGCCTGCGCTGGCAACATAGGTGCGAATATGGCCCACTCTGGCAATGAGGCGGTGACCCAGTTTGCCACCGAGCACTAGACCTAAATAGAAGCCGGTCATGAGTGCCCCCACCCAAACTCCGTCTGCCCGTTCTGCCACATCCAAGGCTAGGTAAGTGCTTAACAAACCTGAACCTAAGAGCATCAATAAAGTGGCAAAGTACAGAGATTTAAATGAGCTCCAAACGGACATGCAGTATCTCACTAAGTAGAGCGTGGAAGGGGCGTATGACTTATAACTATCAGATCTACACAGAAAAGCCTAGAACTGGCGATTAGTCTACGCCCCGTAGCCGTTTGCAGCCAGTCGCGCAGCACGCTTTGTTGCGACTAAACCGTAAGTCGTTGTGTCAGTTTTTCGCTCAGCAGAGCACAGAGGGCATAAATCGATAACTGAGGGTTGGCGCCAATGCTAGTGGGGAATAAAGAACCATCATGAATCGATAGGTTTTCCAGTTGCTGATGCACGCCTAGGCTATTGGTCACGCCTTGCTTAGGGTCGTCACTCATGGCGCAGCCCCCCATTACATGGGCGCTGCCAAGGCGGGTGCGATACAAGGATAAATCTAAGCCATCAATCATGGTTTTGACCTTGCTTAAGTTGGTTGCATAGTCAGCGTCAGCATGTACTGGAAAGACTTTTTGCGCCCCTGCGGCAAACTGGATCTCAGCCATACTGTGATAGGCGCGACGAATGCCGTCCCAGGTGTATGGTGTCATCTGGTAATTCAGCACAGGGCTACCATCGCTGCGCAGTTCAACGGTGCCGCTGGCGCTATCGGGATGGAAGCCGTCACGCATTAACGCAATCATCATATGGGTGTGCGGCAGTTGTGCCATGCGTTGCGCACTGACTGCGCCATAGCCGCCCAGAATGGTCGCAGCAAAAGCTGGCTGTAGCGGTGGAACTTCCAGTTTGTAACCCATAGGTCCAGTGACACCGTCACGCCATTGGAAGTGGTCGCTATAAATCGACTGTGGTGCGCCATAAAACGGGTTGATGGTTTCGGCAAACTGCGCTGCAGAAAAGCTGGTCGTGTGCAGAAAGGTTCGTTTGCCGCAGAGTTTGTATGGGTCTGGGGCTTTGGAGCGCAGTAAAATGGCTGGGGTATTGATGCCGCCACCGGCCAAAATATAGTGCTTGGCGCGAATGCTGATCTTGTGCCCAGTGGGCGCCACGCCGCGCGCATCAAGGGCATGGCACTCCAGTTGCTGCACGCGATTCTGGTCAAGCACTAAACGCTTAGCGCGGGCTAAATACAGCAGGCTGGCGTTGTTATTTAAACTGGCCGGAAGACTGGTCACCAGCATCGATTGCTTGGCATTAAGTGGGCAGCCCAGCCCGCAATAGCCTAAATTGGCACAACCACGTACATTGCGCGGAATCACTGCCCAGTCCAGATCGAGGGCTTGGCAGCCGCGCTTGATCACGTCATTGTTGGCGTTGGTTGGGGTGTGCCAAGGAGCAACCCCAAGGCGTTGCTCCATGCGCGCAAACCAAGGCTGTAAAGTTGCGCTATCTAAACCGCTGACGGCATGCTCACGTGCCCAGTGCGCCAAGGTTTCCGGTGGGGTGCGAAAACTGGAGGTCCAGTTAATTAAGGTGGTACCACCTACGGCGCGGCCTTGCATAATGGTAATGGCACCGTCTTTGCTCATGCGCCCCATACCTTCCTGATAGAGCTCAGCGTAGGCTGTGGGTTCTTGCATTTTAAAGTCAGTGCTGGTGCGCAGCGGCCCTTCTTCCACAATCAGCACACGCAAACCTGCGGCGCTTAATAACTCAGCGCTGGTAGCGCCGCCGGCACCGCTGCCAACAATGACCACATCCGCTTCTAAGTGCAGGTCGTTCGTCAGTAGCGCGGCATTTTGTACGTGCCAGCCGTTATGGATGCCTTGCAGGAAAGGATCTGGAATGGACATGCTGATTCTCTATATTGTTATTGTGGAGAAGATAACTTAAGGGCGCTTTTAACTTCTATTGTAGCGCTGGAGGCCCAGGATAGCCGCAGTGGTGCCATGCGCTGGCTTGTCCGTAGTGGGCGAGCATGGTCAGTTGCAGTAAGGCGCTGTGGCCCATTTTTAATAGATCAAAACGGCTGTTTTCCCAGCGCTTTAGAAACTGTTGTATGGCTTTAGCTGAAGCTTCTGGCCAGGCCCCCCAAACCCCGGTGAGTGGACCGCGGGTCAGAGGATTGCTCAGTACATCAAAGAGTTGCAAAGTCAGCTTGCGCATTGCCGGTGAAAAGCTGGCCAAACTTGCATCAATGGCGTGCAAAGTGTTGGCAAGATTGTGCTGCATCTGTTCAGCAGTGACAGCACCGCTATAGAGTACGGGGAGCAATGCGCTTAAAAATACCAGATCGTCATTGCGCAGCACAATAAAGCCATTGCTGGCAGAATCGCTGCTGCAGCCGCTGAGGTTGGCTGACAAACTGAGTACCGTTAAGGTCGCCGCAGAAGCTGCGCTCAGTTTGAGGAAGCCGCGCCGGGAAAACTCGCTAGAGTCAAGAGTGTTGGGCATAGTATCGCCTCGTCTACAGCTTAGGGTTAGCGTACAAAAAATTTCAAAATTAACTTTTGCAGCCAGCCACCGTAAGGCGGATAAATTAGTTTAGCGGCATTCAGCTTCTGTTTACTGAACACAGCTTTACTGTGGCTAAAGGTTAGAAACCCTTCGTGGGCGTGGTAGTGGCCCATACCAGAAGGGCCGATGCCGCCAAAGGGTAAATCATGCTGGGCCACATGCAGTAAGGTGTCGTTGATACAAACGCCGCCGGCGTGGCTGTTGTGCAGCACGTACTGTTGCTCATCGCGCGCATAACCAAAGTAATACAGTGCCAATGGCCGTGGACGCTGGGCAATATAGGCTAAAGCATCGTCTAGGGTTGTATAGCTGACAATGGGCAGAATTGGCCCAAAGATTTCATCTTGCATCACCCGCATGTCATCGGTGACATTGCGCAATAAGGTCAGCGGTAAACGTTGCTCTTGCCCTTCAGGGTGCACGCTAATCGCTTGGGCACCTTTGGCAGTGGCATCGTGAATGGTTTCTTGTAAGCGCTGTAGGTGTTGTGGGTTAATAATGGCCGTGTAATCAGGGTTGTCAGCCAGCTTGGGGTAGAACTTCAGCACTGTGCTGCGCATGGCCTCGATAAACTCATCCACGCGTGTTTCCGGTACTAAAATATAATCTGGCGCGACGCAGGTTTGCCCTGAGTTAACCATTTTGCCAAAGGCAATGCGTTCGGCTGCTTCTGCTAAAGGTACATCGGCGCTGATGATCGCCGGAGATTTGCCGCCCAGCTCTAAAGTGACTGGGGTGAGGTTCTTGGCTGCGGCGCGCATGACATGTTTACCCACCTGAGTGGAGCCAGTGAATAATAGGTGATTGAAAGCCAGTTCAGAAAAAGCTGCAGCTAGATCTGCTTCACCTTGTACCACGCAGACAAGGTCTTCAGGAAACACCCGAGCTAGTAACTCTTTAAGCAGCTGTGCCGTACGGGGGGTGTGCTCGCTCATTTTAATCATCACTCGATTACCAGCAGCCAACGCACCGGTTAAAGGACCAATACTTAAAAACAGTGGGTAATTCCACGGCACAATCACCCCCACCACCCCCACTGGTTGGTAAACCACTTGCGCAGAGGCCGGTTGAAATGCGATACCGACTTTACGTTTGACCGGCTTCATCCAGCGCTTGATGCGCTTGCAGGCATAGTCAATGCCTTCAAGGCTGGGCATTAACTCAGCGAGCAGGGTTTCATCATGACTGCGATGGCTGAAATCGGCGCTAATGGTTTCGCACAACAATTTTTGTTCACTGACGAGCACTTCACGTAAGGCACGTAACCATGCAGTGCGTTGCTCAGCGCTGGGCATAAGTTGCGCCTGAAAAGCCTGTTGTTGCGCGCTGAGTAAGTCGCTTAAAGCATTGATGGGGGTATTATTAGACATGATAAAATTCGCCAGCAAACAAGTGATGCATTATTATTAGAGTAATTGCTCTAGGCGGTCAAGGGGTTTAGAGTCTTTACTCTAGCTGGCCGGTAATTTTGCACGGTACGAGCGGCCGACACAGCAAGGTCGATACAGAACATAGCGAAGAGAGGTTAGATTGGCCGAACAAACAACAGAGACGCCAGCAAGTGGCGCATTAAGTACCCGGCAGCGTATTGTGCAGGCTGCCCTTGAGTTGTTTAACCAAGATGGCGAGCGTCAGGTCACCACCAATCATATTGCCGCGCACCTGAGCATTTCACCGGGTAACTTGTACTATCACTTTCGTAATAAGCAGGCGATTGTGCTTGAACTATTTAGTGATTATGAGCAAGTGATTGACCAGCTTTTGCAACGACCCACTGGGCGGGTGTTGACCATGGCTGATAAGGCTTTTTTGTTGGAATCCTTATTGACTGCCTTGTGGCACTATCGGTTTTTACACCGTGACCTACAGCATTTGCTAGCCGCTGATCCTGAGCTGGCGCAGCGCTATCAAGCCTTAGCGCGGCGTTGTTTAGCTAATGCACAGGGGATTTACCAAGGTTTTGCTGATGCAGACATTTTGCGCATTGATGCTGCGCGCATTGAAGCTTTAGCGCTTAACTCATGGGTGGTTCTCAGTGCTTGGGTGCCTTTTGTTTGCAGCATGCAAAGTGCGAAGGCAGAGCTAACACCCGTCATGCTGCGCCGTGCAATTTATCAAGTGCTGATGCTGGAGCGCGAGTATACCGCGCCACACTGGCGCACGGAGTTGGATACTTTGTTAGAAAAATATCAGGTGCCGCTTGCAGAAGTTTTGCTGGGTTGCTAAGCAATCTAAGCAATAGCGGATGCAATTATCAGCCGCGCCGACGAATGCCCGCTGCGGGAAGGCCTGTTTCTAGGGTATACTCTCGAACTTTCTGCCCATCTTTAATTGTGGATATATAACGTGACCCAGACAACCGCCGCCGTGCGTACCTTCCAAGATCTGATTCTCGCCTTGCAGAGCTTTTGGGCTGAGCAGGGCTGTGTGGTATTGCAACCCTACGATATGGAAATGGGTGCTGGCACCTTCCATACCGCAACTTTTTTACGTGCTCTAGGTCCAGAAACCTGGAACGCAGCTTATGTGCAGCCTTCGCGTCGTCCGACTGACGGTCGCTACGGTGAGAACCCCAACCGCTTGCAGCATTATTATCAGTTTCAAGTGGTGCTCAAGCCCAACCCAGACAATATCCAAGAGCTGTATTTAGAATCCTTGCGCCACATTGGTATTGATCCTTTGGTGCACGATATTCGTTTTGTTGAAGATAACTGGGAATCGCCGACCTTGGGGGCGTGGGGCTTGGGTTGGGAAATCTGGCTCAACGGTATGGAAGTCACTCAGTTCACGTACTTCCAACAAGTGGGCGGTATTGAGTGCTACCCAGTTACTGGTGAAATTACTTATGGTTTGGAACGTTTGGCCATGTATATCCAAGGTGTGGACTCGGTATATGACTTAGTCTGGACCGACGGCCCCTTTGGTACAGTGACTTATGGTGATGTGTTCTTACAAAATGAAGTGGAGCAGTCCACCTATAACTTTGAACATGCCAATGTGGAAAAGCTGTTTGAGCAATTTGATTTTTATGAGAGTGAGGCCAATCGTTTAAGCCTGCTCAATTTACCTTTGCCCAGTTATGAAATGGTCTTAAAAGCCTCGCATACCTTTAACTTGCTTGATGCACGGCGCGCTATTTCAGTGACTGAGCGGCAGCGTTATATTTTACGCGTACGCACTTTGGCCCGTGCCGTTGCGCAAAGTTATTTAGCAGCACGCGCCAAGTTGGGCTTCCCGATGGCGCCCGCTGCCTTGCGTGATGAAGTATTGGCCAAGTTGGAGAGTGAACAATGAGTGCGCGTGATTTTTTAGTTGAGCTGGGCACCGAAGAGTTACCGCCGAAAGCTCTAAAAACTTTGGCCAGTGCGTTTCGTGACGGCATCATTAAAGGTTTAAAAGCAGCAGATTTAAGTCACAGCAATGTGCAGGTGTATGCTGCGCCGCGGCGTTTGGCGGTATTGGTTGAGCAGTTGCTGGATTGCCAAGCCGACCGTACGCAAGCAATGGATGGCCCGCCAGTACAAGTTGCATTTGATGAGCAAGGTGAGCCCACTAAGGCTGCGTTAGGTTTTGCCCGTAAATGCGGTGTCGATATCAGCGAAATTGATCGCAGCGGCGCAAAGCTACGTTTTGAGCAGCATATTCCCGGGCAAGCGACGGTTGGCTTGTTGCCAGCCATTGTTGAAGATGCTTTAAGTGCTTTGCCTGTACCAAAGCGCATGCGTTGGGGGGCGCGCAAAGAAGAGTTTGTGCGGCCTACCCAGTGGCTGGTAATGCTGTTTGGTGACGAGGTTGTGGATTGCACTATTTTAGCGCAGAACGCAGGACGTGCATCCCGTGGCCACCGTTTCCATCACAACCTAGATGTGGTGCTGCAGCAGCCCCGCGACTATGTTGCAGCCTTGCGCCAAGCCCATGTCATAGTTGACTTTGCTGAGCGTCGAGCGTTAATTAAGAAACGTGTTGACGAGCTGGCTGCTGAGCAACAAGGCACAGCAATTATGCCTGATGCGCTATTGGATGAAGTGACTGCATTGGTGGAGTGGCCGGTGCCATTGGTATGCTCATTTGAAGAGCACTTCCTCGATGTACCGCAAGAAGCTTTGATCATCACCATGCAAGACAACCAAAAGTATTTCTGCCTATTAGACGGTAATGGCGACCTGTTGCCGCGTTTTATTACGGTAGCCAATATTGACAGCCGCGATCCACAGCAAGTGGTTTCCGGTAACGAAAAAGTTGTCCGTCCGCGCCTAACTGATGCTGAGTTCTTTTATCTGCAAGACCAAAAGCAACCGCTAGAGAGTTTCAATGAGCGCTTGCAAAGTGTGGTTTTCCAAGCGCAACTGGGTACGGTCTACGATAAAGCGGTGCGCGTGTCGAAGCTGGCTGCATTTATTGCAGAGAAAATTGGCAGCAATCCGGCACATGCCGAGCGTGCTGGCTTGCTCTCGAAGTGTGACCTGGCAACCGAAATGGTTGGCGAATTTCCAGAAATGCAGGGTATTGCAGGCTATTACTATGCGAAAAATGACGGCGAAGCAGGTGATATTGCCTTAGCCCTTAACGAGCAATATATGCCTCGCGGAGCAGGTGCTGAGTTGCCCAGTACCTTGACCGGTGCGGCAGTGGCTGTAGCCGATAAACTGGATACCTTGGTGGGTATTTTTGGCATTGGCATGTTGCCCACAGGCAGTAAAGACCCCTATGCACTGCGCCGCGCTGCGTTAGGTGTCTTGCGCATTCTGATTGAAAAACAGTTGGAAGTGGATTTGGCCGAGCTGGTTGCCATGGCCATTGCCCAGTACGAAAATAAAATTGACAGTAAAGACCTCGCTGAGCATGTGCAGGACTTTATTTTTGATCGCCTGCGTGCACGTTATGAAGATGCGGGTATTGATGTGGCTGTGTACCAAGCAGTACGCGCAGTGCATCCCATGTCACCGCTGGACTTTGATCAACGTGTGCAAGCAGTGCAGAACTTCCGTGCCCTGCCCGAAGCGCAAGCACTGACTGCCGCCAATAAGCGCGTGTCCAACTTGTTGGGCAAAAATGCTGCAGCGCAAGCGCTGAAAATCCAAGCCAAGTACTTCGATAGTCCCGCTGAGTTCGCCCTGTACGCTGCTATACAGCAGGCTTTACAGGCCGTCACGCCATTAGCTGAAAATCGCCAGTACACAGAGGCATTGACCCGTTTAGCCAGCCTCAATGAGCCACTTGATGCATTCTTTACAGATGTCTTAGTGAATGTTGACGATGAGAATATCCGTGCTAACCGCTTAGCTTTATTAGCGCAGTTGCGTGGTTTATTCTTGGGTGTGGCGGATATTTCTGTACTGGATTAAGGAATAGCTTAGGTTATGCGGGCTTGAGAGCCATTGGGCCCGCAGTGTTTAAGGATAAAGCATGCAGTTAATAATTCTCGATCGTGATGGTGTGATTAATTACGATTCTGATGACTATATTAAAAGTGTTGATGAGTGGATTGCTTTGCCCGGTGCACTGGATGCCATTGCGCGCTTGAGCCGTGCTGGCTGGACTGTTGCGGTTGCGACCAATCAATCCGGTTTAGCTCGTGGTTATTACACGGTGCCGGTTTTAGAGTCCATGCATCAAGTGCTCCGTGATGCTGTACAGCAGCGGGGTGGGCATCTCGGTTTAATCACTTATTGCCCCCATGGTCCTGATGATCACTGCAGTTGCCGTAAGCCCTTGCCTGGATTACTTGAGCAGGTGGCGCAGCATTATCAAACCCCGCTCGATGGCGTGTGGTTTGTTGGCGACAGTTTACGTGACTTGCAAGCTGCGGTTGCCGTCAATGCCCAGCCAGTGTTGGTTTGCACTGGTAAAGGTGAGCTGACACGCGCGCAAGCTGTGCCCAGCAATACCCTAATCTTTGCTGACTTATCAGCTGTAGCGGATCAACTATTGAGTTAAAGGCATAAAATATGGGCGTTCTCTTCACTTTAAGAGTGATTGTTTTTTACACCTTATTGGGCTTAAGCGCACTTATTTGGTCTGTTGTGGGGTTGTTGGCGGCGCCTTTTCTTTCTTTTCCTGCCCGTTATCGCTTTATTAATGTGTACTGGTGCCGCTTTGCCGTACAGCTTGGCAAGTATCTGTTGGGCTTGCACTACCGAGTAGCCGGAGCAGAAAATATACCCAGTGAACGCTGTGTGATTTTGGCGAAGCATCAAAGCACTTGGGAAACATTTTTCTTGTCGGCTTACTTTCAGCCGTTGAGTCAAGTATTAAAAAAAGAGCTGCTACGCGTGCCGTTCTTTGGCTGGACCATGGCCTTGCTCAAGCCCATTGCTCTGGACCGTAGTAATCCTAAGCAAGCGTTGAAACAATTGGCGACTAAGGGCGCACAGCGTCTCGAGCAAGATTGTTGGGTGCTGATCTTTCCCGAGGGCACACGGGTTCCGGTTGGGCAAATCGGTAAGTTTTCCCGTGGTGGTGCAGCTTTAGCCGTGAATGCCAATTTACCTGTGCTGCCTATCGCGCATAATGCCGGGATGTTCTGGCCTAAAGAGGGCTGGGGGAAAAAGTCCGGTGTGATTGATGTCGTCATAGGTCCGACGATGTACGCTGAGGGCGAGGGCCCGCGAGCCATTGCCGAGCTTAATCAACGTGCCTTTGAGTGGGTTGCGCAAACTCAGTTTGAATTGGGTGCATTGGACGCGCAAGCTTGGCAAGAGATTAAAGCGCAAGCAGCTAAGTAAGCGCAAGGCTGCAACTTAGCTGCCAGCTCTACTTTAAGTACGCCAGTAATTATTGGCGGCAGCAACGGTTTGGAAGTTAATTGCGATGACTTGTGAGGCCGCGGTTAAACCATCAGCTGACTCAGCATAATCAGCGCGTAAGGCTTGCAAGGTTTGCATGTCCGGTTGGGTGTATTTCACTCCGCGGCGGCTCATGGCTATGGCCAGTTCAAAACCTTCTTGCGGGGTGGCAGTTGTGAGTGTGGGTAACCAAGTGTCAGTCATAGTTGTATCCTTCTTGTTGTCGTTAACAGCTGTGAGCACAGTTACTTTAGGCTGTGTAAAGCAGCGCTAAAAAGACTGTGCCAGAGCTGCTGTAGCGCGACAAATTTTTATTCGGAATACTTAACTTGGCTCAAGAATATTATCTAGTAGGATGAGTTTGGTGTGAGTTCAGGGTTGATCTCACCGTACACTTCCTCAGGGTCCACATCGTTGAGCAAGAGGATTTCTTTCACTGTTTCGATATGCTGCAAAACAACTTGATAATGATCACCGTACTCATACTTGGTGACTTCAATGGCGTTGGGCATATAGCTAAAGGCAATTTTTAATGCCTGTAGGGCATCGCTGTTAAGTTTGTCACTCATATAAAGCTCCATGGTGTACTGCTGCAGTAAACTTCCTGTTGTGTATCGGAATTACCGCGGCGAAGTGGTTTTGTCCTTCTGGATTGCTGGTCTTGTGCGCCGCAGAAGTCTGTTGCAGTGCTGCTCATGCTAACAAATATTCCGCATAGATAGCAGCTCTGTGCTGCTCTAGATTGGGCGCTACCAGCGTTTATCTGTATCCTGTTATCCATTCAGATTTTTAAGTAAAGGTTGATTACTCGCATGTCTCAGGCTCCTTTAGTTTTGGTTGATGGCTCATCGTATTTATATCGAGCATTTCACGCATTGCCACCTTTGATGACTTCCACGGGGATGCCCACTGGCGCGGTTAAAGGAGTGCTGAATATGCTGCGCAGTTTGCAAAAGCAGTACCCTGACAGTGTAGTTACGGTGATTTTTGATGCGAAGGGGCCGACTTTTCGTGATGAGTTATTCACCGAATATAAAGCCCAACGCCCACCCATGCCGGATGACTTGCGGGTGCAGATTGAGCCGCTGCATGAATGTGTAAAAGCCATGGGTTTTCCTTTTTTATGTGTTGAGGGCGTCGAAGCTGATGATGTGATTGGCACCTTAGCGCAAAGCAGTACCTTGGCTGAGCGGGCAGTGGTGATCTCCACCGGTGATAAAGATATGGCGCAGCTGGTCAACGGCCATGTCAGCTTGGTTAACACCATGTACAACACCAAACTCGACAGCGAAGGTGTAGTAGAAAAGTTTGGTATTGGCCCCGAGCTGATTATTGATTATTTAGCTTTGATGGGTGATAAATCCGACAATATTCCCGGTGTACCTGGCGTGGGTGAAAAAACCGCACTGGGCCTATTAGTTGGCCTGGGTGATATGGATGCGATTTATAACAATATCGAGCAAGTGGCCACCTTGCCTATTCGCGGCGCTAAAACCCTAGGTGCTAAATTACTTGAGCACCGCGAGATGGCCTATTTATCGCGTAAGCTCGCGACGATCAAAACGGATGTTGAGCTTGATCTCAATATTGATGAGCTACACATGCAGGCTCCACAAGACGATATTTTAATGGACTGGTACCAGCGCTTAGAGTTTAAAAGCTGGCAAGATGAAATTCGCCGCCGCACCGCGACATCAGGCAGTAAAAAGTCTGCAAGTGCTGGCGCTGATTTATTGACCAGTGCCCATGAGCAAGCAGAGGCTGCGGCTGAGCATAAAGCTGAGTTTCATACCATTTTGACTGAAGCAGATTTTGCTCACTGGCTGCAGCGTTTAACCGCCGCGCAACTCTTTGCTTTTGATACGGAAACCACCAGTATTGATGCACAACAAGCGCAACTGGTGGGGATCTCTTTTGCTGTTGCTGAGGGGGAAGGGGCTTATGTGCCTTTAGCCCATAGTTATATGGGAGTGCCGCAGCAGTTGGATGAAAAAACAGTTTTGGATGCGTTGCGGCCCTTGTTAGAAGATCCGCAAGTGCTGAAGGTTTGCCAAAACGGTAAATACGATATCAATGTTTTAGCCCGTTATGGCATTGTTGTGCAGGGTGTGCAGTTTGACACCATGTTGGAGTCTTATGTGCTCAACTCCACCGCCACACGGCATGATATGGATAGCTTGGCTACTCGTTACTTAGAGCGCAGCACCATTGCTTTTGAAGATGTCGCAGGTAAAGGCGCAAAGCAGCTAACCTTTGATCAAATTGATTTGGCTGTGGCCGGGCCTTATGCCGCAGAAGATGCAGAAATCACCTTGTGTCTGCACAATCGTTTGCTTAAAGAGTTGCAGCAGGTACCGCCGCTGTTGGAGGTGCTTAACACCATTGAGATGCCATTGATGCCGGTCTTAGCACGCATTGAGCGCTACGGCGCCTTGGTGGATGCACATTTGCTCGGTCAGCACAGTTTGGAGTTGACCGAGAAACTCACAGAGCTGGAACGCCAGACGTTTGCCATTGCCGGTGAGGAGTTTAACCTGGCTTCGCCTAAGCAGCTGGGCGTTATTTTATATGAAAAGCTGGGTTTGCCGGTTTTAGCGAAAACTGCTAAAGGTCAGCCCAGCACAGCGGAAGCAGTATTATCTGAGTTGGCAGAGCAGGGTCATGAGTTGCCAGTGCTGCTGATGGAGTACCGCAGTTTAAGTAAGCTGAAAAGCACCTATACGGACCGTTTGCCAGAGCAAATTAATCCGCTGACCGGTCGTATTCACACCAGTTACCATCAGGCAGTTACTGCCACTGGGCGCTTATCTTCAAGCAATCCAAACTTACAGAATATTCCCATTCGTACGGCTGAAGGACGCCGTATTCGCCAAGCTTTTGTGGCACCCAAAGGTTATAAGCTATTAGCCGCGGACTACTCGCAAATTGAGTTGCGGATTATGGCGCATTTAGCCCAAGATCCGGGCTTGCTGGATGCCTTCCGGCATGACCGTGATGTGCATAAAGCCACTGCAGCAGAAGTGTTTGGGGTGGAGCTGGATGCGGTCAGCAGTGATCAGCGGCGCAATGCTAAAGCCATTAACTTTGGTTTGATTTATGGCATGAGTGCCCACGGCTTAGCTAAGCAGATTGGTTGCGAGCGGAGCGAGGCGCAAATGTATATGGATCGCTACTTTACTCGCTACCCAGGTGTACAAGATTATATGGAGCGCACCCGTGAGCAGGCGCGCGAGCAAGGCTATGTGGAAACTCTGTTTGGTCGGCGCTTGTATTTACCAGAGATTAAAGCGAAAAACGCCAATATCCGTAAGGCTGCTGAGCGCACCGCGATTAACGCTCCGATGCAGGGCAGCGCGGCTGACATCATTAAGCGTGCGATGATTACTGTGGACCACTGGCTGGCTGAGTCTAAGCTGGATGCCCGGGTTATCTTGCAGGTGCATGATGAGCTGGTCGTAGAAGTGCGTGAAGATCAAGTAGAGGCGTTGCGTGCGGGTTTATTGCCGTTAATGAGTGCTGGCGCTGATTTAGATGTGCCTTTAATTGTTGAGGCCGGTGTGGGTGATAACTGGGATCAGGCGCATTAAAAAATATTTACTGCGCGCTTGGAACTATTCAGCAGTTTTGCCACTCAGAGTATATGAATGGCAAAGGAAGCCGTTATTGACACTCCTTGATGTGTTTTATGTTGGCAGATATCCGGGCTACCCCTAGCAGTCTGGACTTATACTCCGAACCTCTCTCCCCCCGTGAGGTTCGGAGTTTTTTTTGCCTGAAATTTGCCGCCAGCACTCGATAAAAGTCACTATGCACATTTCCCTCTGCTTTTTTTAAAATATTCCTGTAGTATTTATCTGTATGCACTACATGGCCAAATGGCCACTATAATTTGAGGCTTTTCCCAAGCAGAGTGAGGCAAAAATGACTGATCGCGTTCAAGTCGGTGGCTTGCAAGTCGCCAAGGTTTTATACGACTTCGTTAACACCCAAGCTATTCCTGGTACTGGACTGACTGTAGAGCAGTTCTGGGACGGCGCAACTAAGGTGTTAAAAGATCTTGCACCGAAAAATCGTGCCCTGCTAGAAAAACGTGATGCCTTACAAGCACAAATTGATGAGTGGCACCTTGCACGTAAGGGCCAAGCTCATGACGCAGTTGCCTATAAAGCATTTCTGCAAGAGATTGGATACTTGCTGCCAGAAGCAGCAGACTTTCAAGCCAGCACAAAAAATGTTGACGACGAAATTGCTCGTATGGCAGGTCCACAATTAGTGGTACCTGTAACCAACGCACGTTTTGCCCTTAACGCTGCTAACGCGCGTTGGGGTTCTTTGTATGACGCTTTGTACGGCACTGATGTGATCAGTGAAGAAGGCGGCGCAGAGAAAGGCAAGGCATATAACAAAGTACGTGGCGATAAAGTAATCGCTTATGCGCGTGCTTTCTTAGACACTGCAGCACCTTTGGCGGCGGGTTCACACGCTGAAGCAACTGGTTACCGTATTGATCAAGGTAAATTGCTGGTGAGCCTAAAAGGCGGCAGCAACACAGGTTTACGTGATGACGCGCAACTGGTGGGTTACCAAGGTGATGCAGCAACACCAAGTGTTATTTTACTGAAAAATAACGGCTTACACTTTGAAATTCAAATTGATCCAAACAGCGCAATCGGTGCAACTGATGCTGCTGGCGTTAAAGATGTCTTAGTTGAAGCAGCGATCACTACCATTATGGACTGTGAAGACTCCATTGCTGCGGTTGATGCTGAAGATAAAACTTTGGTGTACAGCAACTGGTTAGGTCTGATGAAAGGCGACCTATCTGAAAGCGTCACCAAAGGTGATAAAACCTTTACTCGTACTATGAATCCAGACCGCGAATACACTGCGCTGGACGGCAGCACCTTGACTTTACCAGGTCGCTCCATGTTGTTTGTGCGTAACGTTGGTCACTTGATGACTAACCCAGCAATCTTGGATGAGCAAGGCAATGAAATGCCAGAAGGCATTATGGATGCGCTGTTCACTAGCTTGATTGCTATTCATGATCTTAAAGGCAATACCACACGTAAAAACAGCCGCACTGGCAGCATGTATATCGTTAAGCCGAAAATGCATGGTCCAGAAGAAGCAGAGTTTGCTGATGAGCTGTTCGCGCGCACTGAAGATGCGTTGGGTCTAGAGCGCAATACCCTGAAAATGGGCATCATGGATGAAGAGCGTCGCACTACCGTGAACTTGAAAGCTTGTATCGCTGCAGCGAAAGAGCGTGTGGTGTTTATTAACACAGGTTTCCTTGACCGCACCGGTGATGAAATTCACACCTCCATGGAAGCAGGTCCAGTGGTTCGCAAAGCAGCCATGCGTGGCGAAAAGTGGATTGCTGCCTACGAAGATTGGAACGTGGATACCGGGCTGGCAACAGGTCTGTCAGGTGTTGCGCAAATTGGTAAGGGTATGTGGGCGATGCCTGACCTTATGGCTGACATGGTTAAGCAAAAAATTGCTCACCCCAAATCCGGTGCTAACACCGCTTGGGTACCATCACCAACTGCAGCCACCTTACACGCACTGCACTACCATGAAGTTGATGTGTTTGCCTGCCAAGAAGAGTTGAAAAAGCGTAAGTTTGCTTCTTTAGACGATATCCTGACCATTCCTTTAGCGCCAAACACTGATTGGACGCCTGAAGAAATTCAGAACGAGTTGGATAACAACTCACAAGGTATCCTTGGCTATGTTGTACGCTGGGTCGAGCAGAGCGTTGGTTGCTCTAAAGTACCTGACATCAACGATGTTGGCTTAATGGAAGACCGTGCAACACTGCGTATTTCTAGCCAACATATGGCCAACTGGTTGCGCCACGGCATTGTGACCGAGGAGCAAATCGTTGAAACCATGCAGCGCATGGCAGAAGTGGTTGACCGTCAGAACGCAGGTGACCCGCTGTACCGTAACATGGCACCAAACTTTGACGAGAGCATTGCTTTCCAAGCGTCATTGGAATTAGTACTGCAAGGCCGTGAGCAGCCGAATGGCTACACTGAGCCGGTACTGCACCGCCGTCGTCGCGAGTTTAAAGCCAAGCATGGCTGCAACTTGTAAGAGTATTGTGCTGTACACAAAAAACCGCCTTAGGGCGGTTTTTTGTTGGCTGCGCTTTAGTGTTAAAGGCTGTTAAATTGTGGCTAAGCCTGTAAAAATAGCCACCTATAAATAATAATAATACGCCGTAAAGTTTTGCTTGATAGACCGCCAAGGCTTTCAAACTTACGTCCAATAGGATGCATAAATCAAAAACTTTAGCATGGCTTAACTTATAAGGAGTGCAGGTCATGAGCAGGAGTGAAGCCTTTGCAAAAACAGGGCGTACAGCGGTGCAACAAAACATCCAAGGCACGCTGGAGTTTCTGCAAAAATATCCACCTTTCAATCAGATGGATCTTGTCCATCTCAGTTTCTTAGTCGAAAACTGCCAGCTACGTTTTTACTCTGCAGGAGAGCAAATCATCAGCCCTGAAGACGGGCCAGTTGAGTTTTTCTACATTGTTAAGCAGGGTCTTATTGTCGGTGAGCGTCGTCAAGGCCAAGACAGCAGTAAAGAAACTACTTTTGAAATTACCACCGGTGAATGTTTTCCCATTGCCGCACTGTTAGGCGAGCGGGCGACGCGTACCTCCCATATTGCCGCGGAAGATACCTTTTGTTTGCTGCTGGATAAAGCTGCGTTTATTAAATTATTTTCCAAGTGCCATGCTTTTCGGGATTTCTCTGTGCGTGGCATCAGCAGTTTGCTCGAGCATGCTAATCAGCAAGTACAAAACCGTGCTGCGGAAACCTTAGGCTCGCAGTTTTCCTTGGAAACCACTCTGGCTGAGTTATCGATGCGTCAGCCGGTCACCTGCCAAGGGCATTTAGCATTAAATAAAGCTGTGCAACTGATGCATGAACAGCAAGTTGGCAGCTTGGTAATAGCCGATGAGATGCAGCGGCCGCAAGGGATTTTTACCCTGCGAGATTTACGTCGAGTGATCGCCGATGCCAATGCAGATTTACGCCAACCGATCAGCGAGGTGATGACGCTCAATCCGTTTCACTTGCCGCCTACAGCCTCAGCCTTTGATGCAGCACTGGCGATGACTGAGCGCCATATAGCCCATGTTTGTTTGGTCACGGATGGGCGTTTAGTTGGGGTTATTTCCGAGCGGGATTTATTTTCGCTGCAGCGCATTGATTTGGTGCATTTGGCCCGCGCAGTACGCAATGCCAGCTCCATTAAGAAACTCATTCAGTTGCGCGGTGAAATACGTTCATTGGTTGACCGTATGATTGCCCATGGCGCCAGCCCTGAGCAGGTTACCCGCTTAATTACCTTGCTCAATGATCACACTGTGTCACGGGTAATTGAGCTGTGTATCGAGCGCCTAGGGGATCCAGGGGTTGAGTTTACTTGGTTGGTATTTGGCAGCGAAGGACGTAAAGAGCAAACCCTGCACACTGACCAAGATAACGGTATTTTATTTGAAGCCAGCAGCCAAGAAGAGGCCAATGCTATTCGGCAAAAACTATTGCCGTTGGCGCGGGAAATTAACTTAGCCTTAGATGACTGCGGCTTTACTTTATGCCAAGGCAATATTATGGCAGGCAATGCTGAGCTGTGTTTATCGCGCTCAGAGTGGTCCCGACGTTTCAGTAAAATTATCCGTGAAGCCACGCCAGAAAACTTACTGTACTCAACGATATTTTTTGATTTGCGTGCCATTTGGGGGCCGGTCGAAGGCTGCCGGGCTTTGCGCAGTGAGTTGCTGTCGATGATTCGTGGCAATGATATGTTTCTGCGCATGCTGGCGCAAAGTGCCTTGCAGCATAAGCCCCCGCTGGGTGGTTTGTTCCGCAATTTTGCGCTGGATAAGAAAGGACTTGAAAAAGACACCTTGGACCTGAAAATCAAAGGCTTAACTCCGTTTGTGGATGGTGCACGGGTATTGGCTTTGGCCCATGGAATTGAAAGCAGTAACACCTTAGAGCGGATTCGTCAGCTGGTCAGTAAGGGCGTGATTGAGCGTTTAGATGGCGATGCTTATGCTGAGGCTTATCATTTTATTCAACTGATTCGTATGCAGCAGCATCAGCAGCAGGCGCGCAGTGATTTGGCTTACAGTAACCGTATTTATCCAGATGAATTAAACCACTTGGACCGCCGAATTTTACGTGAGTCATTCCGCCAGGCTCAGCGTTTGCAGGCGAGTTTGACCTTTCGGTATCAGCTGTGAAGATTTTCAAATGGTTTCGTAAAGGGCCTGAATTAAGGGCGAAGGATGCACTGCGCTTAGGGGCTTTAGCGGCGCCGGTGGTGAGTGAGCTACCGCTACACAAGCAGCGTTTTGTTGTGGTTGATTTAGAAACCAGTGGCCTCAACACCCTTAAAGATAAGATCCTTTCCATTGGCGCGGTAACCATTGAGGACTCCGCCATTGCTTTAGGTCATCAGTTTAGCTGTACTTTGCGCCGGCAAAATTTGACAGTCAGTGAAAGTGTGCTTATTCACCAGATTCCACCCAGCGAGGTGGCTGCAGGTATA
Organism: Denitrificimonas caeni; assembly: GCF_027498055.1. Taxonomy (GTDB): domain Bacteria; phylum Pseudomonadota; class Gammaproteobacteria; order Pseudomonadales; family Pseudomonadaceae; genus Denitrificimonas. The sequence continues at coordinate 665,922 of NZ_CP114976.1, forward strand.
CGCCCAGAAAAAGCGCTGCTGAGCTTTATGGAGTATGTGGGCAGCAGTCCGTTATTGGCTTTTCATGCCAGCTTTGATCAGCGTATGTTGGTACGGGAAATGGAGGATGCGTTTGCCTATCAGCTGCGTCACCCGTTTTACGATGTGGCAGAAATCGCGCCGCTGCTTTACCCTGAGCATAATATGCGCAATCCAGGTTTAGATGATTGGGTTGATTTTTTTGGCTTGCAGGTATTGCAGCGCCACAATGCTAGCGCTGACGCTATGGTTACTGCAGAGTTGATGCTGATTTTACTTAAGCGTGCTGAGCAGCAAGGGATTGAAGATTTAGCCACCTTAGATATTAGTTTGCAGAACTGGCGCCGACGCCAACAGAGTGGCCTTTAGCGCCAGAGCCGCTTGGGCAGTAGCGCTGCAAACCCCGAGTGGGCCTGCAGCGAGCTGTTTGCTTACCAAAATCGCGGAAAGCCTCGTACTTTGAGTGCGAGGATGGATAGCGAGGGCGGCGTAAGCAGCCCCTAATAGGTTGTTCAAGTCTTTGCAATATAGGTTGGTACTGGCATTATATACAGCATGATAAAGCACACCAAAACATTAAAAGTTCGCATTCGAGATAAGCACCGACCACTGCTAAACAGCATGGCTCGAAGTGTCAATTTCGTCTGGAACTTTGTCAATGAATTAAGCCAGCGCTCGATTAAAGAGCGTGGTGTGTTTTTGTCTGCCTATGATGTTCAGAAATATACCAATGGCGCAGGTAAGGACTTAGGGCTACACAGCCAAACAGTGCAGCGTATTGCAGCTGAGTATGTCACGCGCCGCAAACAGTTTAATAAGGCGCGGTTGAATTGGCGCAAATCGGGTGGTGTCAGGCGTTCGCTTGGCTGGATTCCCGTTAATACGGCTGCGGCACAGTGGAAAAATGGTCAGGTCTACCACAACGGCCACTACTTCAACGTGTGGGACAGTTTTGGCTTGAGCCAATATAGGTTTCGCTCTGCCAGCTTCAATGAAGATGCCCGTGGCCGCTGGTACTTCAATGTGGTGGTGGATGTAGAAGCCGAGATATCAGCAGGACAAGACCGTATCGGTATTGATCTTGGCTTAACCGACACCGCCACCTGCTCGGACGGCACAAAGCTGGAGGCGGGTCGCTTCTATCGGGGTCTTGAGGAAAAATTAGCCATAGCACAACGGGCTAGAAATAAAACCCAAGTCAAAACCATTCACGCCAAGATTGCTAACCGTAGAAAAGATACGCTGCACAAGTTCAGTCGCACGTTGGTCAACCGCTGCGGTGAAATCTATGTGGGCAATGTCAGTAGTTTAAAACTCGTTAAAGCCAAGATGGCCAAGTCAGTGTTGGACGCTGGCTGGGGTCAATTAAAAACAATGTTGGACTATAAGTGCGCTCACGCAGGCATTGTTTTTAAGGAAGTGAACGAGGCATACACCACCCAAACCTGTAGCTGTTGTGGCGCACTGCCCGATAGCAGGCCGAAAGGTATCGCAGGACTTGGAATAAGAGAATGGACGTGTGAGTGCGGTGTCACTCACGACCGCGATGTAAACGCGGCACGTAACATTCTCGCGGTCGGGCATGGCCGTCTAGCAGTAGGAATCCCCCTGCTTTAGCTGGGGGAGGATGTCAATTAACACCTGCTAAGAAATCATCCATAAACTCATCAAAGCTGCATTGTGGTTGTTGTTCGATCTGTTCTTGCGCATGCAGTGACTGCTTCGCCAGCTCTTGGTAATGCGCCACTTTGCTACTCTCCAGAGCCGGCGTTTTTAGCGCTTGCGCATGTTGTAGGCTCTGCTTCAAGGCAAACTGACTGAAACTGCATTGTTGTTCACGCATGCTGGCTAACACTTGCGCTGAAGGCGTGAGATCAGGGTTGTTAAGCTTCTCTACCTGCAGTTGCAAAGCTTCGCTGTGCTCAGTTGTGGCATAGCTGTTATCCAGCAGTTGTGCACAGGCTTGCATTTGCTCCACCAGCTCCAGGCCCCATTCACGCATGGAAACCTGCTCGCCTAGACGGTCCAACTGTAAGTTGGGCTTACGGCCTTGGCTGACGACGCTTAAAAAGTTTGCAGTAGCCGCTGGGCACTCAGTGTCGCTCAGGAGTGGGCTGTCTTGCAGGGCACAGAACAACAAGAATGTATCGAGAAAACGCGCTTGCGGTAAATCAATACCGAGCGGTAAGAAAGGGTTGATATCGATACAGCGTGCTTCCACATACTGAATGCCACGGGCAGTTAATGCATCGACCGGATGTTCACCCTCTAGAGTGATGCGTTTGGGGCGCATGGTTGAGTAATACTCATTTTCGATCTGCAAAATATTGGTATTAATTTGCAACCATTCGCCATCTTTTTTGCTGCCAATCTCTTGGTAGGGTGGGTAAGGGGTGCTTACCGCGCAACGCAGGCTGTCGGTGTAACTGCTGAGTTCGTTGTAGCAAGGGGTAAGGCCTGCTTGAGCTTTGCTTTGGTAGCCTAGGTCGCTCATGCGCAAACTGGTGGCGTACGGCAGGTATAGGGTGTCTTCGTCAAAGACTTCCAATTGATGCTCGCGACCGCGCAAAAAACTGATATCAATGGCCGGTGATGCGCCAAATAAGTACATCAGTAGCCAACTGTAACGGCGGAAGTTGCGAATTAGGGCGATGTAGCGCGCAGACTGGTAATCAATGGCTGAGCGTTGGTCATTTTCAGCGTCTTTGAGGACTGTCCAAATAGCATCAGGAATAGAAAAGTTGTAATGAATGCCAGCAATGCACTGCATGGTCTTACCGTAGCGTACGGCTAAACCTTTGCGGTAGACATGCTTGAGCAGGCCGACGTTAGAAGTGCCGTATTCGCCAATGGGGATCAGCTCTTCTTTGGGCAGGTGCCCGGGCATTGAAGGGCTCCAAAGCACTTCCTGGTCAAGATTGGCAACGGTAAAACGGTGGATGTCGTCCAGTTCAGCTAAGGTTTGCGCTGAGTCTGGGTGCGGCTCAGTAATAAACTCTAATAAAGCTTCTGAGTAGTCAGTGGTGATGCTGCCGTGGGTGAGGGCAGAGCCAAGTGCTGCAGGGTGCGGTGTTAACGCTAAGCGACCATTGCGCTCCACACGTAAACTTTCACGCTCAATGCCATGCAGGCAGTGCTTGAGCTGGGCTAAAGCTTCGGGCTGGCTGAGCAGCGCCAGACGACGAGAATATGTATCGCTCAAGGGTATTTCCTCAATAGTGCATCATGCCAATATGGGGGTGGTAATGGCCGAGTGCAAGGGCGCACACCAACTTTTAATCGGTGTGCGCCATATATGGGTGAAAATGGGGGCTAGACTTTGGCTACTTTTTCTTCAGTTGTCGAGCATTGGCAAACAAAGCAGCCATTGCACCATTGTTGGGTGCGGGCTTGTCTTGCTGAGTATGGCGCTCGCTGCGTGCTGTGTTGCGAGCTTTAGGCTCACGAGCTGCAGGCTGGGGCTTCTCGCCAGGGGTGTCGCTCATGCGCATGGATAAAGCAATGCGCGCCCTCGGGATATCCACATCCATGACTTTAACTTTGACGATATCGCCTGCTTTAACCACTTGGTAAGGGTCTTTAACAAAGCTTTCTGACAACGCTGAAATGTGCACTAAACCATCTTGATGCACACCAATGTCGACAAAAGCACCGAAATTGGTGACGTTAGTGATCACCCCTTCCAAAATCATGCCCAGTTTTAAGTCCTTTAAGCTTTCTACGCCGTCTTGGAATTCTGCTGTTTTAAACTCAGGGCGGGGGTCGCGCGCCGGCTTATCCAGTTCTTGCAAAATATCCGTTACTGTCGGCAGGCCGTAGGTTTCATCGGTAAATTGCTGGGGATCCAGTTGCTGTAAAAATGCTGAGTCACCAATTAACGAACGAATATCGCGCTGGGTATCTTGGGCAATGCGGGTAACTAAGGGGTAGGTTTCTGGGTGCACAGCAGAGGCATCCAAAGGGTTCTTGCCGTTCATCACCCGTAAGAAACCCGCAGACAGCTCAAAGGTTTTCTCACCTAAGCGCGGCACTTTTTTCAATGCAGTGCGGCTGCTAAAGGCACCGTGCTCATCGCGAAAGGCCACAATATTTTTCGCCAGGGTAGCGTTGAGGCCAGAGATGCGTGTCAGTAGCGCAGACGAGGCGGTATTCACATCAACCCCAACAGCGTTTACACAGTCTTCTACCACGGCGTCCAATGAGCGCGCCAGTTGTGCTTGTGAGACATCATGCTGGTATTGGCCCACCCCAATGGCTTTAGGATCGATTTTCACCAGTTCCGCCAGTGGATCTTGCAAGCGGCGGGCAATGGACACAGCGCCACGCAAGGAAACATCTAAGTCCGGAAACTCCAAGGCAGCCAGTTCTGAAGCTGAATACACTGAGGCACCGGCTTCACTGACCATCACCTTGCTCATGCGCAGCTCAGGGAGCAACTTAACCAACTCAATGGCGAGACGGTCAGATTCGCGACTACCCGTACCATTACCAATGGCAATTAATTGTACTTGATGCTTTTTGCACAGCTGCGCCAAAGTAGCGAGAGTGGCATCCCATTTGTTGTGCGGCACATGGGGGTAAACTGTGGCGGTGTCCAGCACCTTACCAGTGGCATCCACCACGGCAATTTTGCAGCCGGTACGCAAGCCTGGGTCAATCCCTAATGTGCAGCGGGGACCAGCTGGCGCGGCTAATAACAAGTCATGCAGGTTTCGCGCGAACACATTAATGGCTTCAGTTTCTGCTTGCTCACGTAGCTGGCCAAATAAGTCGGTTTCTAAGTGACTTGAGAGTTTAACTCGCCAAGTCCAGCGCACCACTTCTGCTAGCCAAGCATCGGCCGGGCGCTCTTGGTTTTTAATCGCGAAATGCTCAGCAATCACCACTTCACAGGGGTGCATGCTACCAGGGCTGTCATCGCCTAAACTTAAACTGGCAGTTAAAAAACCCTCGTTGCGGCCACGGAAGATAGCCAGCGCACGGTGTGAAGGGACTCGTTTAAAAGGTTCATCATGTTCAAAATAGTCGCTGAATTTAGCGCCATCTTGCTCTTTACCTGTAACCACTCGAGCGCGTAATAAGGCATCTTGCTGCAACATATTGCGCAAACGCTGTAAAAGCTCGGCATCCTCGGCAAAACGCTCCATAAGAATGTACTTAGCGCCTTCTAGAACCGCTTTTTCATCAGCAAAATTGTGCTCAGCATCAATAAAACGCGCGGCTTCCACCTGCGGGTTGTGGTTGGGATCGTTAAACAATAAGTCTGCTAGCTCGCCTAGGCCTGCTTCTAAAGCAATTTGCCCTTTGGTGCGGCGTTTCTTTTTATAGGGCAGGTATAAGTCTTCTAGACGGGTTTTGGTGTCAGCCAGTGCAATAGCCTGTTGCAGCTCTGCGGTTAGCTTGCCTTGCTCATCGATGGAGGCAAGGATTGACGCGCGGCGCTCATCCAGTTCGCGCAAGTAACGTAAACGCTCTTCCAAGTTACGCAGTTGCGTGTCGTCTAAGCTACCAGTGATTTCTTTGCGGTAACGGGCGATAAAAGGCACTGTGGCACCTTCATCGAGCAGGGCAATAGTGGCGGTCACTTGTTGTGGGCGCACGCCCAATTCTGTGGCGATACGAGAACTTATGCTATCCATCAGGCACCTAAGTCAGTCAAAGAAGCAGGATGAACCTGCGCTGAACAGCTAATTATAGGGGAAAACCCACAGCAAACCAGCACCGCTCAGCATAAGAAAGATTTGCTAACAATGCGCAGTACGCATGTTGATGGTGATTGCGGCATACTAGCCTGCATATATATCAACTCCACAAGGTAGGGGCAGCATGAGTGTATCTGAAGGTGAAAAAATCCTTATTGTTGATGACGATGAACGTTTGCGCCGCTTACTTGAACGCTTTTTAACTGAGCAGGGCTTTCGTGTGCGCGGGGTGGAAAATACCGAGCAAATGGATCGTATGCTGGCCCGCGAGCTGTTTAATTTAGTGGTGCTGGACTTAATGATGCCCGGTGAAGATGGCTTAGCTGCATGTCAGCGTTTACGCGAGGGTAATAATCAAATCCCGATCATTATGCTGACCGCTAAAGGTGATGAGGCCAGTCGTATTCAAGGCTTAGAGTTGGGTGCCGACGACTATTTGGCTAAACCATTTAACCCCCGTGAGCTGTTAGCGCGGATTAAAGCTGTATTGCGCCGCCAAGCCACTAGCGTACCCGGCGCCCCGGGCAGTGCTGAGGCCAGCGTAACTTTTGGTGATTACAGCCTCTCCTTGGCCACCCGTGAATTGCGTAAGGGCGATCACGTGCACATGCTCACTACCGGTGAGTTTGCCGTATTAAAAGCGTTGGTTGAGCATGCTCGCGAACCCTTAACCCGCGATAAGTTGATGAACTTAGCCCGCGGCCGTGAGTGGGATGCCTTAGAGCGTTCCATTGATGTGCAAGTATCGCGTTTGCGTCGCATGATTGAACCTGACCCAGCCAAGCCGCGCTATATCCAAACTGTTTGGGGTGTGGGTTATGTGTTTGTGCCCGATGGTCAATAAATGAAGACCTCTTGGTTCTATCCACAAAGCTTTTTTGCCCGCACGCTGTGGATGGTCTTGCTGGCGGTGTTATTTTCTAAAGCATTGACTCTGATTTACTTAATGCTCAATGAAGATGTTTTGGTTGACCGCCAATACAGTCATGGCGCTGCGTTAACCTTACGAGCCTACTGGGCATCGCCAGAAAGCGAGCGGCCGATTATTGCCAAGGCTGCTGGCTTGCAGCTGGTGCATGAGCATGAGGTGCCGATGGGTGAGACGCACTGGCCCTACAGTGATATTTTTTCTGAACAAATGCGCGCTGAGCTAGGGGCCGATACGCGGGTGCAGATTCGTGCGCAAACGCCACCTTCATTATGGGTGCATGCGCCAAGTCTGGGCCCAGATTGGATTCGTGTACCTTTATACCCGCACCCATTGCGTGGACAGCGGGTGTGGAATCTTGTGGCTTGGTTTTTAGGCATCGGTCTATTATCAACCGCGGCCGCATGGATCTTTGTCAGTCAGCTCAGTGCACCTTTGAAGCGATTAGTGGTGGCCGCGCGTTTGTTTGGCCAAGGCCGCAGTGTGCGCTTGCCTGTTGATGTGGACACTGCCAGTGAAATGGCTGAAGTGTATCGCGCCTTTAATCAGATGACGGATGACATTGAGCAGGCTGGCCGTGAGCGTGAACTGATGCTGGCTGGGGTTTCCCATGATTTACGCACACCATTAACACGTCTACGGCTGTCGTTGGAGTTGCTCGACAGTGATCAAGAGCTGACTGCTGACATGGTGCGTGACATTGAGGATATGGATGCGATTTTAGATCAGTTCTTAGCGTTTATTCGTGACGGCCGTGATGAGCCGTTGGAAGTCTGTGACTTACAAGAGTTGATTAATGCTGTGGTGGCTCCATATATCCAGCAAGGGCATGATATTCGCCTCTGTTTAGAGAACACTCCTTCCTTACTGCTGCGGCGCGTCTCGATGAAGCGCATGCTGGTTAATCTTATAGAGAACGCACTGCGTTACGGCGGTGGAGGTGTTGAGGTGGCGGCTTGCGTAGTGCAGGAGGCAGGGCTGTCCTCTGTAGCCATTAGTGTTCTTGATCGCGGTGAGGGGCTGGATCCAAAAGATCTACAGCGGATTTTTAACCCATTTATTCGCGGTGACCAAGCGCGTGGTGGGCAGGGCGCAGGTTTAGGTTTAGCCATTGTGCAGCGTATTGCTGCGCAGCATGGTGGTAGTGTCAAACTGCTTAACCGTGCCGGTGGTGGCCTAGAGGCAACCGTATGTTTGCCCATCGCTGCACCTGAGCAGCCCGTACAAGTCAGAGTTGCTCCACATAACAAAGGTAAAAGTAAGCGATGACGCAAGATAAGGTTCGTTTGGATAAATGGCTATGGGCCGCACGCTTTTTTAAAACCCGTGCCTTGGCTAAAGAAGCCATTGCCGGTGGCAAAGTGCATTGCCGTGGTGAGCGCTGTAAGCCGTCGAAAGAGCCGCGAGTGGGTGATGAGTTACTGATTCGCTTGGGCTATGACGAACGCACTGTGGTGGTTGAGCAGTTGAGCGCGGTGCGCCGAGGTGCGCCGCAAGCGCAGTTGTTATACCGCGAGACTGAAGAAAGTATTGCCGCACGGGAAAATGCTGCGGCCTTGCGCAAAGCCGGTGCTTTAGGAGTGCAAACGGAAGGCCGGCCGACGAAAAAACAGCGCCGCCAGATTCATCGCTTTCGTGAACAATAGACTTTTCTAGTTGCCGTAATAGAAGAACTTAGTGAGTTAATTTAGTTATCAAGGTTTATACTAGACCAATCGTTTATTTATAGGTGCTGTATGGCAGAATTTGATTTTACTCAGCGTTTTATTTTTGAAAACACTGATGTGCGTGGAGAGCTGGCCAGCTTAGAAGAAAGCTATGCCCATGTGCTCGCCAAGCATGCGTACCCTGAACCGGTTGCCGCTTTACTCGGCGAGCTGATGAGTGCTGCAGCACTGCTGGTGAATACTTTAAAGTTTGATGGCTTATTGATTTTGCAAGCACGCTCGAAGGGCGCGGTACCATTATTAATGGTGGAGTGTTCCAGCGAGCATGAGATGCGTGCCATTGCCCGTTATGAAGCAGAACACATTAGCAGCGGCGCAACTTTATCAGAGCTGATGCCAGATGGAGTATTGGCCTTGACCGTGGATCCGAGTGAGGGGCAGCGTTACCAAGGGTTAGTGGCTTTAGATGGTGCCGACTTGGCAGAGTGTTTTACCAACTATTTTGTCAATTCAGCACAATTGCCCACGCGTTTTTGGTTGTATGCCGATGGTCAGCGCGCGCGCGGTTTGTTGCTGCAACAGTTACCTGCAGACCGTATTACCGATAGTGAGGAGCGTGAGGCCAGTTGGCAACATGTGATTGCTTTAGCCTCGACTTTGAGTGCTGAAGAATTACTGGGGCTGGACAATGAAACGATTTTGCATCGCTTGTATCACGAAGAAGAGTTGCGCTTGTTTGCGGGCACCGAGCTGAAATTTCAATGCAGCTGTACCCGTGAACGCTCAGCGCAGGCCTTGATCAGTCTTGGCTTAGCCGATGCGCAGTTGTTGCTGGCAGAGAAAGCAGGCACTATTGAGATTGATTGTCAGTTCTGTAACGAACGCTATTTGTTTAATAATGATGATGTCACGCAAATGTTTGCTGAGCAGGACGCGCCTGATGCCTCGAGCACAGTGCATTAATTGCATAAGTCTGGCATAATCGCGGGCACTTTTTACATTGTAGTGCGCTAACTTAAGCGCTACAAAATTTCTGGAGGACTCGGCTCGGGCCGTTGGGGATCTCATGACGCAAGCAAAAACCGCTGTGTATACCGATATTAGTGCCGCTCAATTGATTGAAGAAGCTGTTCGCCGCGGCGAAGGCAAATTGGCTGTTAATGGTTCATTAGTTGTAGAAACTGGCCACCGCACAGGCCGTTCTCCAGCAGACCGATTTATTGTGCAAGAGCCCAGCACTGAAGCTCAAATTGCTTGGGGGCCAATCAACCGACCGATTGCTCCAAGTGTATTTGATGCGCTGTGGACGCGTGTTGAAGCCTATGTGGCAGAGCGCGAAAGCTTTGTATCACACGTGCACGTGGGTTCAGACCCAGCGCACTACTTGGCGGTAAAAATGACCACCACAACAGCTTGGCATAACCTGTTTGGTCGTTGCTTGTTTATTACCCCAGAAGTTTTTAACCCATCCAATAAAGAACAGTGGCAAATCATTAACGCACCGTTTTTTGAGTGTGTGCCAGAGCGTGACGGCACCAACTCTGATGGTTGTGTAATGATTAACTTCGCCGAGAAAAAAGTGTTACTGGCAGGTATGCAGTACGCTGGCGAAATGAAAAAATCCATGTTCTCGGTACAAAACTACTTATTGCCTGAACATGATGTGCTGCCAATGCACTGTGCGGCTAACGTTGGTGAAGATGGCGATACCACCTTGTTCTTTGGTTTGTCCGGTACCGGTAAAACCACGTTGTCAGCTGATGAAAGCCGTTACCTGATTGGTGATGACGAGCACGGTTGGGGTGTGGGCACTGTGTTCAATATCGAAGGCGGTTGCTATGCAAAATGCATCGACTTGTCTGAGAAAAATGAGCCAGTGATCTGGAAAGCTATTAAGTTTGGTGCAGTCTTGGAAAACGTGGTGCTCGATGAGCAGCGTGTACCGGATTACACCGATGACAGCTTAACGCAAAACAGCCGCGCCGCTTACCCACTCGAAAACGTTGAAAAGCGTGTGCTAGCCAACCGTGCTGGTGAGCCCAATGCGGTGATCTTCTTGACCTGTGACCTGACTGGCGTATTGCCACCGGTGTCCATCTTGAATAACGAGCAAGCGGCGTATCACTTCTTGTCGGGTTATACCGCGCTGGTTGGTTCAACTGAAATGGGTTCTGAGGCCGGGATTAAGTCAACTTTCTCCACATGCTTTGGTGCTCCTTTCTTCCCCCGTCCAGCGGGCGAGTATGCTGATCTGCTGATCAAGCGTATCCAAGCTTTTGATTCAAAAGTGTACTTGGTGAACACCGGTTGGACCGGTGGTGGCTACGGTGTAGGTGAGCGCTTTAATATCCCTACTACCCGTGCCGTGATTGCTGCAATTCAGGGTGGAACGCTAGTGGGTGCAGAAACTGAGCACTTGCCAGTGATCAACTTGGATGTGCCAAAAACAGTACCTGGCGTTGATAGCAACCTGCTTAACCCACGTAACACTTGGGCTGATAAAGCTGCTTACGATGTTGCTGCGAAAGAGTTGGCAGCGAAGTTTGTGGATAACTTTAAGAAGTTTGAAGTGTCCGAAGCAATTGTTAATGCAGGTCCAAAACTGTAATGCTTTAAGCAACAGCTAGCGCAATAAAACGCGTACAACCCCAAAAAGTTTAATAGGCTTTTTGGGGTTTTTTTATGCCTGTAATATGTGTTCTTGCTACTTGTGTTGTCAGCCATGTAATTTTAGCTGTGTGGCTTATGCATGCCACGCTCGATTGTGCCTTTCTAGCAAGCTATGGGCCTGTTCTGGGCCATTGGAGCCTGCTGGGTAAGGCCGTGGGCGTTGGTAGTGTTGTTGCCAGCCACTGAGAATAGGGTCAACCCACTGCCATGCCGCTTCCACTTCATCACGGCGCATAAACAGTGTGGAGTCGTTTTCAATCACGTCCAGCAGTAAACGCTCGTAAGCCTTCCAGCGGCGGCTGTCTTGAAACGCTTCGGCTAAATTAATGTCCAGCTTCACCGGCTCTAGACGCATTCCTTTGCCTGGGGTTTTGGCCATCAGCTCAAGGCTGATACGCTCTTCGGGTTGCAAGCGAATGACGAGTAAGTTGGCTTGGCTGTCACTGAATAAACTATGCGGTACGGGTTTAAACTGAATGACAATTTCTGAAGTCTTGGTGGCTAAGCGTTTCCCTGTGCGTAAGTAAAAAGGCACACCTGCCCAGCGCCAATTATCAATTTCGGCTTCAATGGCGACAAAGGTTTCGGTGTCGCTGTCATTGTCCACGTTTTTCTCAAAGTAATAGGCTGGTGCAGTGTGGCCATTGGTTTGTCCGGCGACGTATTGGCCGCGCACAGTTTTATCTTGCACGTTGAGGCCACTGATGGGTTTTAGTGCTTGGAGAATCTTTACTTTTTCATTGCGCACTGCATCGGCATCAAAACGCACCGGAGCTTCCATGGCCACCAAACAGAGTAACTGCAGCAGATGGTTCTGCAACATATCGCGCATGGCACCGGCTTGGTCGTAATAGGCGCCACGGTTTTCTACGCCGATTGTCTCGTTTACGGTGATTTGCACATGGTCAATGTGCGCCGCGCGCCAGACTGGTTCAAAGAGCGCATTGGCGAAGCGTAACGCCATAAGGTTTTGCACAGTTTCTTTGCCCAAATAGTGATCAATGCGAAAAACTTGCTCTTCACTAAAAGCCGCGCCAATGGCGGCGTTAATATTCAGCGCAGATGGCAGCGAATGACCGATGGGCTTTTCAATGACAATGCGTGTGTTGGCACCTGCTAAACCGGTTAAAGCTAAGTTGGCCGCGATACTTTCAAATAAATGCGGAGCCGTGGCTAAATAATAAATACAGCCATGTTCAGGAGTGCACTTTAAGATGCTTGTCAGCCGACTGAAGTCTGCAGCCTGAGCTGCATCCATGGCCAGATAATCAAGGCGCTGACTAAAGCTCAGCCAGCTGGATTCGATAAAATCTTTTTTCTCAATTTGTGCACGGCAATGACGCTCAGCCAGTTCAATATAGCTGGCGCGGGGTAAAACTTTACGGGAAATACCAATAATGCGCATGGCCTTAGGTAGGCGATTTTCGCGGTGCAAGTGATACAGTGCAGGCAGTAGTTTGTGTAAGGCTAAATCACCGGTACCGCCAAACACCAACATGTCACAAGGCATGCTCAAGGCTGCTCTCCTCTGGAAAAACGTGCGAATAAATAGCTGTTGTAGTATAACTACAAAACCGCTACATAACTGTGGCACAAGCTAAACGAGTTTAACATTGTGAATCTGTTACAGCATATCGCTCAATCCCTCGAGTCGCTGCGCAAGTCTGAAGTTAAGGTGGCGCAGCATGTCTTAGCTGACCCAGCTGCGGTCATGCACAGTTCTATGTCTGACTTAGCTGCAGCGGTGGGGGTGAGTGAGCCGACTATTGTGCGTTTCTGTCGCGCGGTGGGGTGCCAAGGTTTTCAGGATCTCAAGCTTAAGCTGGCGCAGAGTCTCGCTGCCGGTGCTAGTTTTGGGCAGTTCGCAATCAGTGAAGAAGATACCCTAACTGACTATGCCCTGAAGATTTTTGATACCACTTTGCATACCCTGATAGAGGTGCGTGAACATTTAAATGTAGATGCCTTAGAGCAGGCCATTGCGGTGATGGCGCAAGCGCAGCGGGTGGAGTTTTACGGCTTTGGTGCCTCTGGCGCAGTTGCTGCGGATGCCCAGCATAAATTTTTCCGCTTATTGCTTACTGCGGCTGCCTACAGCGATCCGCATATGCAAGTTATGTCAGCAGTGACTTTACAGGCGACAGATGTAGCCATTTGTATTTCACAATCAGGGCGCTCGAAAGACTTGCTGACTACGGCAAATTTGGTGCGTGAGACGGGTGCAATCTTAATTACCCTGTGCCCTAGCAACACGCCATTAGCCGATCTCGCTAGCATTCACTTGGCGATTGACGTGCAGGAAGACACTGAGATTTACACGCCGCTCACTTCACGTATTGCGCACTTAGTGGTTATTGATGTGCTGGCAATGGGAGTGGCGATGGCGCGTGGACCTTCTTTGGTGAATCACTTGAAAAGTGTGAAACGCAGTTTGCGCAGTCTCAGATTGTCGCCAAAGACTGCTAAGTCAGTCGATGAAAGCTAAGTACTGTAACGGTCTTGTGCTTTTCAAGTGCGGCTAAAACTGGCACTATCGCAGCTCTATTAATCATCAGTCGAGCTATCTGTTGCAAAAACAGATAAATACTTGGCTATTGTCTGTTGCTTTTAACCGAGCGCATGCTTGCTTTAAGCTTACTCTTCGTTCAAAGAGGTCATTTTATGGCTGAGGCCATTCCCGCCTTAGAAATACGCGATTTACATAAACGCTATGGCGAGTTAGAAGTTTTAAAGGGCATTTCGTTAACTGCCAATGATGGCGATGTAATATCTATTCTTGGCTCATCCGGATCAGGCAAATCAACCTTTCTGCGTTGTATTAATTTGCTTGAAAACCCTCATTGCGGGCAGATTTTCTTTTCTGGTGAAGAGTTACAGCTGCAAGCAGGCCGTGACGGACAGTTGGTTGCCAGTAGTAATGAGCAAATTAACCGTTTACGTACACAAGTTGGTTTTGTTTTCCAAAACTTTAATTTGTGGCCACACATGACGGTACTCGATAATATTATCGAGGCACCGCGGCGTGTGTTGGGTTTGAGTAAAGATGAGGCGATTGCCAGTGCTGAACAGCTACTGGCGAAAGTTGGGATTGCTGATAAACGTCACGTGTATCCCAACCAATTGTCCGGTGGGCAACAGCAGCGTGCCGCCATTGCTCGAACCTTAGCCATGCAGCCAAAAGTGATATTGTTCGATGAGCCAACTTCAGCTTTAGACCCAGAAATGGTGCAAGAAGTGCTGGGCGTGATTCGTGCGCTAGCAGAGGAAGGGCGGACGATGCTGCTAGTGACTCATGAAATGAGTTTTGCTCGTCAAGTGTCCAGCGAGATTGTATTTTTGCATCAAGGCGTAGTTGAAGAGCAGGGCACACCTGACCAAGTGTTTAATAATCCGCAATCTGAGCGGTGCAAGCAATTTATGTCCAGTCATAACTATTGAGGCGACAACCATGAAAAAATATAAAAAAATACTCTTAGTGGCGGCGGCTAGTTTGTCATTTGCTACTGTCAGCTCTGCAGCAGATAAACTTAAAATTGGTACTGAAGGTGCTTACCCTCCATTCAACCTGATTGACTCCAGTGGTGCAGTGGTTGGTTTTGATATCGATATTGCACAAGCACTGTGCGACAAGATGGAAGCTGAGTGCACTGTTGTTACCTCGGACTGGGATGGCATTATTCCAGCACTGAATGCGAAGAAGTTTGATTTTTTAGCGGCATCGATGTCAATCACCGATGAGCGCTTACAAGCGGTTGATTTTACCGATCCGTATTACACCAATGGTTTACAGTTTATTGCACCTAAAAGCAGTGACTTTCAGCTGGATAAGAAAAGCATGAAAGGCAAGGTGATAGGTGCGCAGCGAGCAACCATTGCGGGTCATTGGCTTGAAGATAACTTCGGCAATGACATCAGCATCAAGTTTTATGACACCAATGAAAATGCCTATCTTGATCTTGAATCAGGCCGTTTAGATGGCGTCTTAGCTGACAAGTTTGTGAACTGGGAATGGCTGAATAGCGATGCTGGCGCCAACTTTGAGTTTAAAGGCGAGCCGGTTTTTGACAATGACAAAATTGGTATTGCCTTGCGCAAAGGTGACGATCAGCTGCGTGAGCGTTTAAATACTGCACTGAAAGAAATTGTTGAAGATGGTACTTACAAAACCATCAACGATAAGTACTTCCCTTTTAACGTGTATTAATCTTAAGACTGCACTGTAAAGGCCGCCACCTTGTTGTGGCGGTTTTACTTTGCGACCGACACAAGTACTTCTGATGAACTTTGAACTCTATGGTTTTGGTCCAGCATTGCTTGCTGGTGCTTGGATGACAATTAAGCTGGCGCTGTGCTCTTTAGCTTTGGGGTTGGTCTTAGGGCTGGCGGGTGCCTTAGCGAAAACCTCGCCGTATCGTGTTTTACGCTGGTTGGGTGATGCTTACTCGACCATGGTACGTGGTGTGCCCGAGTTACTCTGGGTCTTGTTGATTTATTACGGCTCGGTCAGTTTCGTGCGGGAGTTGGGTGAGGCCATTGGTTACCCTGAGCTGGAACTCAGCGCTTTTTCCGCTGGGGTGATAGCGTTAGGTTTGTGTTTTGGTGCCTATGCCACTGAGGTCTTTCGTGGCGCTTTATTGGCTATTCCTCGTGGGCACCGTGAAGCTGGTTTGGCCCTTGGTTTATCCCGCCCGCGCATTCTATTTCGTTTAGTGTTGCCGCAAATGTGGCGAATTGCGATTCCAGGTTTGGGCAATCTCTTTATGATTCTAATGAAAGATACAGCGTTAGTGTCTGTTGTTGGGCTCAACGAAGTGATGCGCAGTGCCCAAGTGGCAGTGACCTCGACGAAGCAACCATTCACTTTCTTTATGGTGGCTGCTTGTATTTATTTATCGTTAACAGTTTTAAGCATGCTGGCTTTGCACTTCTTTGAAAAACGCGCTAATCGCGGCTTTGTAAGGAGCGCAGCATGAAGTGGGATGTGATTGTTAAATGGCTGCCAAAACTACTGGAAGGCGCTTACTTAACTTTAGAGTTGGTCGCAATATCTGTGGTAGTTGGCTTGCTGGTGGCTATACCTTTAGGAATGGCGCGAGCGTCACGGCATTGGTATGTGCGTGCACTGCCTTTTAGTTATATTTTCTTTTTCCGTGGCACCCCATTGCTGTTACAGTTGTTTTTAGTTTATTACGGTTTAGCGCAGTTTGATGCGGTGCGTGAAAGTGTTTTTTGGCCCTATTTGCGTGACCCTTACTGGTGTGCGCTATTGGCTATGACGATGCACACCGCTGCTTATATCGCAGAAATTATTCGTGGTGCGATTCAAGCTGTGCCACCGGGCGAAGTTGAAGCTGCGCGTGCGCTAGGGATGAGCCGCGGGCAAACTATGTGGCACATTACTTTGCCGCGGGCGGCCCGCATTGGTTTACCGGCTTACAGTAATGAGGTGATTCTCATGCTTAAAGCCAGTTCGCTGGCCAGCACCATTACGTTATTAGAGCTCACCGGGATGGCTCGGACTATTATTGCCCGCACCTACTTACCGGTGGAAATCTTCTTTGCCGCAGGGCTGTTCTATTTAGTCATGACCTTTGTTCTAGTGCAGTTTTTCCGCTGGCTAGAACGTAAATTGCGCGTGGATGCGTTACAGGGTCGTTAGCCTTGAGTGCTATTGCGCCATTACTCACTGGTGAGGCATTAGTTGAGCGTTTTTTCGCTCTGGATGCTTTCTTACTGGCGCAACAAGGTATTTGGCGCGAAAAGCCTTTTATACAGCAGAGTTTAGACTGGCAAGCGGATTATCCTGAGCTGGCTACTTGGTTACGCCAGCGCAGCTTAGCGGATGCCGAAAACAGCCATCTTGATCCCAGTACTTTGTCAGCACCACAACCCTTTGTTGCTTGGGCTGAACAGGCCGAACAGCTTTCTCGCTTGGGACGTTTTCCGGCCGCCGAGGTGGTGCAGCGTCCATTGCGTATGCAAAGTGGGATTGCCGAGCGTAAATGGCAGCAAATAGAAGCTTTTGCGAGTGTTGTGCAGGGTGCGGTTAATCTGCCCTTTGCGCGCAGTCAGCGCTGGCTTGACTGGTGTGCAGGCAAGGGGCATTTGGGACGTTACTTGGCTTGGCCTAATGCTGAGTTGGAGTGTTTAGAGTTTAATCCAGAGCTGATTGCGAGCGGGCAGGCAATCAGTGCCAAGTATGTACCTCAGGCACAGCACAGTCTGTGTGATGTTATGAGCGCCGCGAGTCTTGCACCTGTACAGCGCAGTGACGCTATTGTCGCGTTACATGCCTGCGGTGACTTGCATACGCATTTAGTGCGCCAGGTTGGCGGGCAAGATACTGCGGCACTGGCTTTAGCCCCCTGTTGTTATAACCGCACGTTAGCAGAGGGCTATCAGCCGCTATCTAAGTTAGGGCAAGCCTCCGCACTGGACTTGCAGCGTGATGATCTTGCTCTGCCTTTATTGGCGACAGTCACCGCCAGTGCTCGCGAGCGGCGTTTGCGTGATCAGTCCATGGCTTGGCGTTTAGCGTTTGATGGGTTGCAGCGCAAGTTGCGTGGCGTTGATGCCTATTTGCCCACCCCATCCTTGTCCGCGCAGTGGTTTAACAAGTCTTTTGCTCAGTGGTGTCTTGATTTGGCCGCACTAAAAGAGTTGCCGCCGGTGCCGCAGCAAGATTGGTCAGTGCTGGAGGCGCAGGGCTGGCAGCGTTTAGCAGAGGTGCGAAACCTGGAGTTGGTGCGCGGCTTATTTCGGCGACCGCTAGAGTTGTGGTTGGTAATAGATCAAGCGCTGTTTTTGCAGGAGCAGGGTTTTACTGTGGCCTTGGGTGAGTTTTGTGCCAGTGCGCTAACCCCGCGCAATCTTTTATTACTGGCACAGCGCACTGTAAACTGAGCTTAGAGTGCAAGTGTTTTCAGGTCTGCGTCTATTCCAGCCAGCCTCGCTAAGCACTTGAATTTGCACAGATTAAAAATAATTACAGAAAGGCTTTACAAGGTATCTGTAATCTATATAATGGCCGCCATTGCCGGTATAGCTCAGTTGGTAGAGCAACTGACTTGTAATCAGTAGGTCCCGAGTTCGACTCTTGGTGCCGGCACCAATTAAAAGAAAGCCTCGTAGTTATACGGGGCTTTTTTGTATCTGGCAGTTGAGCAACTGGGCGCTGCACGTTCTCATGCTGCCCAGAACTGACATCTATCTCCCCGTATTTTAACTGCGGCGTACTCTACCAAGTGGCTGGTTAAGACCTGCGCGTTGCCTTGGGTAAAATTACAGCGCTTTCCGCTCCCGCTTTTATCGTGCCTAACCTATACTTTGCCCTACAAAGTGCTGCGCAACTGCTAGAGTAGTGCCTGTCTTTTTTCCATACCTCGTGTTTTTGAGATGTCGTTTATGCGTCGTTTTTTTAGCTGGTGCACCAGTATTTTTATTGTCTGTCTTGCCGCTACTGTGGTTGCTGAGCCTATTGCTGAGCAGCAGCGTGAACGGGTGGGGCTAGTGCTGTCCGGTGGTGCTGCGCGTGGGTTGGCGCATATTGGTGTGCTCAAAGCCTTAGAAGAGCAAGGGGTGGCCATTGATGCTATTGCCGGTACCAGTATGGGGGCAGTGGTCGGTGGCTTATATGCTGCGGGTTATAGTGTTGCTGAGCTAGAGGAGTTGGCAATCAGTTTAGACTGGCAGCAAGCACTATCAGATGACCCGCCCCGCGAAGATGTGCCGTTTCGCCGCAAGCAAGATGATCGAGACTTTTTGGTCAAACAAAAGCTGAGCTTTCGCGATGACGGCACCTTAGGTTTGCCGCTCGGTGTTTTGCAGGGGCAAAATTTGGCGGTGTTATTAGAAAAGCTCTTTGCCCGTGCTGGTGCGGTGGAGGACTTTGATGAATTGCCAGTGCCTTTTCGTGCAGTTGCAGCTGATATTGCCACCGGGGAAAGTGTGGTGTTCTCGCAAGGACATTTAGCCTTGGCAGTACGTGCCAGTATGTCGATTCCAGCGTTGCTCACACCGGTAGAAGTGGATGGGCGACTGTTAGTGGATGGTGGTATCTCGGATAATATTCCTGTGGATATTGCCAGGCAAATGGGCGTCGATCGAGTGATCGTAGTGGATATTGGCTCACCTTTGGCAACAACCGAGTCACTGCATACTGTCTTTGATATTTTAAATCAGTCAGTGGCTTTGTTAACGCGGCGTAACTCTGAAGCGCAACTGGCAACGCTAACTTCGAGTGATATTTTAGTGCAGCCTGAACTGACAGGCTATGGTATTACCGACTTTGCTCGCGGCCAAGATTTGATCAGCGCGGGTTACCGTGCCACTGATGTGTTGCAGTGGCGCCTAGCTGAATTAGCGCAACCTTTACCTGCTGAACAAAAACTCTCGAGCAATTTAAAAAAGAAAAAAAAGGCCCCGCTGATTACCTCAATCAAAGTGCATAACACGTCAAAAGTGGGTGACGGAGTGATTCGTTATTATATACGTCAGCCGCTAAATGAGCCTTTAGATATTGAAAAACTGCAGAAAGATATGGGTACGCTGTACGGCTTGGAGTATTTTGATCGAGTTGAGTACCGCTTGATCCCTGAGCAAGATGGGAATGCGTTGGTGATAAATGCCACAGATAAGAGTACCGGTACTGATTACTTGCGTCTGGGTTTAAATTTGTCAGATGATTTTCGTGGCGACAGTGTTTTTAATATCGGTGCCAGTTTCCGTAAGAACGGTTTGAACCGTTTGGGTGCGGAGTGGTTGACACGGGTGCAGCTGGGTGACCATCAAGAGCTCTACACTGAGTTTTATCAGCCGTTGGATATTGGTTCACGCTATTTTGTCTCGCCGTGGCTGCATGGTGAGGTTCGTAATATTAAGTTTAGAGAAGAAGGTGACCCCATTGCTGAATACCGTCTGCAACGCATTCGCTATGGTTTGAATTTAGGCCGGCAAATAAGCACCAATGCTGAGGTACGCTTTGGTGTGGGTTCTGGCTGGGGCGATGCAGATGTGCGTATTGGTGAGCAAGGGCTACCCGACTTTAGCTTTAAAGAGGGTTATTACCAGCTCGAATATGCATTTGATAGTTTAGATAATGTTGACTTTCCACGCAGTGGCGAGGAGTTGCGCATTTCTGCACTCCAGCACGCCACCGAGCTAGGCTCTGATGAGCGTTATCGGCAGTGGTTGGTGGAGCTGAATAAACCACTGAGTTGGGGGGCAAATACTTTTGTCTTTGGTGGGCGCTATGCACGTACCTTGGATGCTGATGAGGTGGTGTCATCCAGTTATCAGTTGGGCGGTGCGCAGCAGTTATCAGGTTACCGTGAAAACGCGCTGGCCGGACAAAATGTCAGTATTGGGCGTATGGTTTATTATCGGCGCTTAACTCCAGTGCGAGCATTTTCGCTGGGTCTGCCTGTCTATGCTGGTTTATCGTTAGAGCGTGGACGAGTGTGGAATCAGTCGAATGATTTAGACAGTGGCTATATTAATGCGATGAGTGTGTTTGTCGCGGTGGATACGCCAATCGGTCCGCTCAACTTTAGTTATGGGATTAATGATGACTCTGAAAGCGCCTTTTATTTGAATCTGGGGCGTAGCTTTTAATCCTGGGCTGGAGTTAGCTTGGGCGTCGCCACGGTGTTGTGGTTTTACTGCAAGAGCAACACCGCGGCTGAATAAAAAACTAAAGCGCTAAGGGGCTGTAGTGGCCTCTGCTTCTGGTTCGATCAGTTGCAGCCATTGGGCGAGGACTTGATGGGCTTCGGCAACACCTAGGCGTTTAGTCGATGAAAAGAGTTGAATGCTTGCTGTTGCCCCCCATCTTTTTTCGATTTCTTTTTGGGTTTTCAACAGTGCACTTTTACTGGCGCCAAACGTCAGTTTGTCAGCTTTGGTCAGTAAAATATGCATCGGCATTTGGCTGCTTGCCGCCCAATCGAGCATCAAGCAGTCAAAAGGTGTTAAAGGGTGGCGAATGTCCATCATCAGCACCAAGCCCATCAAGCTGGTGCGGCTGCCCAAGTACGCTTCGAGGTGCTGCTGCCAGTGTAATTTTAATGGAATGGGGACTTTGGCATAACCGTAGCCGGGCAGGTCAACTAAGCGGCGTTCTTCATCGAGGCTAAAAAAGTTGAGCAGCTGCGTACGTCCAGGGGTTTTTGAGGTGCGTGCCAAGCTGGCGCGGGTTAAAGTATTGAGTGCGCTGGATTTGCCCGCGTTGGAGCGCCCAGCAAAGGCGACTTCGTAGCCTTCATCTTCAGGACACTGCTCAACACGTGCCGCGCTGGTTAAAAAGCTGGCTTGTTGGCACAGGCCAATAATGGGGTTTTTAGGCTGCATAAGTTATCCAAGTAAAAAGGTGCGGCAAGAGGTTCGTTTCCGTTTTAGTCTGAGCAGTATATAATGCTTCGGATAGTATGTGCGTATTGCCGTGAATGTATCTGCAAAGGTTGTCTGTGCGGCAGAATGTGGTAATGTTTGCATAATTTATAAGCGCCGAGGTTAGCTGGGTCAACTCCATGACTGGTTTTATCTTGGAAAAATAATTTTAGCCGTAGTTGGAAGAGCTGATGAACAAACTATTTGTAAGTCTGTTATTGACCTTGGGCATCAGTGGTTTAGCCCATGCCGAGGGAGATGCAGCTGCAGGTCAAGGTAAAATTGCTATGTGTTCTGCCTGTCACAATGCTGATGGTAACAGCACATTGCCAAACTTTCCGAAGTTGGCCGGTCAAGGTCAGCGTTATTTGTATAAGCAAATGCTTGATATTAAATCTGGCGAGCGTCCAATTGTTGAGATGACAGGCATGTTAGATGCAATGACAGATCAGGACTTGCAAGATATTGCCGCTTGGTACAATAGCCAGAAAGGTACTATTGGTGCCGCTGCTCCAGACCTAGTTAAGCGTGGCGGAGAGCTCTTTCAGGGCGGTAAGCTAGAAGATGGCATGCCTGCTTGTATTGGTTGCCACACACCAACAGGTGAAGGCATTGACTCTGCGATCTACCCTAAATTGAATGGTCAGCATGCAGCCTATACTGCTAAGCAATTAACGGATTTCCGTGAAGGCGATCGCGCGAACGATGGTGAAGCAATGATTATGCGCACCATTGCCGCTAAGTTAAGCAATAAAGATATCAAAGCTATTTCAAGCTATATTCAAGGCTTAAATTAATAGCTGAGTTGAGTCATTAAAAAACCGCCCAGCAGCGAGTCTGCTCGGCGGTTTTTTTGTGCCTACGACTTAACTGGGTCAGCGGTTGTAGGTAAAAAAGTTTATTGTTCTTGATTCTAATCTAGCAATACTTCTCATTAACAGGTCTATGCTAATAACATACAGTCAATACATGCTGTGTCAGCCGCTTAGGGTGTGCTGGTTCAGCTGAGGAGAGTTGCAATGCAGGTATTGGATCGGCGGCAGGCATTAACCATCATGCCTTTCTTTCGCTTAGGTTTTCGGCCTTTTTTCTTGCTGGGCAGTGTCTTGGCAGTGCTGGCTATTCCTTTGTGGGTTATGGCTTTGAATGGCTGGTTCGCTGACTGGCAGCCAACGGGAGGTTGGTTGGCTTGGCATCGGCATGAGCTGTTGTTTGGCTTTGCCACAGCAATAATTGCAGGTTTTTTACTCACAGCGGTGCAGACCTGGACTGGCGTTCCAGGTTTATCAGACAAACCGCTAATGGCGCTAACGGTCTTATGGGTTGCGGCGCGACTGGCTTGGTTGGTGGGTGCGCCAATGTGGTGCGTGATCGTCTTGGATGTTTTATTTTTGCCGCTGGTGGCGGCGCAGATGGCGCGCAGTGTTTGGCCTGTGCGGCAAGTGCGTAACTACCCACTAGTACTGGTATTAAGCCTGCTGGCCATCGCTAACGGGGTGACCTTGTATGCAATGGCTACGGGTAATGATCTTTTGCAGCGCCAAGCAACAGCCGGTGGAATATGGTTTGTTGCCGCAATTATGAGCATGATTGGTGGGCGGGTTATCCCGTTTTTCACCCAGCGTGGCCTGTTGCGCAAAGATGCAGTGACGCCTTGGCCAAAGCTGGATTGGGCTTTACTCATTGGCAGCATTATCGTCTCTCTGGCGATTATGCAGGGCTGGGCGCTACACGCTGAAGTGTTAGCGGGCGTAGTCTTTGCAGCTTTAGGTGTTGGGCACTTGTTGCGTTCGCTGCACTGGTATGACGCAGGTATTTGGCGTGTGCCGCTGCTGTGGTCCTTGCATCTGGCTTATGCGTGGATGGGGGTTGCTTGTGTGGCAATGGCGTTATGGCACTTTTCTGTATTCGCAAATATGAGTCTTGCTGTGCATGCGTTAACAGTGGGAGCCATGGGTGGGCTTATTCTAGGAATGATTGCTCGCGTAACCCTTGGCCACACTGGACGACAATTGCAGCCGCCAAAGTCGATGACTTGGGCTTTTGTGCTGTTTAACCTTGGTGCGCTAGCCCGTGTTGTGCTGGTGGATTGGGCCTATATGCCGGGCCTGTGGGTTGCCGCAGTATGCTGGACGTTAGGTTTTGCTATGTATCTTTGGAGCTATGCACCCATGTTGTGGCAAGCACGGGTAGATGGCCAGCCAGGTTAAGGCGTGAAAATCGACCTTAGTATAGCTGTTAAAAAAACTGATCGGCCTAGAATGTTGGGTAATAGTCAAAGCGTCTGATGTGTTATTCGAGCAGTGCGTAAATGCTGCGAACATCCAGATAAAGCCTATCTAGTTAAGGCTGCTGTTAGACATACTTGAACACAACAACTCTTTAAAGGTGGTTGCATGAGCACTGATTTAAGTAAATTTATTCGCAATAAAGCATTTCTCGATAAAGTAGTGACAGCAGAAGAAGCAGCCACATGGATTGAAGATGGCATGACTTTGGGGATGAGTGGTTTTACTCTATTTGGTGAGCCAAAACTTTTCCCTAAAGCTTTAGCTGAGCGTGGGAAAAAAGAAAAATTCAAAATTGACTTGTTCACTGGTGCGTCGATGGGCCCAGCTGCGGATCAGTCCATGGCTGAAGCTGACATCATTAACCTGCGAGTGCCGTACCAAGGCAATCCCGTCCAGCGTAAAAAAATTAACGCAGGCGAAATTTTTTATATTGACCAGCATTTATCACATGTTGCCGAGTCGATTCGTCAAGGTACGTACCCAAGTCTTGACTACGCAATTATTGAAGCGGCTGCCATTACTGAAGATGGCGATATTATCCCGACTGGTTCTGTAGGTAACTCACCTATATTCCTTGATACCGCTAAGCATGTGATTATCGAGCTAAATATCAGTGCACCACCTGAGTATGAAGGCATGCATGATATTTATATGCAGAGTGCAGCAGGTGAAAATACCCGTGAAGCTATTCCAATATTTGAAGTGAGCAAGCGCATTGGTACACCGGGAATGAAAGTTGATTCAGCGAAAGTACGCGGTATCATTATTTCTAGCGAGCCTGATATTCCTTCACCACTGTTTGAGCCCAACGCTGAAACCCAGCAAATTGCTGACAATCTACTGAGCTTTTTAGGCGAAGAAGTTAAAGCAGGTCGTTTAACTGAAAGCCTTGCGCCGTTGCAGTCAGGTGTTGGTTCGGTGGCAAACGCTGTGCTTAATGGTATGAAAACCTCTGGCTTTAAAGACATCGTTGTTGCTTCTGAAGTGCTGCAGGATGGTGTATTTGACTTGATTGATGCTGGGGTCGTGAAGTTTGCGGCTGGTACGGCATTGTCACTGTCGAAAAAGCGAGTTGAGAGCCTAGGTAAAGATCTGGCGAAGTACAAAGATAAAATTGTTTTTCGTCCGCAAGAAATCTCCAACCACCCTGAAGTCATTCGTCGTCTGGGTATTATCTCGTTCAATACTGCACTAGAGGTGGATATTTACGGTAACGTAAACTCAACGCACGTTGGCGGCACGCACATGATGAACGGTATTGGTGGCTCAGGTGATTTCGCCCGTAACGCGCGCATCACTATTTTTGTGACGCAATCCACCGCTAAAGACGGAAAAATCTCTGCAATTGTACCTTTCGTAGCCCATGTGGATCACACCAATCATGATGTTGACGTGATCATCACTGAGCAAGGCTATGCAGACTTGCGCGGTTTAGCGCCAACTCAGGCAGCTGAGCGTATTATCGAAAACTGCATGCACCCTGATTATAAGCAGCAGGCCCGTGATTACTTAGCAGCAGCCAAAGAGCGTGGCGGCCAAACTCCGCACGTTTTAGAAAAAGCCTTCTCTTGGCACACTAACTTGGCTGAAAAAGGCACAATGCTAATCAAGTAAGTCGCTCGGGTGGCTGGGGTGTCACAAAGGTGGTACTCCAGCATCTAGATTGGATACAGAATAAAGGCGGATGTTTAACAGCATCTGCCTTTTTTGTGGGCGCAGTAAAATTAAGGCAAGCAGTATGCTGCAGATAGGGCCTGCATCAGGAGACTTTTATTAGCGGTATGCTCAGCTGCTCCAGTAACTGGGCTTGGGCATGACAGTCTTGCTGTTCTGCAGTGGGTTGCAGCTGCTGGTAGCTACCATCACTTTGTAATAGCCAAGCATGGGTATTGTCTTTGAGGTAGGTCAACAGCTCTTTTTTGACCCGCGCCAGCATTTTTTTGCCTTCTAATGGGAAGCAGGTCTCGATGCGCTTATCGAGGTTGCGCTCCATCCAATCCGCGCTGGACAGCAGCAGTTGCTCGTCAGCGCCACTGTTTAAAAAGTAAAAAACGCGGCTATGTTCAAGGAACTGACCAATGATTGAACGCACTTGGATATTGTGTGAAACCCCGGCAATTCCAGGGCGTAAACAGCACATGCCGCGCACAATGAGATCAATTTCTACGCCTGCTTGGCTGGCTTTGTAGAGGGCTTTAATCATACGGGCATCGGTCAGGGCATTGACCTTGATGATAATGCGCGCAGGTTGACCGGCGTCGGCATTACTGGCTTCGCGGGCAATTAAATCCAGTAGTGTTTTTCTTAGGGTAAAAGGTGCGTGAAAGAGTTTTTTCATGCGTAAGGTTTTACCCATACCTATCAGCTGACTAAATAACTTGGAGACATCTGCGCAGAGCTCTGGGTTAGCGGTCAGTAAACTGTAATCTGTGTATAGGCGTGCATTGCCAGCATGGTAATTGCCAGTGCCAAGGTGGGCATAACGGACAAAGTTACCGTTTTCGCGGCGTAAAATGGATGCGATTTTAGCGTGCGTTTTAAAACCAACTACGCCGTAAATAACCACTGCACCAGCGGCTTGTAAGCGACTGGCCAGAGCAAGGTTTGATTCTTCATCAAAACGTGCGCGCAACTCAATGACGACAGTGACTTCTTTGCCGTTACGCGCCGCATCAACCAAAGCGTCAACAATCTCAGAGTTAGCGCCGGCGCGGTACAGGGTTTGTTTAATGGCCAGCACATAGGGATCTTTAGCGGCATGGCGCAGCAAATCAATAACAGGGGTGAAAGACTCAAATGGGTGGTAGAGCAAGATATCCTGCTTGCTGATGGCTTGAAAAATATTCTCACTGTTTTGCAGTGCTTTGGGGATGGCTGGGGTAAATGCTGGAAACTGTAAGTGTGGGTGACTGGCAAGATGGGTCACGCTAAATAAGCGTGTTAAGTTAACAGGGCCATTGACTTGATACAGCTCAGCGGGCGCTAAGCCAAACTGGTTGAGCAAAAAATCAACTAAGTGAGCAGGGCAGGTATCTGCAACTTCTAAACGCACGGCATTGCCAAAACGGCGCGAGTAGAGTTCGCCTCTGAGTGCTCGGGCTAAGTCTTCTACACCTTCGGCATCGACAGATAAGTCAGCATTGCGGGTTAATCTAAACTGATAGCAACCGCGCACACTCATGCCATGAAATAAGTCATCAGCATGGGCATGAATCATTGAGGATAAAAAAACATAGTTAACCCCAGGGCCGCCAACGTCTTCTGGGATTTGAATAATGCGTGGTAATAAGCGCGGTGCTGGCAAAATGGCTAAGCCAGAGTCGCGACCAAAGGCATCGACGCCTTCCAGCTCAACAATAAAGTTTAAACTTTTATTGACCAGCAGCGGAAAGGGGTGGGTGGGATCAAGGCCTATAGGGGTAATGATTGGCGCAATTTCTTCTTCAAAATATGCTTTGACCCAAGCCTGAATTTGACTGGTCCATTTGCGGCGGCGGACAAAACGTATGTCTTGTTTGGCCAGTTCTGGCAGCAATATATCGTTAAGGATTTGATATTGACGATCAACTTGCTCGTGTACCACTTCAGCAATGCGCGCTAGAGCTTGGTGCGGTTGTAAGCCGTCAGCATCTGCTTGCTCGCGCGCAAAAGTGATTTGTTCTTTTAATCCAGCTACGCGAATTTCAAAAAACTCATCGAGGTTGCTGGAGAAAATAAGCAAAAATTTCAAACGCTCGAGCAGTGGAGTGCTTGCATCGAGCGCTTGTTCTAAAACACGAATGTTAAATTGCAGTTGTGATAATTCTCGATGCAAATATAGGCTGCTGTCATCGAGGTTCGGCGGCGCTATGGCGGCGCAGGATGCATTGCTTGCTGTTACCGCGTTTGCGGTGTGCAGATTGTGCTCAGTATCTTGAGTGGGCTGCTTAGATCCTGCGTTGCGCATAGACTCTCCGTTATAAGTTAAACGCCTTGTTTAAGCTGCTTGGCTGCATGCACCGCAAAGTAGGTAAGGATGCCGTCGGCTCCGGCACGTTTAAACGCCACCAAGGACTCCATAATCACTGCTTCGCTTAACCAGCCATTTTCAATGGCAGCCATGTGCATTGCGTACTCGCCGCTGACTTGGTAGACAAAAGTGGGCGCTCGAAACTCTTCTTTGACGCGGTGCAGGATATCCAAGTACGGCATACCTGGCTTAACCATGACCATATCAGCACCTTCGCTGAGGTCAGTCGCAACTTCATGTAGCGCTTCGTTACTATTGGCAGGATCCATCTGGTAAGTGGATTTGTTTGCCGAGCCAAGGTTGGCAGCAGAGCCAACAGCATCGCGGAATGGGCCGTAATAGGCGCTCGCGTATTTAGCCGAGTACGCCATGATGCGCACATTGGAGTGTCCAGCCAGTTCTAGGGCCTCACGAATGGCTTGGATACGGCCGTCCATCATGTCTGAGGGGGCGACAATCTGAGCGCCTGCATCAGCGTGAGACAAGGCTTGGCGTACTAATGCATCGACTGTTTCTTCATTTAGAACATAGTTGTTGTCATCTAAAATACCGTCTTGACCGTGGGTGGTGAAGGGGTCAAGGGCTACGTCGGTGATAACGCCAAGCTCTGGAAAGTGCTCGCGTAGAGCACGTACAGCGCGTTGGGCGATGCCTTCTGGGTCCCAAGCCGCAGCGGCGTCTAGTGATTTGCTTTCTAGTGGGGTGACTGGGAAGAGAGCGAGTGCTGGTATGCCAAGTTCAACCCAGAGTTCGGCTTCTTTGAGTAGTAAGTCAATGGAGAGGCGCGCCACCCCAGGCATTGAAGGAACTGCTTCACGGCGATTGCTGCCGTCTAAGACAAATACCGGGAGAATCAGGTCATCGACACTCAGCTGGTTTTCGCGCACTAAACGGCGAGAAAAATCATCACGGCGGTTGCGGCGTAATCGAGTAGCTGGAAAGATTCGGTTGGCAGTATTGATACTCACAGTGGCTCCTCATCCCGCAAAAGCGGGGATTGTGTAACGGTTTATAGACTAATAGTATGACGAAAAGATTGTGAAAGTGCGAAACCTGCAGTATTTAAATGATGTGGGTTTGTGTAGAGCCTGCAATTTGCTCTGGAAATCTACCGTTGAGCGTATATTGTCGAATAAGTCTATTGCAACAGGCGTCTGCTCTGGTATTATTCACCCCCTGTTTTCGTGCGGTACTCGACAATGGTGTTGGGTGGCGGCACGGTTATATTCGAGGAAACTCCATGAAAGCCGATACTCACCCAAATTATGTTGAAATCAACGCTACCTGCAGCTGCGGTAACGTGATCACTACTCGTTCTACCATCGGTAAAGACATCAGTATTGATGTGTGCTCTGAGTGCCACCCTTTCTATACCGGAAAACAAAAAGTGCTTGATGTCGGTGGTCGTATTGATCGCTTTAAGCAGCGCTTCGGTGGTTTTGGCGCAACAAAGTAATGAGTATGTAAATGACCAATATACAATCGGTCGTGGCAATACTGAAAAAAGCGTCCTTAATGGGCGCTTTTTTTTTGCTGCTATCTTGTCATAGCTCTGCTTCGACTCTATTTTGCTCTATTAATAATGTTCCTGCTGAGCATGCAGTAGAGTACGTGGTGGATGGCGATACGTTGCGTTTACACGATCAGCGACGGGTACGCTTGATTGGCATTGATGCCCCAGAAATGGGGGGTCGCGGACGTAGCGCAGAACCTTTCGCAGTACAAGCTACGCGCCGTTTAACTGAGTTGGTGAAGGCCAATCACAATCAAGTGGGCTTGCAAGTGGGTGAGCAAAGCCATGACCGCTATGGTCGAGTTTTGGCGCACCTGTATGATCGCCATGGCTTAAGCTTGGAAGAGCAGTTAATCGCTGACGGCTTGGCCTACCATGTCGTGATTGCGCCTAATATTGCTTTAGCTGATTGTTTAGCACAGGCAGAGCAGTCCGCTCGTGAGCGGCAAGTGGGTTTATGGAAAACAGCCCGTTTTACTCCTGCTGATAAGCTCAATAAAGGCGGCTTTACCTTGCTGCAAGGGCGTATTAAGCATGTTGAGCGTAACAAAGGTGGTGTTTGGCTCGATTTAGGTCATTCTGTGACTATAAACATTCCTTTGAGTGCGCTACAGTACTTTCAAGGTGTAAATTTTGAGCAGTGGCAGGGGCGCAGGCTAAAATCCCGGGGCTGGATCTCTGAACGTAAAGGGCAGCCTAAAAGGCATGCCAAGTGGCGTTTAACGGTCAGTCACCCCAGTATGCTTGAATTGCAATGAGTGCAAAATGTCGTAATTAAACTTCAAAGATCCAGAAGATCGACATTTATGCAGACAGGGTAATGGAGACGCACTTGTGGGACTTAGTGTTCTTGAGTATGCTCCGATATCGTCAAATTCGTTACTTTTATTATTACAATTAAGCGGAAAATTCTAATTATGTCTGATCTAAAAACCGCCGCTCTCGAATACCATGCTTCCCCGCGTCCGGGGAAATTAAGTGTTGAGCTCACCAAACCAACTGCCACAGCGCGCGATTTAGCGCTAGCCTATAGCCCGGGTGTCGCTGAGCCCGTCCGTGAAATTGCCCGTGATGCCGATCTTGCTTATAAGTACACCGGTAAAGGCAATCTTGTTGCAGTTATTTCTGATGGTACGGCTATTTTAGGTCTAGGTAACTTAGGCCCACTGGCATCTAAGCCAGTGATGGAAGGTAAAGGCGTATTGTTTAAGCGCTTTGCTGGTGTGGATGTGTTTGATATCGAAGTTGATGCCGAAAGCCCACAAGCCTTTATTGATACAGTTAAGCGTATTTCCATCACCTTCGGTGGTATTAACCTTGAAGATATTAAAGCGCCTGAGTGCTTTGAAATTGAGCGTGCGCTTATTGAACAGTGCGACATACCAGTATTCCACGATGACCAGCACGGCACTGCGATTGTGACTGCTGCAGGTATGCTCAACGCGCTAGAAATTGCCGGTAAAACCCTAGAAGAAGCACGTATTGTTTGCTTGGGTGCCGGTGCTGCTGCAACAGCGTGCATGAAGCTGCTCATTAGTATGGGTGCTAAAGTCGAAAACATTTTCATGATTGACCGTAAAGGCGTGATTCACTCTGGCCGTGACGATCTCAATCAATATAAAGCTGTTTTTGCCCATGAGACCAGTCGTCGCACTTTAGCTGATGCGATGGACGGTGCTGATGCCTTTGTTGGTTTGTCCGGCCCGAATTTGCTCAGTGCAGAAAACTTGATGCGCATGGCAGAAAACCCTGTGGTATTTGCGTGCTCCAACCCCGATCCTGAAATTGATCCGAAGCTTGCCCACGAAACTCGTCCTGATGTAATTATGGCCACTGGCCGTTCTGACTACCCTAATCAGGTGAATAACGTTCTAGGTTTCCCGTTTATTTTCCGCGGTGCGCTGGATGTTCGAGCCACGCGTATTAACGAAGAAATGAAAATTGCAGCGGTATACGCTTTGCGTGACTTGGCGAAAATGCCGGTGTCCAATGCCGTGTGTGATGCTTACGGTATTGATTGCTTAGAGTTTGGTCGTGAATACATTATTCCAAAGCCAATGGATCCACGTCTAATTACCTTGGTGTCTGATGCTGTGGCGAAAGCTGCCATTGAAACCGGTGTAGCTACTCTGCCTTACCCTAAGCACTACCCACTGACATCCGTGGATGATGTGTTTAACGGCTAAGCTTTAGCTGCTCACAAAAAACCCGCTCAGTGCACTGCCCTCCAATTATTGGATAGGTTGGTTCACATGGCGGGTTTTTTATTGCCTACACTTTTGTGCTCAGCGCTGCAGTACTGCTGCAGTGTTTTAGTTAGAAAAGATCAATAGGTGCCAGTTCAGCAGGCTCTGCATAAGGGCTGCTAGGTGCTTCCCAGCTATTTTCAAACTCATCCATAGTGGGTGGTGCATCTTCACTTTTGAAGATCTCAAAGTACGCGTTGGCTGTGCCAGGGCGCGCAATACGCCCGCTAACTGGGTCGATGCGTAAGGTCATCATGCCAGCGGGTTCTTTCATTTGGTGCATGGGTTTGTCTTTGAGTGCATACGCCATGTAGTCAATCCAAATGGGTAGGGCTATGGTGCCACCATACTCGTTGCGGCCAAGGCTTTCTGGTTGATCAAAACCTGCCCAAACACTGGTGACATAGTCACTATTGTAACCCACAAACCAGCTGTCTTTCGACTCGTTAGTGGTGCCGGTTTTACCAGCTAAGTCGCTACGGTTTAAACTTAAAGCGCGGCGCCCTGTTCCCCGCTTAATCACGTCTTGCAGCATGTCAGTCATAATATAGGCAGTGCGCTCATCAATCACCCGCTCGGCCATTAACTGTGGTTCAAGCTCGCTATCAGCTAACAGTTGATCTGGGCTTAGGCTGTCAGCTGGTGCTGTGCCCTCAGATGGGATGCTGGGTGGGTTGGCCAGAAAAATTGTTTGGCCGTCACGGTTTTCGATGCGCTCAATCAAATAGGGCTCAACTTTATAGCCGCCATTGGCAAATACAGTCCAGCCTGCAGCGGTTTCCAGTGGGGTTAAAGTGGCGGTACCGAGCGCTAAGGATAAATTGCCCGGCAGGTCGTTGGGATTAAAGCCAAACTTGCTGATGTAGTCGCGGGCGTATTGCATACCGATATCTTGCAAAATACGAATCGAGACTAAGTTGCGTGAGCGATACAGGCCTTCACGGACTCGAATAGGGCCGAGGAAAGTATTGTTGTCATTCTTCGGTCGCCACACAGCTTTCATGCCGGGCTCAAATATTTCCAATGGTGCATCGTTAACGATAGTGGCTGCGGTATAGCCGGCATCAAGTGCAGCGCTGTAAACAAAAGGTTTAAAGCTGGAGCCCGGCTGACGTTTGGCTTGGATTGCACGGTTATAATTGCTTTGTTCAAAGGATAAACCGCCAACAAGAGCGCGAATGGCACCATTGCTTGCATCTAGAGAGACTAGCGCAGCTTGGGCTTTAGGGATTTGTGCGAAGCTGAGGGCGTTATCAGCTTGACGTTGAACACGAATGAGGTCGCCAACCTGGACGACATCGGCCGGTCTTCTAGGTACTGGCCCCATGCTACGGCTGTTGATAAAGGGGCGTGCCCAGCGCATGGTTTGCCAAGCAACGGGTTCTTCAGCGCCGTCGGCCAGCATCACTGTGATGGAGTCGTTATGCACTTGACTGACAATTGCTGGGATAAACTGGCTAATGGTGCGAGTTTTATTGAGCACTTCAGTCCACTGTGCTTGCGGCAGCGCAGTTTGCTCGGGTTTGCGGTAACCGTGACGGTGATCGTATGCGCTGAGGCCATCGAGGATGGCTTGATGGGCTTGCATTTGTAAATCGGATGGCACAGTTGTGGTTACGCTGTAGCCATCGGTATAGGCTTGGCCGCCAAAACGCCCAACCATTTCTGCTCGAGCCATTTCAGCAATATAGGGTGCAACCAGGTCGGGTGCAGTGACATGCAGGCGAGCAGTAAGTGGTTCTGCAATTGCTTCTTGATAATCTTCTGGCGAAATACGTCCTAGCCGTAACATGCGTCCAAGAATCCAGTCGCGGCGCTCTAAGCTGCGCTCAGGATTAACAATGGGGTTGAAGCGCGAAGGGGCTTTAGGGAGGCCGGCAATCATTGCCAGTTCAGCAAGACTCACCTCGCCAATAGACTTGCCATAGTAAACCTGCGAGGCCGCCTCAATTCCGTAAGCGCGATGGCCGAGGTATATTTTGTTGATATAAAGCTCTAGAATCTCGTCTTTAGTTAATTCACGCTCAATTTGTAAGGCTAATAAGATTTCATTGGCTTTACGTGAGAAACTACGCTCGCTAGAAAGGAAAAAATTCTTGGCCACTTGCATGGTGATGGTGCTACCACCGGTTTGAATGCGGCCTGTCTTCAAAATTTGAGCAGCAGCTCGCACTAAACTGCCAGGATCTACGCCATAATGGTTGGCGAAATTGTCATCCTCTGCGGCCAGCAGTGCATGAATGAAGTTTTCAGGGATATCGTTGAATAAAATAGGAGAGCGTCTCATTTCTCCAAACTCAGCGATTAACTTTTCATCATTGCTATAGACCCGCAAAGGAATCTGTAGTTCTATACTGCGTAAGGATTCGACAGACGGTAAGTTGGGACTTAAGTATAAAAAAGCACCGCTTAAGCTAAGTGCAAGTCCACAAACTACAGCAGTAAGGGTGGCAAAGAGGAATTTCAGCAAGTGCATCAAGGCTATTGGATTCCCGAAAAGTTAAGGGGTGTGGGGATTACAGAGTCATATAATAAAACTGGGCGCATTATAAGCGTTTTTAAGCAAGAGAAGCTATTTAGGCTGTCTTATTAAAACTCTCTTTAAGTGTGAAAAGAAATAAAAGCCGTACGTAAGTGACGGGTGCTGATAGGAATTCGGTCGTGCTAGGGTTATTCAAAAAGAAAGCGAATACGCTACTGGGGATCGATATAAGTTCGACTTCAGTCAAACTCATAGAGCTGAGCCGCTCAGGTAGCCGCTATAAAGTAGAGGCGTATGCTGTTGAGCCGCTCCCACCTAATGCAATTGTGGAAAAAAATATTGCTGAACTGGAAATGGTCGGGCAAGTCATTTCCCGTCTGGTAACCAAAGCGCGCACAGGAGTTAAACAGGTTGCTGTTGCTGTTGCGGGCTCTGCGGTTATTACAAAGACCATTGAAATGGATGCTGGGCTGTCTGACGATGAGTTGGAAAACCAGTTGAAAATAGAGGCAGACCAATACATTCCATACCCGCTAGAAGAAGTCGCAATTGACTTTGAGGTGCAGGGGCCTGCTGCGCGTAGCAGTGATCGGGTGAATGTTTTACTGGCTGCTTGCCGTAAAGAAAACGTTGAGGTGCGTGAGGCTGCTTTGGGTTTGGCTGGGTTGACTGCCAAGGTTGTGGAGATTGAGGCTTACGCACTGGAGCGGGCATATAGTTTGCTGGCTGAGCAATTGGGCGACGGTGAAGAAGAGCTCACTGTTGCTGTGGTCGATATTGGCGCAACTATGATGACCCTTAGCGTTTTGCACAATGGCCAAACGATCTATACCCGTGAGCAAATGTTTGGTGGCAAGCAGTTGACTGAAGAGATTCAGCGGCGCTATGGCTTGACTGTTGAAGAGGCGGGTTTGGCTAAAAAGCAAGGTGGCTTGCCAGATGACTATGAGACTGAAGTATTGAACCCATTTAAGGATGCGGTGGTTCAGCAGGTATCACGTTCTTTACAGTTCTTTTTTGCTGCGGGACAGTACAGCGACGTTGACTATATCGTCTTGGCTGGTGGTACTTCTTCTATTATTGGCCTTGACCAACTGGTGCAGCAGAAAATTGGTACGCCAACTCTAGTGGCTAACCCATTTGCGAATATGACGTTAAGCAGTAAAGTCAGCGCAGGGGCACTGGCAAGTGATGCTCCGTCGTTGATGATTGCTTGTGGTTTAGCAATGAGGAGTTTTGACTGATGGCACGCATCAACTTACTGCCTTGGCGCGAACAGTTGCGCGAAGAGCGCAAACAGCGATTTTTAGTCACTTTGGTTGGTGTGCTTATTGTTGCAGGAGGCGTGGTCTTTTTAGCGGATCAATACCTCAATGCAGCCATTACCCAGCAAAATGCTCGCAATGAGTTTGTTCGTAAAGAGATATCAGCGCTAGACGCGCGAATTAAAGAAATCAGTGAACTTAAAACCCGACGTCAGCAATTGGTTGAGCGTATGAAAATTATTCAGGACCTGCAGGGTAATCGCCCGATTGCAGCACGCGTCTTTGATCAGTTAGTGCGTACTTTGCCAGATGGCGTACATTTCACAGATTTAAAAATGGTAGGCAAATCAATTTCCATTGAGGGGGCTGCCGAGTCAAACAACTTGGTTTCCAGCTTAATGCGTAATCATGACGACTCCGAATGGTTGGCAGCACCTAATCTAACGTCGGTGACGGCAGAGAGTGCAGATAAACTCGATCAGAGAAATACTTTTAAGCTGACTGTGCAGCAGACAGTGCCAAGTGATGAAAGTAAGACAGGAGGTCAGAAATGAGTTTAGTCGACTCTTTTAAAAGCTTAGGCAAGGTCGATTTTGCTGAGCTGGACCTCAATAATATTGGTTCTTGGCCTGCGGCAGTCCGTGCATTAGCTTGCTTAATAGTTCTGGTGGTTGTTTTAGCGCTGGGTTATTTCATGCACTTAACCGACTTGCAAGACAGTTTGGAGCGCACTCGACAAGAGGAAGCGACCTTGAAGGAGCAGTTCACGGTAAAGGTGCGACAAGCGGCTAACTTGGAAGAGTACAAAGAGCAGATGCAGTTGATGGAGGCCTCTTTTGAAGCGCTCTTGCGGCAGCTGCCCAGTGATACCGAAGTGCCGGGTTTGTTAGAGGATATCACCAGCGCTGGCTTAAACTCTGGTCTAGAGTTTGAGGAAATCAAGCTATTACCAGAGGTCACGCAGCCCTTTTATATTGAGTTGCCGATCCAGGTTAAAGTGCTTGGCAGTTATCATGACTTAGCCACCTTTGTCAGTGCGGTGGCCGGTATGCCGCGTATTGTGACTTTGCATGATTTCTCTATTAAGCCGGTGACCGCAGGCAACAGTTCTAAACTGGCTATGAATATCCTGGTAAAAACCTACCGTTACAATGATCAAGGAGCGAAGAAATGAAGCGCTCTCATTATCTCTTAGTGGCACTTCTAGCTATGGGGTTAGCGGGCTGTGACTCATCCAATAGTTTCTCTGACTTGCAGGCTTTTATGGATGAAGTTCGAGCGCGGCCGAAAGGGGCCATTGAACCCATGCCCAAAGAAGTTGTGTATGAACCCTTTACTTATATGGCTGCAGCCTTGCGCAGTCCGTTCCAGCCACCGATAAAAATAGAGTTGAGCAGTCGTGAGAAAGGCGACAAGGATATTAAGCCAGATGAAACTCGCGTTAAGCAGTTCCTTGAAGGTTTTAATATTGAAAGCTTTGTCATGGTGGGGACACTTTCAAATGATGCAGGCTCTTATGCCTTGATTCGTGGTGGGGATGGTGTACACCGGGTGCGCTTAGGCGACTACCTAGGTGGCAACCACGGGCGGGTAACGGCGATTACTCCTTCAGGTATTGAAGTAATCGAAATTGTTTCTGATGGCGATGGTGGCTGGTTAGAACGGCCGCGCACTCTGGCTTTGCAGGAACGCTCTTGAGTGGGGCTGGCTATGAAAATTGACTATTGGAAAGCACAACGGAATTGGAAAATGAAAACAAAAATTTCTCGTATGGGTATAACTTTGCTGGCTGCTGTATTTGCCCCAGCATTGCTCGCCGCTAACCTGCAAGGACTTGATGTTGCAGCGTTACCGGGTGATAAAATTGAACTTAAATTATCTTTCGATGAGCCAGTCACTGCCCCGCGAGGCTATACCATTGAGCAACCTGCGCGTATCGCTTTAGATTTGCCAGGAGTGAAAAATAAGCTCGGTACTAAAAACCGTGAGCTAGGGGCAGGTAATGCGCGTAGTGTTAGCATTGTTGAAGCGCAAGATCGTACCCGTTTAATCATTAACATGACCAACCTTGCACCGTACAGCACCCGAGCTGATGGCAAGGACTTATATGTTGTAGTGGGTGAGGGTGTCAGCGCTTCTGAGCCGGTGGCAAATACCCCTATTGTTAAACCATATGTGGCTAAGCCGCGTGGCATTAGCAATGTTGATTTCCAGCGTGGTGAGCAAGGTGAAGGTAATGTAGTTATTTCACTTAACGATCCAACCAACACGCCAGATATTCAGGACCAAGGTGGTAAAATTCGTCTCACCTTTGCTAAGTCAGCATTGCCTGAAGCGTTACGTGTGCGTTTGGATGTGAAAGATTTTGCCACGCCAGTGCAGTTTGTAAATGCCAGCGAGTCCAATGGCGATGTGTCCATTGTGATTGAGCCGACCGGTATTTATGATTACTTGGCCTATCAAACAGATGACCAATTAACCATCAGTGTGAAGCCGGTTACGCAAGAGCAAATAGAGCAGCGCAATGCTGAACGTTTTGCTTATTCGGGTGAGAAACTGTCGTTAAACTTCCAAGACATTGATGTGCGTTCGGTGCTGCAATTAATTGCTGACTTTACCGACTTAAACTTAGTGGCCAGTGATACCGTGCAAGGCAATATTACTTTGCGCCTGCAGAATGTGCCTTGGGATCAGGCCTTGGATTTAGTGCTGCAAACTCAGGGGCTCGATAAGCGTAAAATCGGTAATGTGCTTCTGGTTGCGCCGGCAGATGAAATTGCTGCCCGTGAACGTCAAGAAATGGAAGTACAGAAGCAAATTGCTGAGCTGGCGCCGCTACGTCGCGAGCTGATCCAAGTGAACTATGCTAAGGCCTCGCAAATTGCTGCTTTATTCCAGTCAGTGACCAGTGGTAATGGTGATCAGCGTGGTTCAGTCACTGTGGACGATCGTACCAACAGCATTATTGCTTATCAGACCCAAGAGCAGCTGGATGAACTTCGCCGAGTGGTTGCTCAGCTGGATATTCCTGTGCGTCAGGTGATGATTGAAGCGCGCATTGTCGAAGCCAACGTTGATTACAGCAAAAGCTTAGGTGTGCGCTGGGGTGGAGCTTTAAGCACTGGTAGCGGTAACTGGACGGCAACGGGGCAAGATGGTGCCGGTAGTCCTTTTGTTGACTTAGGCGCGAGCAATTCAACCTCTGGATTGGGTATTGGTTTCCTCTCCAATCATGCAATTTTAGACTTGCAGTTGTCGGCTATGGAAAAAACCGGAAACGGTGAGGTAGTTTCCCAGCCTAAAGTGGTTACTTCAGATAAAGAAACTGCCAAAATCTTAAAAGGTGCTGAGATTCCATACCAAGAAGCCAGCTCCAGTGGTGCAACCAGTACCTCCTTTAAAGAAGCTGCGCTTTCACTTGAAGTTACCCCGCAAATCACTCCAGATAACCGCATTATCATGGATGTGAAGGTAACTAAGGATGAGCCAGACTTTGCCAATGCTTTAGATGGCGTACCGCCAATCAAAAAGAATGAGGTCAACGCTAACGTTTTGGTCTCCGATGGTGAAACTATTGTCATTGGTGGTGTATTCTCTAATACGCAAACCAAATCGGTTGATAAAGTGCCTTTCTTAGGTGACTTGCCTTTCTTAGGTCGCGTGTTCCGTCGTGATACTGTGACGGATCAAAAGTCTGAGTTATTGGTCTTTATCACTCCGCGTATTATGAATAATCAGGCCATTACACTGAATAATTAATGCAAACACGCAACTACATACTTATTGGCCCGATGGGTGCTGGCAAAAGCACCATCGGGCGTTTGCTTGCTAAAGAGCTGGCTTTGCCCTTCAAAGACTCTGATAAAGAAATTGAAGAGCGAACCGGTGCAAGTATTCCATTGATTTTTGATGTCGAGGGCGAGGCAGGTTTCCGTGATCGCGAGCAGGCTGTGATTGCAGAGCTTTGTGGGCAACAAGGATTGGTGTTAGCCACTGGCGGCGGTGCTGTTCTAAGGGCAGAAAACCGTCAAGCAATGCGTCAAGGTGCGGTGGTTATTTACTTGCACGCCTCAGTTGAGCACCAACTGGCGCGAACAGCTCGAGACCGCAATCGGCCTTTACTGCAAACGGAAAATCCAGAGCAAGTCTTAACTGCTCTATTGGCTTTACGCGATCCTTTGTATCGTGAAATAGCCACGTTAATTATTGAAACAGATACGCGTCCACCGCGTATGGTGGTGCAAGAAATTATGCAATTTCTCAGCACTTACAATAGCCGCTAAGCTTGGCGCTGAATCTACGCTATACTCTTCGATTAGTTTAACTTTCTGCCGCAAATCTTGCGGGCACAATTCTATCCTATATTTTAAGCGTTATAACGAGAGGCATGCATGCGCACCCTGACAGTTGATTTAGCTGAACGTAGCTACCCAATTTATATTGGTTCGGACTTACTAAGGCAGGCGCAGTTCTTTACGCCGCACATTGTCGGACGTAAGGTTGCGATTGTTAGCAACACCACTGTGGCACCTTTGTATTTGCAACAGTTGCGTGAAGCCTTGGTTGGTTATGAGCTTACAGAGATTATTCTGCCAGATGGCGAGTCTTATAAAAACTGGGAAACCTTGCAGCTGATTTTTGATGCGTTGCTGCGTGATAAGCACGACCGTAAAACCACTTTAATTGCCTTGGGTGGTGGCGTGGTGGGTGATATGACGGGTTTCGCTGCCGCCTGTTATCAACGTGGTGTTAACTTCATCCAGGTACCGACCACTTTACTCTCGCAAGTTGACTCATCTGTTGGCGGTAAAACAGGGATTAATCACCCGTTAGGCAAGAATATGGTCGGCGCGTTTTATCAGCCGCAAGCGGTGCTGATTGATACTGCAACCTTGCAAACTTTGCCGCCGCGCGAGTTATCAGCAGGCTTGGCTGAAGTAATTAAATACGGATTGATTTGTGATGAGCCTTTTTTAACGTGGTTAGAAAGGCATATTGAACAGATTTGTCAGCTGGATAATCCAGCGCTAATCGAAACCATTGAGCGTTCTTGCGCTGCCAAAGCGCAGGTGGTGTCTGCTGATGAGCGTGAGTCGGGTGTGCGCGCTACGCTTAACCTTGGACACACTTTTGGCCATGCCATAGAGACAGAGCAAGGTTATGGTGCATGGCTGCATGGCGAGGCGGTGTCTGCAGGAACTGTTATGGCGCTGCACATGTCTAAACAGCTCGGCTGGTTAACCGAGCAGCAGCGTGATCGCGGAATCAAGCTGTTAAAGCAAGCGGGGTTACCGATTGTGCCACCGCTAAGTATGACCGCAGAGACGTTTTTAACCCATATGGCTGTGGATAAGAAAAATATCGATGGCCATATACGCTTAGTATTGTTGCGCAACCTAGGTGAGGCGCTGGTTACTGCCGAGTACCCCGCTGAGGTTTTGCACGATGTCTTGAGCACAGACTATTCAACAATTGCCGCCAGTATTTAACTCAATGAGAGCGCTATGACTGACTTGTATGCCGATGATAATTACTTGGATTATTATCAATTTGAACATGATCCTTTCTTGGGGCGCGGTCCAAGCTTTAAGTTTTTTGCAGCTAAGCGTCGACCTGTCTTAGTTGAATTGCATCATTTAGCACGTTATAGCAAGTTGATGTTAGTGGTCACTGGCCCGCCTGGCAGTGGTAAAACAGTCTTGCGTCAAGCGCTTGTGGCCAGCTCGAAAGATTCGGTTAAGAATATTGTGATTACCGCTTCAGCTACAGCAGATGCGGCTTCTATGCTGCAGCAAGTCAGCGCTGCACTGGAGTTGCGTGATAGTGATATCGCCGGTGTGCTTAGGCATATCGAGCAAATGTTAGTGACTGGGCAAGAAGTGCATTTGATTGTAGATAATGCTGAGTTATTAGAAGAGTCAGCATTATTGTTTTTACAACGCATTGCTCAAGGCGTTAATGATGCCTGCGCCCGAGTGTTTGTTTTTTCTGACTCCTCAATCTGTCCGCTATTAGAAAAAGTAGCTGATAACGCCGATTTGCACCATGTCATTGCGCTTGAGCCTTGGGATCAGGATGAGGTTGTCGAGTACTTAGAGCAGCGCTTAATCGCTGCGGGGCAGAGTCTTGATGTCTTCACTGAGCAACAGTTGGCTGATATTTTCAAACAGTCACAAGGCTGGCCGGGGCAGATCAATGATGCGGCTAAGGCCGTGTTAATTGAGCAGATAACCGGTAAGCCTAGTCGCTCAAGTAAAACAGCATTGAATATCCCCTATAAACATATTGCTGTATTGATTGTGCTGGCTGTGGCTTTACTACTGCTGTGGGTATTACAAACACCTGAAAGCAACGCTCCAGCTGACACGCCTGTAGCCCCAGCAGTGTTGGAGGAGTTAAATCAACAACCTGTAACAACTGCACGCAATCCAACAAAACGCATTGAACTGCCTTTGCAAGCTGTTCCTGAGCCGGTGCTGCGAGCACCTCTGGCGCAAGCTGTGAATGTTGATGACGAGCAAGAGTCGCTCGATGAGCTGCTTGAAGAGCGAGAGGTTGAGCCCGAGCAGCCGGTAGCCACAACTGCAGTTAAAGCACCAGTGCCCATTAGTACGCCTCCGGCAGAAGTTATTAAAGAAACCGTAGTTAAACCGGTCGCCTTAGCCGAGAAGAAAAAAGCACAGCCTGCGCCTGTTGTGCAACCAGCGACTAAGCCGAGCAGTATTGCGCAGCCAGTTGCGACCTCACTGTCTGGCAGCGCCGGTAATCGTCAGTGGTACCAGCAGCAAGCAGCAGCCCGTTATACTTTGCAGGTTTTAGGCACCCGTGCAGAAGCAACAGCGCAGAATTTTGTTAAGCAAAATCCAGCGCAGTACCATTATTTTAGAAAAGAGCACCAAGGTCAGGCTTTGTTTGTGGTCACCTACGGCAACTTTGTTGATCGTGATGCAGCTCATGCAGCGATTAGCAGCCTGCCAGAGAGCGTCCGTAAAGA
Source organism: Denitrificimonas caeni (assembly GCF_027498055.1). GTDB lineage: Bacteria > Pseudomonadota > Gammaproteobacteria > Pseudomonadales > Pseudomonadaceae > Denitrificimonas. The sequence continues at coordinate 708,093 of NZ_CP114976.1, forward strand.
TAAGCCTTGGCCACGGACTATGCTCAGTATCCAACAAGAGCTGCGTTGAGGAACTTATGAATTATCGTCACGCGTACCATGCGGGCAACCATGCTGATGTTTTCAAGCATTTACTGCTGACCCGTTGTCTGGCTTTATTGCAAAAAAAACCAGCCCCTCTCGCTTACATTGATACCCACGCGGGCATTGGCTTGTATGACTTGCAAGGCGAGGAAGCGGTAAAAACTGGCGAATGGCAGGAAGGTGTGGGGCGGCTGTGGTCCTCTACGGAGCCTTTTTTAACGGATTATTTGTATGCGGTGAGTGAGCTTAATGAGGGTGATGAGTTGCGCTATTACCCAGGCTCACCTGAATTTGCGCGCTGCTTGACGCGCAGTCAGGACCGTTTGCACCTCAATGAAAAACACCCAGTTGATGGCCAGCTATTGAAAGAAAATATGCGCCTAGATCGCAGGGCAAGTGTGCATCTGGGGGACGGTTGGCATGTGCCACAGGCTTTGTTACCAACTGAAGAAAAGCGCGTGTTAATGCTCATCGATCCACCGTTTGAGGAGGGTAATGAGTTGGAGCGCTGTGTACAGGCCTTGCAGGAAAGCGTGGAGCGGATGCGCCAAGCGATTGTTTGTATCTGGTATCCGATTAAAGATATTGCGCAGTTACAGCGGTTTTATCGACAGTTGCAGGGCAGTAATGCGCCAAAACTATTGCGCGTTGAGTTGTATGTCGATACGCCTGATGACGCAACTCGGCTCAGTGGCTCAGGGATGGTTATTTGTAACCCACCGTGGGGCTTGGAAGAAGAGCTGAAACAGATTATGCCTTGGTTGGCGAAAACCTTGCAGCAGGGTGAAAGTGGTTGGCGTTTAGACTGGTTAATTGCCGAGTCGTGAGCATTGGCAAGTTCCTGCAGGGGCTAATTATTGGGCTGGCTAGGCTGCCAATCGCGAATAATACCGCGCAGTAAAATATCCAGTAAGGGGCCGGCTTGTTGCGGGTTGAATAGTTTAGGGTCTCTTAGCCAGTCGCTGAGTAGACCCAGCAGCATTGAGTGTAAAACAAGGGCAGCCATTCTGGGGGTGACACCTGGATTGAGGCGTTTGGCTGTATTGGGCTGGGCAAACAGCTCTTCGCATAAGTCAATAAACTCGTTAATAAAGGCTTCATGGCGCTCTTCTGCTTCGCGCAAATCATCAGTGAACTCGCAGCGGCGCAATAAGATTGTAAAAATGCGGCGCTTGCGCTCATCAGTACTCATAGTGACGAAAACTTCGGCGCAGAGGCGTTTAAGACCAGCAATAGGGTCGCTAGGGTCGCATTGGCTGACGTGCTCAGCAATTTGCTCAGCAGGTAAGCGCACTTGATTGAGCATCTCATGGAAGAGGTGGGCTTTGTTTTTGAAGTGCCAATAGACTGCTCCGCGAGTGACGCCAGCATGGCGCGCGATCTGTTCGAGGGATGTGTGAGATACACCTTTATCAAAAAATAGCAGTTCTGCAGCAGTCAGGATTGCTGTGCGAGTATTTTCTGCTTCTTTTTTTGTGCGGCGCATAGGTATCTTCAAAGTAAAGAGGCTGGTTTAGCGGTTTGAGCAACCACCGCGGTAATGGGGTTAAACCTCGCTAAGCCTTGCTTAAGACTCAGCTGTTCCTTAATAATGGATGTGCAGTTATTCTGCAGGAGCGAGCAGTGACAGCAGCTTCTCATTGTCTTCATCAGTAATATCAATAATATGAAAACCGGCCCAGTAATGCTTGCTTTCGTCAGCCTGACGCACCCATAAGCATTCCGCACCAAAGGTGAGCAAAGAGCGCAAGCGCAAGTCATTGGCGGCGAGTACGCGAATTTGCCACACACTGTCTACGTCAATTTTTATTGGGCAAAAAAGTAAGAAGCCTTCTTCAGACATATCCACAAAGCGACCCATGAACAAAGCGCTATTGCTGTCGTATGCTTCAAGCTCTTGTTCGGTTGCGTACCTTAGATTTTGGCGGCGTTCATTCATGCTGTGCTCTGTCGTTTATGCTGTGCTGTGATTGTTAAAATGTTGGAATATTTTTTGGATCGCATGCAAAGCGCGGTCCATTAAAGGTTTACTGCGCTGCTCGGTAAGGATGCGCGCCTGACCGTGTTCAATTTCCATCGCCAGAGTAGAGAGAGGCTTAATGGCTACACGCTGGCCAGATGAGTCGACAAACATATAGTTGCGTGTAGTTGGGCTAAACCACGATAGTTTAAGGGTTGCAGCAGGAGAGTCAAACTCAAACCAAGTGCCGAAGTTTATGTGCTCTAGTTTCTTGGTTATTTCACGCGCTTGAGTGGATAAGTTGTCTGTGCTATTGGGCGCAGACAGCTCTTCTTCATTGCTCAGCATGGTGCCCAAAGGATTTTGTCTTGTTTGCGCTGGGGATTTGCTAGCAGGAGTGGCTTGCTGTGCTTGTACTGCTTGCTGGCAGGCGCTGAGCTCCTGTACGAGCTTGCGTATGGTATCGGGGTGGTGGCTGCCCAATAAATCAAGACCTTGCTGCAGCTGACTAAAGAGCTCTAAGTTGACCGTGGCAAGGCGCTCTTGCTCTTCTGGCAGCGCTAAGAAAGTTGCGCTCCACGCCAGTTGTTGCGCAGTTTCGGCGTAACACTGCCATTGCTGGCTGGCTGGGCCATGGCGTAAAAAAGAGAAGACTAAAACATCCACCCAAGATTGCTCTAAAAAGTCTTGGATAATATTAGGCACTGGAAATTTTTGTAAGGTGCTGGCAACTAAAGCTAGCGCTTGTTGGCGCGCGGCAAGTAAACGGTCACGGCCTTTCGCTGCCTCTATGGCGCGTTTTTCTCTGAGTTCTGCACGCCGCTGTAAGGCATGCACAAAAACATTGAAATCTTGCAGCAAGTAATCAAATAAAATGCTATCGCCTTTATAGGATTGTAGCGCTTGGCTGACAGTAAATTGCATCTTATGTTGTAACGCTTTTTCCTCGCTGGCGCCGCGGTACTCTACCCCAGCTTGAGCCATGCCATTGAGGAGTTTACGTGCTGGGTGCTGATATTGGCTGAACAGGGTTGGGTCTTGCAGAGCAACTTGTACGTAGAGGGGGTGCAGGTTTGACAGAATAGCCTTACTGGACTGAGTAAGGCTCGCATCCTCAATGATGAAATTAAACAGCATGCCAACTAAATCTATGGTGTTGGCATGCTGTTCTGCTAATTTTCCTGGTGAAGCAGTGCTGTTGAGGTCCTGCAACTGCTTTACGAGAGCCTGTTTGCTGCGATCAACCGCTAGCATGGTAAAGCCCTGCGCTGCTTGCTGTGCATTGTGTTGCTGGAGACTGGCTAAAGCGCTTAATAGTTCTGCCGAGCTATATTTATGCGTGGCGTTACTGGGAGTAAAGGCGGTAATGCTCGGCACTCCATCCGGTAGAGCTGTGGATGTGGCTTGTTGGCGATACGTGCTGAGCAGGGCAGTGAGGGTTTCTGCTTGCAGGCTTGTCTGTTCATCTATGGCGTTACTAGGGATTGCACTCGCCGCGCCAGAGCCGCGCTCCGGTGATTGCATATTATTGCTTGCTTGTCGCTCAGTGCTGGTGCGAGTCGCAGACAGGCTGTTGGGTGTTGTCCTTGTCGCCGCTTGCATTAGCCGCTGTTTTCTTTGACTGGCAGAGTAGCTTAGGTTTGGTAACACGCCAGCACTGATAAAGGCTTGGTTAATGGTTGCATAGAATTGATCCAGTTCACGCATGACAAATTGCTCAAAGAGCATGTATAAAATGGTCTTCACTTGTAAGTTGAATGGGCTAGGGGCTAAAGCAGTATAAAAACCGTTGGCTATGACTGTTGGAGTCAGGGGGCTGTTGTCGTCACTTTTGATCCCACTATTGATCAGCGCCAAGCGTTGCTCGATTGCATACAATGCTTCGATGCAGCGCTCGTTGGCCTTGTTGGACATGCTGCTTACCAGTAAAGACTCTTCAAACTCGTCGTTTTGTACTAAAGAGAGTTGCTGGGCATCGATTTGTGCGTCAGCTGCGCTAGGCCGCTTTTTTGCCTTGATGAAGTCATCGAATTGGTTGGCAATGTTTTTTAGGAAGGCTCGCTCAATCTGTACATGCTGTTTACGTACTTCGCGAATACTTTCAAAGAACATGTCTTGGACTTGGTTGTTTTCCGCATTTTCAGCGCAGTTAAATAGGGCGGTATCGGCTTGGATGAAAGCCGCGCGAACCTGTTGCGCCAAAAAGTTGAGTAAGTGCTGACGAATCTCTTGAGTCAAGCTATTGAATTGTGGAAGTATTTTGCGCTCTAAGGAAATACCACCAAGACTGCCTTGGTTGTTATTGCTGGTAGAGGTATTCGAGGAGCTTCGCGAGCGCATGACCGTATCCTGTTTTACAATCCTATCGATAGTCTGATAATATCAGCATCAACACTTAAAGGTTAGCGCCTTAGATGGGACGTTAAGTTGCATAAACTGCAGCGATAACCTGTTAAAGGAGCTAAGAAGATAAATTTAGAGTTTATTTTCATTAAGGTGTTGACAAGGTTAGATATTTGCGTAGAATAGCGCACCACAGACAAGGCGAACTCCACAAGAGTTCAACGAAAACTGTAATGTTCCGCGATAGCTCAGTCGGTAGAGCAAATGACTGTTAATCATTGGGTCCCTGGTTCGAGTCCAGGTCGTGGAGCCATCGGGGTATAGCGCAGTCCGGTAGCGCGCCTGCTTTGGGAGCAGGATGTCGGGAGTTCGAATCCCCCTACCCCGACCATTTTTTGGGTCGTTAGCTCAGTGGTAGAGCAGTTGGCTTTTAACCAATTGGTCGCAGGTTCGAATCCCGCACGACCCACCATCGTATTTGTTTAGACGAATATATAAAGCGCTTAGCAGTTTCTGTTAAGCGCTTTTTTGGTTTTAGAGTCTATAAAAATCTTATCTGATAGTTTGCGCTTAGCTCAGCTGTAGCCAGTCTCTTGCGCTGTATTGTGCTGCGTTATTGTTGTTAGATGGTGCGCTACTTGCGTCTTGCGCGTAGAGCTTGCCTGCAGTTGGCAGAGGCTGCGTTAGCTGCTACGCGAGACAATATAGTCAGCCAGATTGCGCAGGTGATCGGCGCGCTGGTCAAGGCCTGCTAATGCTGCTTGAGCTTGATCTCTAAGCTCATAAGCATATTGCTGGGCTTGCTTGAGGCCTAGCAGGGCAGGGTAGGTCGGTTTATTGTGCTCAGCATCACTGCCTTGTTGCTTGCCCAGAGTTTGGGTGTCGCTGGTTACGTCGAGAATATCGTCCTGTACTTGGAAAGCTAAGCCAATGGCTTGGGCGTATGCGTCTAGAGCGTTTAGAGTTGCTGGTGTGGCGTGGTTGCTGGCCAGAGCACCTAAATGTACGCTGGCTTGAATCAATGCGCCGGTTTTATGGCGATGCATTAATTCAAGCGTTGCTTGATCTATGCTTTGCCCAACGGAACTTAAGTCGATGGCTTGACCGCCAACCATGCCGGCAGCGCCCGCAGCATTAGACAACACTTTAAACATATCCAAACGTTGTTGAGCGCTAATAGGTGAGAGAGTTTCGTCACCTAGAGCGTAAAAGGCCAGTGATTGCAGGGCGTCGCCGGCTAAAATTGCATAGGCTTCATCAAATGCTTTATGGGTGGTTGGTTGGCCGCGACGCAGATCGTCATCATCCATAGCAGGTAGATCATCGTGTACCAAGGAATAGGCATGAATCAATTCGACTGCGCAAGCTGCGCCATAGGCCTGCTGGACTTCACCGCCCAGTGCTTGGCAGCTCGCAAATACCAGTAGCGGACGGACACGTTTGCCACCATTCATTACGCTATAGCGCATCGCTGCATAAAGGCGTTGCAGCTCGTCGGACGGGGCTTGCAGTAATTGCTCCAGCGCCGCATCAACATGACCCTGACAGAATTTCTGGTAGTGGGTGATCAAGGCTCTAGGTTTCCATCATGTGGTTTTTCAACCAGCTTGCCATTTTGCTCAAGCAGAACTTGGACGCGTTGTTCTGCATCTTGCAGTGCGCTTTGGCATTCACGGGTAAGGGCAATGCCTTGCTCAAAGGTGGAGAGCGAGTCTTCAAGGGATAAATCGCCGCTTTCAAGACGCTCGACTAGTACTTGTAGAGCATCTAAGGATTGCTCGAAAGGAGGTGTTTCTTTTTGGCGAGCCATACAGCCCTCACAAAATTAAGTGGTAATAAACAACAGGGTGACTTTTACGGGGCCGCTTTAAGGCAAAGGCAACCTGTTGTGAGGAAGCACTCTAATGGGCCAGTGTTGTTGCTGCCAAAGCGCACAACTCAATGCCGCAGAGCACAGCAGCCGCTTATGCGAAGCGCGGCTGCTCTGATTTAAGCTGTCTTACTTGTTAAAAGCGGCAGCAGCTTTGCTGATTTCGGTACGGGCAGCAGCGGCATCACCCCAGCCTTCAACCTTAACCCACTTGCCTTTTTCTAGGTCTTTGTAGTTCTCAAAGAAATGTTTAATTTGCTCGATGAGTAAAGGTGGTAAATCGGTGTACTCGTGTACGTCATTGTACAATTGAGTGATTTTTTCATGTGGCACTGCAATCAGTTTAGCGTCACCGCCTGCTTCGTCAGTCATGTGCAAAACACCAACTGGACGAGCGCGAATTACCGCACCTGGCGCTACTGGGTATGGTGTTACCACTAAAACATCGAGCGCATCACCATCATCAGCCAGAGTGTTAGGAATAAAACCGTAGTTGGCTGGGTAGAACATAGGTGTCGCCATAAAACGGTCAACCATGAGGTTGTCGGTTTCCATATCAATTTCATATTTGATTGGCGCGTGATTGGCGGGGATTTCGATAGCAACGTAAATATCGTTCGGTAAGTCTTTGCCAGCTGGGATTTTGCTAAAGCTCATGTGGGCATCCAATTGTAGGTGAAAAGTGCAGCAATTATAGGGGTATTTGTTTCGCTATACCAAGTGCTGAAGGGCGGCTGGGAAGATTGCCGCTGTAGAGCTTCAGTTTTGCCGCGCAGTCTGTGCTAAAAAGCACAAGTAAGACTGACTTATAATAATAAAATATAATTTCTAAAGTGGCGGTCTTCGAAAAAATTAGCTGACTCATATAAGCGCTGGGCAATTTCGTTACTGGCATGGATGGAAACCCGTAAGCGCACGGCATTCTTGGCTCGGGCTTGTTCGGTAATGGCTTTGAGGAGTTTGTGCGCGACCTGTTTGCGCCGTGCACCTTCTGCTACATACAAGTCATTAAGAATCCAAATAGGGCGCAGTGACACCGAGGAAAAGCTTGGGTACACCAAACAAAAGCCCAATAAAGTATCTTCTGCAAAAGCCAGTAAAATAATTGCTTCTTGCTTACTTAAGCGCTGGGTTAAGAAATCTTTTGAAGCCTCTGCTTGCGGCATAGCACCATAGAGTTCGCGGTAATGGATAAACATGGGTGTTAGTTGGTCTAGATGCTCTAAGTTGGCAGAAATAATGCGCATGGCAATTCTCTTTTCGTGTTTTGGTCATCAGTGGGGTAACAATCCTGCCCTATAACTATAATGGCTGGCAAATGTGCTGGAGGTGCTTGGCGCGCAGTCGCATGTTGATCCTTGTGTTAATCTTGCGGGCAATTATTTGAGGTGTATATGCATATTCATATTTTAGGTATTTGTGGCACATTTATGGGCTCTTTAGCCCTCTTAGCCAAAGAGTTAGGGCACCGCGTCACCGGCTCGGATGCCAATGTCTATCCGCCCATGAGTACCCAGCTCGAAGAGCAGGGCATTGAGTTGATGCACGGCTACCATGTTGAGCACTTACAGCCTGCACCAGATTTAGTCGTGGTAGGTAATGCGTTGTCCCGAGGTAACCCAGCTGTTGAGTATGTGTTAAACGCAGGCCTGGCGTATGTGTCTGGCCCGCAATGGTTGGCCGAGCATGTGTTGCAAGGGCGCTGGGTGTTGGCAGTGGCAGGCACCCACGGCAAAACCACCACCAGCAGCATGCTGGCATGGATTTTAGAGTACGCCGGAATGCAGCCAGGGTTTTTAATCGGTGGTGTACCGCAAAATTTTGGTATCTCCGCGCGACTGGGTGAAACAGACTTCTTTGTAGTTGAGGCGGATGAGTATGACAGTGCCTTTTTTGATAAGCGCTCAAAGTTCGTCCACTACCGCCCACGCACCGCAGTACTGAATAATTTAGAATTTGATCACGCGGATATTTTTCCTGATTTAGCCGCCATTGAGCAGCAGTTCCATCATCTAGTGCGTACCGTGCCCAGCAATGGTTTGCTTATTTACCCTGCACAAGAGCAAGCGATTGGGCGTGTGCTGGATAAAGGCTGCTGGACGCCGCGGCAAACCACAGGCCCCGATGGCCAGTGGCAAGCGCGTTTGCTGAAAGACGATGGATCTGAGTTTGTTGTGTCGTTAGACGGTGTGGAGCAAGGCGTGGTGCGCTGGCCCTTGACTGGTTTGCACAATGTGGCCAATGCCTTGGCGGCACTCGCCGCGGCCCGCCATGTGGGCGTAACGGCTGAGCATGGTGCACAAGCGTTGCGTGAGTTTGAGAATGTGAAGCGTCGTATGCAAAACCTAGGTTGCGTGCGCGGGGTAACGGTCTACGATGATTTCGCCCATCACCCCACCGCCATTGCCAGTACCTTAGATGGTTTGCGCAAGCAGGTGGGCAAGCAACAGATTATTGCGGTGATTGAGCCGCGTTCCAACTCAATGAAACTGGGTGCGCACCGTGAAGGTTTAGCACCGTCGACAGCCCTAGCCGATCATGTGTTTTGGTACGCGCCAGACAATCTGGGCTGGGATCTAGCGAGCACTGTGGCTGATGCGCCAGTACCGACGCAGGTGTGCAGCAGCTTAGAAGACATTATTGCTGGCGTGTTAGCGCTGGCACAAGCTGATACCCAGGTGGTGATTATGAGTAATGGTGGTTTTGGCGGAATCCATACACAGCTTATGGAAGCTTTGGAGGCAGCACAATGATGGGGCCGCGGCGAGTCACTTTAGCTATGACCGGCGCGTCTGGCGCGCAATATGGCTTACGCTTGTTGGATTGCTTAGTGCAAGAAGACCGTGAAGTGCATTTTTTAATCTCCAAAGCCGCGCAGTTGGTCTTGGCTACGGAAACCGATGTGCTGTTGCCACCTAAGCCGCAAGCCATGCAACAGTTTTTAACCGAATATACCGGTGCTGCTGCAGGTCAGGTGCGGGTATATGGCAAAGAGGATTGGATGTCTTCTGTGGCATCTGGTTCGGGTGCGCCGAGCGCGATGGTGGTGGTGCCTTGTTCGACAGGTACGCTGTCGGCGATTGCCACAGGCGCTTGTAATAGTTTGATTGAGCGTGCTGCTGATGTGGTGCTGAAAGAGCGGCGCCAGTTGGTTATAGTGCCCCGTGAAGCGCCGTACTCCAGTATTCATTTGGAAAATATGCTGAAATTATCGAATATGGGCGCAGTGATTTTGCCAGCTTCGCCCGGTTTTTATCACCAGCCGCAAAGCATTGAAGACTTGGTCGACTTTGTTGTAGCGCGCATTCTGAACATCTTACAAATTCCGCAAGATATGTTGCCGCGCTGGGGTGAGCATCACCAAGCGGACTGGAATGAGTAATAAGGTTGCTGCACTGCTGTTGATGGTGGTGTTATTGAGCAGTGGTTGCGCCAGTGTGCGTACTTTAGATGCTGCGCAAGCAGGAGCTCCGGTGATTTATTCTGGAACTCGACTGGACTGGTACAGTGTGCAAGGTGGCTGTTATCCAGTTGAGCGCTTTGGTGCACAGGCGCCAAAATATGCCGCACTGGATTTACCTTTTAGTCTGCTCTTGGATACTCTGTTATTGCCTTGGGCGTTGGCAGTGGAGTTAGGTGTTGGTCTGACTGTGCAAGGCGGGCGCTAAGGCAGAGCATGGATTTTTCCATTGGTGTTTTAGTAAAGCGCTGCAAATGCGCTATAATTGCGCACTTCTTATATCTTAACTATTTCATTAACTAAGCCACGCCGTGTTGCGTGGTTTGTTATTTTTGCCGCGCTAACTGGCGGCCAAACTTGAAGAGGCAACACTGATGAGTCCACTGGTAGGCGTGATTATGGGTTCCAAGTCGGATTGGAGCACAATGAGCCACAGCGTAGACATGCTGGAAACCCTCGGTATTCCTTATGAGGTGCAAGTGGTTTCGGCGCACCGCACTCCAGATTTATTATTCAGTTACGCTGAAAAAGCCCATGAGCGTGGCGTGCAAGTGATTATCGCAGGTGCCGGTGGTGCCGCACACTTGCCGGGTATGTGCGCGGCCAAAACGCACTTGCCGGTACTGGGTGTGCCCGTGCAATCGTCTATGTTGTCTGGTGTTGATTCGCTGTTGTCGATTGTACAAATGCCGGCGGGCGTTCCTGTGGCAACCTTATCCATTGGTAAAGCAGGCGCAATCAATGCGGCTTTATTGGCGGCCAGTATTATTGGTCATCAGCATCCAGAAATTCATACCGCACTGAATGCGTTCCGTGAGCAGCAAACGCAAACCGTGTTAGATAACCCAGATCCACGGGAGGCTTAAGTCATGAAAGTTGGCGTGATTGGTGGTGGGCAGTTAGGACGTATGTTGTCGCTGGCTGGAACACCCTTAGGAATGCAGTTCACTTTTCTTGATCCGGCAGTGGATGCCTGCGCTGCGGCAGTGGGTGAGCACTTGTTGGGTGGTTACGACTCACAAGAACACTTGCAGCAATTAGCGCAAACAGTTGACTTGGTTACCTTCGAGTTTGAAAGTGTGCCGGCTGAAACTGTGGCTTTTCTTGAGCAGTTTGTGCCCGTATATCCCAGCGCTAATGCGTTGCGTATCGCTCGGGATCGCTGGTTTGAAAAATCCATGTTTAAAGCATTGGGTATTCCCACCACTGAATTTGCTGATGTGTTGTCGCAAGCCGATTTAGAGGCAGCCGTGGCGCAGATTGGCTTACCGGCAGTTTTGAAAACCCGCACTTTAGGTTATGACGGTAAAGGCCAAAAAGTCTTGCGTGAAGCCGCTGACGTGGTGGATGCGTTTGCTTATTTAGGCAATGTGCCCTGCATTTTAGAAGGCTTTGTGGCTTTTAGCGGTGAAGTGTCATTGATTGCAGTACGCGGCCGTGATGGCGAAGTGCTGAGCTACCCATTGGTGCATAACGTGCACAATGACGGTATTTTACACCTGTCGGTGGCCAGTGATGAGCATCCGTTGCAGGCGCTGGCGCAGGATTATGCTGAGCGGGTACTGAAAGAGTTGGATTATGTGGGTGTTTTGGCCTTTGAGTTCTTTGAGGTGGATGGCGGTTTAAAAGCCAACGAAATTGCGCCACGGGTGCATAACTCAGGACACTGGACGATCGAAGGGGCTGAATGCAGTCAATTTGAAAACCATTTGCGTGCTGTTGCGGGCTTGCCATTGGGCTCCGTAGAAAAAGTGGGCCATAGCGCTATGCTGAACTTTATCGGCAGTATTCCGGCTACCGCTGATGTAGTTGCCGTGGCTGACTGCCATTTGCATGACTATAGCAAAGCTTTTAAACCTGGCCGTAAAGTCGGGCATGCCACCTTGCGCAGCCAAAGTGCACAGCGTTTACAAGAGCAAATTGCTGCGTTGGAAGCATTGTTAGACAGTTAAAACCGCTCTGAACTCTGCTACTGCGCAGCAGTCCACTATAGCCACTGTGGTAATCCAGTGGCTAAGTTACTAGGAGCATTGCATGCGTTCTTTACTGCTAAGTGTGTTGTTGCTGGCTGGCGCTGCGCAAGCTGCGTTAGAGGAAACCGACTGGCTGGACCTTATGCCAGAAGCGGACCGCAAGGCGTTGTTAGAAATGCCAGAAATTACCCATGACAGCCCAGAGGCTGACAGCGGCTTTTATACCCCTGACGGCGGAGGCCTGCGCAGCGCAGATAAAGCGATGCCGGACTTTATGTATTCCGCGCAAACCGTTCCGGCGCTGGATGGCCGCGAGATTCTGCTGGGTGGTTACCCTGTGCCTTTAGAGACTGATCAACGCGGCCAGTTTGTTGAGTTCTTTTTGGTGCCTTATCCGGGTGCCTGTATCCATGTTCCGCCCCCGCCACCAAATCAAATTGTATTGGTGCGTTATCCGCAAGGGATAAACCTCGAAGATATTTATGCCCCCTTGTGGGTCGAGGGTGTTCTACGGGTTGAGGTCAGCAGCAATGCATTGGCAGACTTTGCCTATGCCATAGATGCCGAAAAAGTTGAGCTAATTACCGAATAAAGAGAGTCTGGGCAAAGCTTGTGAGACAGACTTAGAGGCGCTGTGACTAGCCTTAGCTGAGCTGTAACTGATTGGCGCTATAATACTTTGTAAACATTCTAGTGCTGGCTCTAGCATGGCTTCTTACTGTGAATAACTTCATGATAAAACGATTGTAGGCTAGGTTTCGGCATCGCTATGCTCAAGAAAGTTTCCGTAACAGATGTGGTGTTGGGTATGTATATCCATGAGCTCTGTGGTTCTTGGATGGATCATCCTTTCTGGAAAAAAGGGTTTGTATTGCAAACTCAGGCTGATTTACACAGTTTGCAAAGCAGTGCTATTAGCGAAGTGTGGATCGACTCCACGAAAGGGCTGGATTTGCCCGATAACCTCGCTAGTGAACCCGCCAGCACAGTAGCCGAGAGAGTAGAAAATGTTTTGCAGGAAGCTTTAGCTACTACTGAGTCATTGACACCTGCGGTGACCATGACTGATGAAATGCAGCGTGCATTTGATATCTGTGAGCGCTCCAAGCAGTCGGTGCTTACCATGTTTTCTGAGGTGCGCATGGGGCAAGCCATTGAGCTGCATGGGGCGCATGAAGTGGTTGCTGACATCACACAATCTGTGTTGCGTCACCCCTCAGCGCTGCTGAGCTTGGTGCGTTTAAAAAATGCCGATGAATACACCTATATGCACTCTGTGGCCGTGTGCGCCTTGATGATTGCTCTAGCGCGCAAGCTTGAGCTCAGTGCCGAGCAAGTACAAAAGGCTGGGGTGGCTGGTTTGCTACATGATGTCGGTAAAATGATGATCGACGACACAGTTTTAAATAAGCCAGGGCGGCTCACCGATGAGGAATTTGCCAAGGTACGCTTGCATCCTGTTTATGGAGCCAAGCTGCTTTTAGAAAGTGATTCTGTAATTAGCCCTGAAGTGTACGATGTGTGCTTGCACCACCATGAAAAATATGACGGTAGCGGCTATCCAAAAAAGCTGAAAGGCCAGGATATTAGTTTGTTTTCTCGCATGGCCGCAGTCTGCGATGTGTACGATGCGATTACCTCAGACCGCCCCTATAAAGCTGGCTGGGGGCCTGCGGAGTCCTTACAGCGCATGGCACAGTGGCAAGGGCATTTTGACCCTCAAGTGTTTCAAGCATTTGTGCGCACTATGGGTATTTATCCTGTGGGCTCTTTGCTGCGTTTGCGCAGCGGTCGCCTCGCTGTGGTGACTGAAAAAAATGAGGTGAACTTGCTAAAGCCAAAGGTGAAAGTTTTCTTTTCGACTAAGTCAAACATGCCCATTGAGCAGCGAGTGATTGACTTGGCGCAAGCGGGTTGCAGTGAAAGCATCATCGGCCGAGAGTCAGTCGAAGACTGGGGTTTTCCTAATTTGGATGACCTATGGTTGAATTAATTGCGCTAAGATAGCTACTTTTGCGCACAACAGTATCGGTTGTTAACGACAGCCATCGCTTGCTCTATTGACCGTGAGGACGCTATGCAGCCTTTTGTAATTGCTCCATCTATTTTATCCGCCGACTTTGCCCGCTTAGGTGAAGATGTTGACCGTGTCCTCGCTGCTGGCGCAGACACAGTGCACTTTGATGTGATGGATAACCATTACGTGCCGAACTTAACAATTGGGCCGATGGTGTGCAGTGCGTTACGTAAATACGGCATTACCGCACCCATTGATGTGCATTTGATGGTTAAGCCTGTGGATCGCGTTATTGGTGATTTCATTGAGGCGGGTGCCAGTTACATTACTTTTCACCCTGAAGCTTCTGAGCATGTGGATCGCTCCTTGCAATTGATCAAGCAAGGTGGCTGTAAAGCCGGTCTGGTATTTAATCCGGCCACGCCGTTGGACGTACTAAAGTACGTCTTAGATAAAGTCGACATGGTGCTTTTGATGAGCGTTAACCCAGGTTTTGGTGGACAGTCATTTATTCCTGGCACTTTGGATAAGTTGCGTGAAGCGCGCGAGTTGATTGATGCCAGCGGTTTGCCGATTCGTTTGCAAGTGGATGGCGGGGTCAATGTGAAAAATATCAAAGCAATTGCCCAAGCAGGTGCTGACACCTTTGTCGCTGGCTCAGCCATTTTTAATGCGCCAGATTATGCCCAGGTGATCTCGGCGATGCGTGCAGAGCTGGCAGGTGTGCAACAGTGAAAACTTTGCTTGGTGTGTTGAGCGGGCAGCTGCCTAAATTGGTCATGTTCGATCTGGATGGCACCTTAATAGACTCAGTGCCGGATTTGACTGTTGCCACGGACCAAATGTTAGTGCAGCTTGGCCGCGCCCCCGCGGGGATGGATAAAGTGCGCAACTGGGTCGGCAATGGTGCACCTATGTTAGTGCGTCGCGCCTTGGCCGATGGTTTTGCTGAGCAGCACATTAGCGCTGAGCAAGAAGCCCAGGCGCTGGCAATCTTTATGCAGGTGTATGGCACAGGTAACAGTTTAACGACGTTGTATCCCGGTGCGCTGGAGACTTTACAGTCGTTGAAAATGCTGGGAGTGAAGCTGGCTTTGATCACCAATAAACCAGAAAAATTTATTCCTGAGTTATTGGCCGAAATGCAAATAGCTGAATATTTTGAGTGGGTTGTTGGTGGCGATACTTTGCCGCAGAAAAAACCTGATCCTGCTGGACTGCTTTGGGTTATGCAGCAAGCAGGCGTGACTGCGGAGCAGTGCCTGTTTGTAGGCGATTCTCGTAATGATGTGCAGGCGGCCCGCTCTGCTGGCGTGGCATGTATTGCGGTGACCTATGGGTATAACTATGGAGAACCGATCAGTGCAGAGAATCCAGCGTTAGTGCTAGAGGATCTCCGGGAACTGTTTCTCTAGTGTTACTCTGCTTGACATCCTCACGCCCTAAAGAGGCGCTGATTTCTACTGCTAGACGGCCATGCCTGACCGCGAGAATATTTCGTGCCGCGTTTATATCGCGGTCGCTGTGCGTGACACCGCACGCACTGTACGTCCATTCTCTTATTTCAAGCCCTGCGATACCTTTCGGCCTGCTATCGGGCACTGCGCCGCAACAGCTACAGGTTTGGGTGGTGTATGCCTCGTTCACTTCCTTAAAAACAATGCCTGCGTGAGCGCATTTATAGTCCAACATTGTTTTTAATTGACCCCAGCCAGCGTGCGACTGAACTTGTGCGCGCTCTTTAATCGAGCGCTGGCTTAATTCATTGACAAAGTTCCAGACGAAATTAACGCTTCGTGCCATGCTGTTTAGCAGTGGCGCATGCTTATCTCGAATGCGAACTTTTAATGTTTTGGTGTGTTTTGTCATGCTGTATATAATACCAGTACGCACTCGCACTGCAAATATTTTAACAACCTATTGGGGGGCAGCTTACGCCGCCCTAGCTATTCATCCTCGCACTAAAAACACGAGGCTTTTCGCGATTTTGGTAAAGACATCGACCATTAAAAAACCTCTGAATAACCATCTGCGTAGCTACCACTGCGTTAAAAATTTACTCAAAACGCTCATCTGCTCGTTGTAAACTGCGCTTTTTCGTAAGTTTTGCCTTGTGTTAGCGTCCTCGATAACGTTATTCAGAGGATCCTTAAGAATCGACAATACTTACAAGGTTAAATAGAAAAAACAGCATCTAACAGTTGCGCCTTAACATTGGCTGCGCTAGTGTTAACTAATATTTAAGACCATCCCAAGGGACCCGCTCGTGGTTGTTGATCGCAAACTATTGATAGGCACATTACCAGCGGCATCAGGCCGTTGGCGTTGGCGTGTCTAATTGTTTTTGGTTGCCATTGTGGCGACATTGTTTGTGATTATCCCTTTTCCCCCTCTTGCCACGAGGCTGATATGACCCACGAAGAATTTTTGCGCTTAGCTGCAGAAGGCTATAACCGTATTCCTTTGGCGCGCGAAACGCTGGCCGATTTTGATACCCCTCTCTCAATTTACTTAAAACTCGCTGATGCACCTTATTCTTACCTATTGGAATCTGTCCATGGCGGTGAGAAATGGGGGCGCTTTTCTATTATAGGTTTGCCCAGTAGCACTCGTTTACGGGTTGATGGTCAGCGGGTACGGGTGATTACCCATGAGCGGGTGGTCGAGGACCTTGAGGTTGAGGACCCGCTAGATTTTGTTGAGCAATTTAAAGCACGTTATCAAGTGCCAACTTTGCCGGGCTTGCCACGTTTTAATGGCGGTTTAGTCGGTTACTTTGGCTATGACAGTGTGCGCTATGTGGAGCAGCGCTTAGCCGAGTGCCCCAATCCTGATCCGCTGGGCACTCCAGATATATTATTGTTGGTCTCCGATGCTGTGGTGGTTTTTGATAACTTGTCCGGCAAGTCGCATTTAATTGTCTTGGCTGATCCGAGCAAACCGGATGCTTATGCGCAGGGTGTGCTTGAGTTGGAACTGCTGAGTGAACAGTTGCGCAAACCATTGACGCCACGCTCAGGTGTCGATCTCAATGCGCTTGATGCCCCTGAGCCAGAGTTTTCCTCAAGCTTCAGTCGTGAAGATTATCAAAAAGCAGTGTTGCAGATTAAAGACTACATCGCTGCTGGTGACTGCATGCAGGTGGTCATTTCGCAGCGTATGTCCGTGCCTTTTACCGCGGCACCAATTGATTTGTATCGAGCACTGCGCTGTTTTAATCCAACCCCTTATATGTACTTCTTTAACTTGGCTGAGTTTCATGTGGTGGGCAGCTCGCCAGAGGTGTTAGTGCGGGTTGAAGATGGCTTAGTCACAGTGCGTCCCATTGCCGGTACCCGTCCTCGTGGTGCCACTGAAGAAGAAGATAATGCCCTTGAGCAAGAGCTGTTAGCCGATAAAAAAGAGTTGGCTGAGCACTTAATGCTGATTGATTTAGGGCGTAATGATGTAGGGCGAGTAGCAGATACCGGTAGTGTCAAAGTCACTGAGAAAATGATTATTGAACGCTATTCGAATGTCATGCATATCGTTTCCAATGTCACTGGAGAGTTACGCAGTGAGCTGAGCGCTATGGATGCTTTGCGGGCGATTTTACCGGCAGGTACGTTATCCGGCGCACCGAAAGTACGGGCGATGGAAATTATTGATCAGCTCGAACCAGTGAAACGAGGGGTGTACGGTGGCGCCGTGGGGTACTGGGCATGGAATGGCAATATGGATACCGCCATTGCTATTCGTACTGCGGTGATTAAAAACGGTCAACTGCATGTTCAAGCTGGCGCCGGTATTGTCTCCGATTCGCAGCCAGAGTTGGAGTGGGAAGAAACTCTAAATAAGCGCCGCGCCATGTTTAAAGCGGTGGCTTTGGCGGAGAAAAGTAAGCCGTAAGCGGCTGGGTATTTTTAATAAATTGATGTGTTAACGCAAAGGTAGGTCGAAATGTCTCATCGAATCAGAGTAGCAATTGCTGGTTATGGCAATTTAGGACGTGGCGTTGAAGCAGCGCTGGCGCAAAACCCAGACATGCGTTTGGTTGGTGTGTTCAGCCGTCGTGAACCTAGTAGCGTGAAACTGTTAGATAGCAGTACGCCGGTTTATGCCATGGCTGATATCGAACAATATCAAGATGATGTGGATGTGATGATTTTGTGTGGCGGATCCAAGTCTGATCTGCCAGAGCAAGGCCCTTATTTAGCTAAGTTTTTTAACACTGTCGACAGCTTTGATACTCACGCTAAAGTGCCTGAGTATTATGAGGCGTTGGATCAATCAGCCCGTGATGCCGGCCGTGTAGCCATGTTATCGGTGGGTTGGGATCCAGGTCTGTTCTCACTGAACCGTTTATATGGCGAAGCTATTTTGCCGGAAGGTGAAACCTATACATTTTGGGGCAAAGGTTTAAGTCAGGGGCATTCTGATGCAGTGCGTCGTGTACCGGGAGTACAGTCCGCTGTGCAATATACGCTGCCCTCTGAAAATGCCATGGCGCGAGTACGTGCCGGTGAGCAACCCGAGCTGAGTACCCGTGAAAAGCATACCCGCGAGTGCTTTGTGGTGTTGGCCGAGGGTGCTGATGCTGATGTGGTGCGCGAGAGCATTGTCAGCATGCCCGACTACTTTGCGGACTACGACACTGTGGTCAACTTTATTGATCAAGAAACCTTCAAGACAGAACACAGCAGCATGCCCCATGGCGGCTTTGTCATTCGCAGCGGTAACACCGGTGTGAATACCAAGCAAACCATTGAGTACTCATTGGCGCTGGGCAGTAACCCAGAGTTTACCTCCAGTGTGCTGGTGGCCTATGCGCGTGCGGTGCATCGTCTAGCGCGTTTAAATGATATTGGCGCGAAAACTGTATTTGATATTGCTCCAGGTTTGTTGTCACCGAAAAGCCCAGCGCAGCTGCGTAAAGAGCTGCTTTGATCTTATAACTTGATCCCTTAATCGCCTAAGGACCTGCTGTCATGCTGCTAATGATCGACAATTACGACTCTTTCACTTGGAACTTGGTGCAGTATTTTGCTGAGCTGGGGGCGAAGGTTAAGGTGGTGCGTAATGATGAATACACTGTGCCTGAATTGTTGGCCATGCAGCCTGCGCAGGTGGTGATATCACCAGGGCCTTGCACTCCAAATGAGGCCGGCGTTTCCTTGGCAGCGATTCAAGCCTTCGCTGGTAAAGTGCCGATTCTTGGCGTGTGCTTAGGGCATCAAAGTATTGGGCAGGTATTTGGCGGTGATGTAGTGCGGGCCAGTCAGCCTATGCATGGTAAAACCAGTCCGGTTTATCACCGCAATCAAGGGGTGTTTAGTGGCTTAAATAATCCGCTGACGGCCACCCGCTACCACTCTTTAGTGTTGGCACCCAGTAGCTTGCCAGCAGAGTTATTGGTTACCGCTTGGACGCAAACAGAGCAGGGGGAAATGGACGTCATTATGGGGGTACAGCACCGCAGATTAACCATTGAGGGGGTGCAGTTTCACCCTGAGTCAATTTTGACTGAGCAAGGCCATGCTTTGCTGGCTAACTTTTTAAAACAAACGGGAGGGCGACGTTAATGGATATTAAAGAAGCGCTGAATCGAGCAGTGGGTCATTTGGATTTAAGTACTGCAGAGATGCAGTCGGTGATGCGGCAGATCATGACCGGGCAATGCACTGAAGCGCAAGTTGGCGGTTTTTTAGTGGCCATGCGTATGAAGAGTGAAAGCATCGATGAAATTGTTGGTGCTGTGCAGGTGTTACGTGAGCTGGCTGAACCTGTGGATATTGCCGGTGAGCACCTGGTGGATACCTGCGGGACTGGCGGCGATGGGATGAATATTTTTAATGTTTCCACAGCTGCCGCTTTTGTGGTGTCTGCCGCCGGAGCTCAGGTGGCAAAACATGGTAACCGTGCGGTGTCGGGCAAAAGTGGCAGTGCCGATTTGCTGGAGGCTGCAGGAGTATATTTGGACCTTAGCGCTGAACAGGTTAAGCGCTGTGTTGATACTGTGGGCGTGGGCTTTATGTATGCACCCGCACACCATGGTGCCATGCGGCATGCCAGTGGTCCGCGTCGTGAACTGGGTTTGCGTACTTTATTTAATATTTTGGGCCCCATGAGTAACCCTGCGCAGGTGAAAAACCAAGTCATTGGTGTCTTCAGCAAGCAGCTGTGCCGCCCGTTAGCGGAAGTGCTATTACGTTTGGGCAGCAAGCATGTGATGGTGGTGCATGCGCAAGACGGTATGGATGAAATCAGCTTAGGTGCGCCAACTTTTGTTGCCGAGTTAAACCATGGTGAGATTACCGAGTACCGCATTCAGCCCGAAGATTTTGGCATTAATAGCCAGTCGTTAATTGGTTTAGAAGTGGCAGATGCAGCGGCGTCTTACACTTTGATTCGGGATGCCTTAGGTAAGCGTGAGTTGCCTTACGCGCACAAAGCGGCAGAAATGATTGCTCTTAATGCTGGCGCAGCCTTGTATGTGGCCGGTGTGGCCAGCACTTTAAAAGAAGGTGTAGCGCGGGCCCATGACACTATCTACACTGGGCTTGCCTTAGAGAAGCTTGTTGAACTTGTATCCTTTACTTCCGTGTTTAAGCAGGAGGCTGCCACCCTATGAGTATCCCAACTGTTTTAGAAAAAATAGTCGCGCGCAAGCATGAAGAAGTCGCCCTGCGCAAACAAGTTGTCAGCATCAGTGAGTTGCAGGCGCAAGCCGCGCAAGCTTCTGCACCGCGCGGTTTTGCTCGTGCTTTGCAGCAGCAAGTGCAGAAGAAATTACCAGCAGTCATTGCTGAAATTAAAAAAGCTTCGCCCAGTAAAGGGGTTTTGCGTGAAGATTTTGTGCCTGAGTGGTTGGCGAAAAGTTATGAGCAAGGTGGTGCAACTTGCTTATCAGTGCTGACTGATATTGATTTTTTCCAAGGTGCTGACCGTTATTTGCAAGAAGCTCGCGCCGCTTGCTCTTTACCCGTTATTCGTAAAGATTTTATGATTGATCCGTATCAGATTGTTGAAGCACGGGCGCTGGGTGCAGATTGTGTGTTGCTCATTGCAGCCTGTTTAGACGATGAACAAATGCGCGAACTGGCTGCAACTGCCAAAGAGGTTGGGCTTGATGTGCTTGCTGAAGTGCATGATGGCGAGGAGCTGGATCGAGTGCTGACCCATTTAGACACACCCTTGGTGGGGATTAACAACCGCAATCTGCATAATTTTGAAGTGTCTTTAGAAACTACCTTAGAGTTGTTGTTGCGCATTCCTGAAGAGCGTTTAGTGATTACCGAAAGTGGTATTTTACAGCGCACCGATGTTGAACTTATGGAAATTAACAATGTGCATGCGTTTTTGGTGGGTGAAGCCTTTATGCGCGCGAATGACCCTGGGGCAGAGTTAAAGCGTTTGTTTTTCCCGCGCTAGGAAAGCGTAGCGCTTGAGTGAACAGCTGTTACTTTGCGCAGTTGCATGGAGTGTTGTGCAGCTGCGCAGTCAGTAGCGACCAGCCTTAACCGCGTTGTAGGTTGCGGATCAAATAGGATAAAGCTTTGGCGAGCTGTTTAGCTGCCTCTGGATCTCGAACAATAGTGAGTATGGCGGTCTTTTTATCATCGCCAAAAATCACACAGCGGATGCCTTGTGCTGGGCAGGCGTAGCTCAGAAAGGGATCAATGCCAAATACATTTATGCGGTTACTGCGCACTTCTAAAGCAGCATTTTGATTGCTACGAATTTCTTCGCGAATGAGTAGTTCGCCAGGTTTTTGTAAGCTGACACTGTATAAAAAATCCTGTGGATTAGACTGACCAACCTGATAACCTGCGCGTAAAGCATATTGCGACAGCAAGGCATTCACTTCCGCGAGCAAGGCCGTGCGTTCATTATTAGTGGCGTGTTGCTGTTGCAGCTGTTTGAGGTAGTTGGTCTTTTCACTGCTTTCTAAAACTGGTTGGGCCAAGCTAAGGCTGCTGGCGGTGATTAAGCTCAAGGTGAGCCAGCGCAAAGCCAGTAAAGCTCGGGAAAGGTGCTGGAGCATGTTTAAATCCCTATAAAGTTAGTTAGAGTAATGGTTGGCAGCCGGCAGTGACTGCAGTGCTGGATGCTGTTATCAGCTAAGGTTACGCAATTTGTAGCTTAGATTAACCGATTAAGCACTACTAAAGCTGTGATTGAGTTGCCAGCCTGTAATTAAATAGTGCATGAGTGTACACATCGTAAAGGGGCGGGGTTTTGAGTAAAGCATGGGTGTTAGGGCTAACGGGTGGTATTGGCAGTGGGAAAAGTGCTGCTGCTGAAGCTTTTGCGCGTTTAGGTATTGATACGATTGATGCCGACCATGCTGCGCGCTGGGTGGTCGAGCCGGGACGTCCTGCACTACAGCAGATTGTGCAGCGTTTTGGTGAGGCTATTTTACTGGCTGATGGGCAGCTCAATCGTGCGGTTTTACGCGAACATATTTTTGCGGAGCCGGAGCAGCGGCAATGGTTAGAGGCTTTGCTGCATCCGCTGATTCGTGCGGAAATCAGTCAGTATTTAGCTGCTGCGCAATCACCTTATGCTATTTTGGTTTCGCCATTACTGGTGGAGTCGGGGCAATATAAAAATGTGCAGCGTGTTTTGGTGGTGGATGTGCCAAGTGAGGTGCAAGTGGTGCGTGCTTTACAAAGGGATCAGGTTTCGGAGGAGCAGTTGCGGGCGATTATGCAGACTCAGATGAAGCGCGATGAGCGTTTACGCTATGCTGACGATGTGTTGTGTAATGCTGCAGATAAGGCCACGCTGGAGCGAGAAGTGTTACGTTTACATGAGTACTATTTAACTTTAAAAGGAGGCCAGTAATGACTGCAGTGACTACGGTTGCTTGCCCAACCTGTGGAACACCGGTGGAGTGGGGCGAGCAAAGCCCTTCACGACCATTTTGTAGCGAGCGCTGTAAGTTGATTGATTTAGGTGCTTGGGCAGCAGAAGAACATGCTATTCCTGGCGAGCCAGATCTTGATACTCTGTTTACTGATGAGTTTAATCACTAAAAGCTTTGAGCTGCAGGCACAGCATACTTCGCGTTTTCTGGTCATTTAAAATCAAAAGCAGTCGTTATTGTGCCTATGTCTATGCCGTACCGTGCAAGTGCCGTTTTCCCTCAGTGCGCCTTCCTGGCGCAACTCGGGTGCTGCGCCATCCCTGGTTTTGCTTGCCACGCCACCTGCGCGGTACTTATTGACCACTGATGCTGTGATCAAGTCGGTAATACGGCTCTTTTAAAGCTGGCGAGCCTATGTGTGGTAAGTTGTTTTGCTTCAAATGCTGGGTTTTGCCGTTGCTGGTGCGCCCATAAAGCGCAACAGTGCACTGAGCAATAAACCATACAGTGGAATAAATAGCAGCAAGCTAATCAATATCTTGATGATGTAGTCCACTACGGCGATCTCGACCCAGTTGGCTGCCATAAAAGCGTTGCTGCTGTACCAAAAAGCGACCGAGAAAAACACAAATGTATCGAGCAAATTGCCCAACACCGTAGAAGCTGTTGGTGCGATCCACCATTGCTTCAGCTGGCGCAAACGGTCAAAGACCTGAATATCT
Source organism: Denitrificimonas caeni (assembly GCF_027498055.1). GTDB lineage: Bacteria > Pseudomonadota > Gammaproteobacteria > Pseudomonadales > Pseudomonadaceae > Denitrificimonas. Next base: position 731,349 of record NZ_CP114976.1, read on the forward strand.
GCCAGTTGGCCTACCGCATAAGCAGCAAAACTGGCTAAAGAAATACGCAAAATAAAACTATTAAATACCAGTAGCGCCGCAGCACCGCGGAAAATACCCTCTTGGAATAAAACCGATATGGCGTAAGAAGCCAATAGCGCTGGCAGCATCACATAAGCGATGACGCGCCGAGCCGGTTGCTTACCCAGTAAGCGCACTGTGAGATCGGTAGCTAAGAAAATAAAGGGAAAGCTAAAAGCTCCCCAAGTGGTTTGCCAGCCAAATAGCTGCATGGGGAACTGCACCAGATAGTTACTGGCAATCACAATAAAAATGTGGAACGCAATCAGCGTCACCACCGCCGCCCGCTGACGGGGGCCGGTTAGAGCAAACATAAGACACCTTTTTGAATGGGGTGAGGGAACCATAGGCACCTAAGCTCGGTGCAGCGAGCGCGTATTGTACGCACAATGGATTACAAAATGTAGGGCGCGCTGCTCTGTGTTGCCGATGTTCGCGCAGAGTGGCAGATGCTGATTGCCCCCTACAACAATGCTGCATTGTTGTAGGGGGCAGGTTTGCTTGTGCGCGCTTTTCCTAAGCCTGATCAAGGCTGTCATTAAGCTTCGTTGCTAAGGTGCTAATGCAAGCAGCAAAACGCTGGATAATTTAGACAGAAAAGAGGGAAGTAAGATGAAAAAATATTCATTTGTATGGACTTTGGCTGGACTAGGTTTAGCAGTATCAATGAGCTTAACTGCACTACCGAGTATGGCTACGGAACATCAACACCATGGTGTAAACACCGTTGAGTTGCAGCTCAATGCAGGACAAAAATGGCAAACCGATGCCCCATTACGCCAAGCTATGCGCGACATTGGCGCAGCGGTGAATAGTGCTTACGATGCTATTCATAACAATCAGCTGGATGCCGTCGGCTACGAGAAATTGGCCGCAGAAGTGAATCAGCAAGTGGCCTACATGATTGAAAACTGCGAGTTAGAGCCAGCCGCGGATGCGCAGTTGCATATTGTCATTCACCGTATGCTGGACAGTGCGCAGGTTATGGAAAAACCGAGCGCTATAGAAGAAAAGCGTGAAGGTGCTGTACAGCTGATTGGTGCACTGGAGAGTTATGCCAAGTATTTTAGCGATGCGGACTTTATCAAGCCAGCCCATTAATGCGCCGCGCTTAATAAAGTATGGCTTTTTTACAGCGGCTGGCAGCAAGTTGCTGCTGCCGTTTCTATGGACTGCTGTTCAAGCCGCAAAACAGCAAGGCGCGGCCACTCGTCATGCTATCTAAAGCGAGTTGCAGCGCTGGCGGCGATACTGCTCCGGCGTGCACTGGGCATGACGCTGGAACATACTAATAAAGGCACTAGGGCTGCTGTAGCCCAAATAAAAAGCAATTTCCTTAATTGATTGCTGCGTCTCCAATTGCTCAATAGCGGCCAAAAAACGTAAACGCTGACGCCATTCGCCAAAGCTGATACCAGTCTCACGAATAAACTGACGAGCTAAAGTACGCTCGCTAACAAACACTCGTTCAGCCCATTGTGCGAGGGTGTCAGCATTGCCGGGTTCAGCGCGTAAACTGTCCACCACAAAAGAGGTTTGCGTACTGCTGGCATAGGGCAGGTAGCTGTGTTCAATGGCTGCTGCGTGCAACTGATCAATCAGCACCTGACCTAAACGCAGGTCGGCGGCACTCTGTGGAATTTGCACATCACGCTCAGCGAAGTTGTTGAGAATGGCTTTTAAAATATCATTCATCACTACGCTGCAGGCTTGTTGTGGTAAGTCAGCGCACAAGCTTAAATCCAGATAGACCGAGCGGTACACAATGCTGTGACGGTTATAAGCGCTGTGTATGGCGTGTGGTGGTATCCAAATGCCATAGCTGGGTGGCGAGATAAAGCGCTGACCTGCAACCTCTAATTGCATCACCCCGTGCGCACTGTAATTGAGTTGACCCCAAGGATGGCGATGGGGGTGGGCATGGCTGTGCGCGGCAAATTCATCGTAGCGAAAGAACAAAGGCGCTGGCAGTTCAGCAAACTCGGGGATTCTTAGGTGGTTTTTTGTGCTTTGGCTCATCGGTTGTCTGCAATCTGTGGTTGAGTGACTGAAAATCAGTATAGTCATTTATTCAGACAGGGTGATAATGGCTCACCCATTTAACAGGATGCTTAACGTGCAGTACGCTTTCCCACTGTTGGCAGTACTATTTTGGTCAGCCAATACCGTGGTCAATAAAATGACCGTTGGTGTGATTTTTCCTGCTGAAGTTGGGTTTTATCGTTGGCTGTTTGCCGGAGTTTTGTTTACGCCGTTTCTATTGCGCCCGGTACTGCGCAATTGGGCTAATATTCGCCCACATCTGTTGAGGATATTTGTGCTGGGTGTGCTGGGCATGGCGATTTACCAAAGCCTTGCTTACTTTGCTGCGCCTAAAACCTCCGCGACCAATATGGGCATCATTTTATCGCTGATGCCGATGATGTCCTTGGCTATGGCTATTATTGCTTTGGGCCAGCGCTTAACTATGGGGGCCATAGTAGGGGCGATATTTTCATTTTTAGGGGTGCTTATCGTCATTAGTCAGGGCAACTTGGCCAGCTTAGTGCAGCAGGGTATTAACCTGGGTGATGCGATGATGTTGATCGCGACGTTAGCCTATGCGCTGTATAGCACCTTATTGAAGTATTGGCAGATGGAAATACCTGCGTTACAACTGCTTTATTTACAAGTGTTAGTAGCGATTATTGTGCTGTTTCCGCTGTTCTGGTTCTCAGAAAAAGCTGGCTTAAATAGCGCGAACTTGCCACTGATATTATTTGCCTGTGTGTTTGCGTCAATTGCTGCACCTTTGGCGTGGATGCGTGCAGTGCGCTCGCTGGGGCCCAGTCGCACAGCAGTATTTTTTAATTTGATGCCGATTCTTACCATCATTATTGCTGCATTGGTGCTGTCGGAAACGCTGTCTTTGTACCATGCAGTGGGTGGCGGTTTAACTTTGTTTGGTGTTGTGTTGTCAGAGCGTTGGACGCGCCCATTAGCCCTAAATAAGTAATTGCAGAGCCGTCATTTAGAAGCAGATTAGCATGCCTGTACTGACGTGAATATTTTGCTATTAGGCTCAATAGTGTTATTGTTTCTGGCTGACGCGAATGCAATTGACAGGCAGCATTCGTGTATCTCCCGGTAATTACCGGCTTATGGCTGCGGGTTACGCTCCAATACAGTTTGGTAGCTATTTGGCTAATGCGCATTGCATTTAGTCTTATCCGTCTAAAGCAGCAGTTCTTTTTATGCACTCACAGGGTTCATCTTGCTGATCCTGTAGAGTCGCTCAAAGTCGCCGTGCGTGAAATATACGTTCTGCTTGTCAAATTGGCGACGCTAAGGAGTAAGAATGTTTCAGTTTTCAATGACGAGTGCACTATTGATCCTGCTTGGGTTCTACGGTGTAACTTTCCTCTTAACGTTACTCATCGGTAAAAAACAAGAAAACGCTGATGGCTATATGACGGCCAATGGCTCGGTGGGTTATGGCATGTCAGCGGCGAGTATGACCGCAACCTGGATTTGGGCAGCATCGTTTTATGCTGCGGCCAGCTCCGGGTATAAATATGGCGTGTCGGGTGCGATCCACTATGGATTTTGGGGCGCACTGATGATTCTATTTATTTACCCCTTTGGCCGACGTTTCCGTAAGTTAGCGCCCCATGCGCATACCCTCGCTGAGATTATGCATGCGCGCCACGGTGCTTCCAGTCAAATGGTGCTGGCTGGCTCCAACGTGGTGGGTAGCGTGATTAGCTTAATGGTTAACTTTACTGCAGCGGGTGCTTTGGTGAGTATTTTGTCGCCATTGAGTTTCGTTCAGGGTGTCATGATTGCCGGTTTTGGGGTGCTGACCTATACCTTCTGGTCGGGGTTTCGAGCGTCGGTTTTTACCGATTTTGCTCAGCTAGTGGCAATGATTTTAGCCGCAGTGATTATTATTCCGCTGATTTTCTTTAAGTTAGGCGGGCCAACGTTATTTGCAACAGGCATGCCTAATCTGACTTTGGAACAACAAGACATCTTTTCCACTACAGCAATTTTAGAGCAGGGTGCACCTTTCTTTGTGGCCGTGCTGGCCTATGCCATTGGCAACCAAACCATTGCTCAGCGTTTATTTGCGGTGCGTGAGGACTTGATCAAGTCGAGTTTTATTACCGCCACTATCGGCTATGGCGCCATTGTGATTGGCTTGGGGATGCTAGGTTTCCTCGCGCTATTGGCGGGCGTTACTCCGGTTGATGGAGATTTAAATAACTTAATCCCACAAATGGCTGCCACGTACTTATCACCAATTATGGTGGGTATGCTGTTTATTATGGTGATTGGTTCTCTATCTTCTACTGCTGACTCTGATTTGTCAGCGTTATCGGCAATTGTAATGACCGATATTTACGCCAAGCATGTGGCAAAAAACAATCCAGACCCATTAAAAATGCTTTGGGTAGGGCGTCTAACCATGGTTGTGGCAGCACTTTTAGGTGTTGTTTTTGCCAGCTTAAAGTTAGATATTTTATCCATGCTGATTTTTGTTGGCGCACTTTGGGGCTCGATTGTTTTCCCAGTGATCGCTAGCTTGTATTGGAATCGGGTGACTAACGCAGCCTTTACTGTTTCTGTTGCGGTGTCATTCTTGTTATTCCTAGTTGTGCGTTTTTCCTGGCTGCCCATTGAAGGCCCAGTAGCCGTCTTTTTTGAAGTGATTGCCGCGGTAGGTGGCGGTGTAGTGATTGGCTTAATGACCTTTGGGTTTTTGGGTAGAGTCGCGGGTTTGCTGTTTGGTACCCTTGCCGCCATTGTGTTGGTGTTCTTTACGGTCGGATTTTTACGCGAATATATTGTTTTGTTGAGTTCGCTCACAGCCTATGGTGCGAGCACTATTATTTGCACCCTGATGACCTTGCGCAGCAAAGCGCCTGATTTTGATTTTGATATGATTAATAAACGGGTCATTGAATTTCATAAAGAAGCGAAAGTTTAAGGAGATTTAAGATGTCGGTATTTGGATTAACAGTGTATGTCATGATTTGGCCAGTGCTTTCGGCCATGGTGCTGATAGTGTTGTGCACAGCGGTGGTGATTGATGCGCGCAATGCCCGAGCTAAGGGTGAGTCGCTGATTTAACAGGCAGGGTGCAGCCTAATGCAAGCTAAGCAGGCATGTGGCTATGAGTCACTTGCCTGAGCCGTTTGTGGGCTATGGTCAGTCCTATGCTGATAATGCTCTAGTTTGCTCGCTGATTGCTTGGCTATAGCGTTGCTGTGTTTTTGCTGCATCAGGAGATGTATGCAGTACAAGTATGAATGAGTGCTTACAGAAGCGGTGCATGCAACAAACTCAGTCGCTATATGCAGATATTTCTAGTGTTGGAGGGCTGTTGCTATTGCTTGAAGCCCGCGAAAAGCGGGGCTTTGAAGATGGTGGGCCTGCACGGACTTGAACCGTGGACCAAAGGATTATGAGTCCTCTGCTCTAACCAACTGAGCTACAGGCCCCAGTTGCAGCGCATGATTATACCCGTGTGCTGCGAAGACGCAAACAAAAACCCCCGAAATTATCGGGGGTTTTTAGTTTTACTCATCAAGGAAGGAACGTAAATGCTCGCTGCGTGATGGGTGGCGCAATTTGCGTAGCGCCTTGGCTTCAATTTGACGGATTCGCTCACGGGTCACATCAAACTGTTTACCAACCTCTTCTAGGGTGTGGTCAGTATTCATATCAATACCAAAACGCATCCGTAGAACTTTTGCTTCGCGCTCAGTGAGGCCACCAAGTACATCTTTAGTGGCTTCTTTGAGGTTTTCAACAGTAGCGATATCAATCGGCGATTGCATAGTAGCGTCTTCGATGAAGTCCCCTAGGTGTGAGTCTTCGTCATCACCAATGGGCGTCTCCATAGAGATTGGCTCTTTGGCGATCTTGAGCACCTTGCGGACGCGGTCTTCGGACATTTCCATACGCACACCCAGCTCTTCAGGAGTAGGCTCACGGCCCATCTCTTGGAGCATTTGGCGTGAAATACGATTGAGTTTATTTATGGTTTCAATCATATGCACGGGAATACGAATAGTGCGCGCTTGGTCAGCAATGGAGCGGGTAATTGC